>CAZETM010000933.1:0-3814 GCA_964514885.1 uncultured Polyangium sp. | reverse complement strand
CCTCGCGCTGGCGGGTGTCGCTTGTGGCCCGCCGCCGAAGGTGCTCACCCAGCAAACCTTCATTGGCCCCGAGAAGGTGTATCAAGAGCGTATTCAGCTTTCGGGCGAAGATCCGGCCACGAAAAAGCCGCTCTTCAACTTCATGGTGAACATCTGCACTGTTGCAGAAAATGGCACCACCTCCAATTGCAAAGAAACTCGGGTATTGGATAATGTCCTTCCCGAGAGCCTCTACTGAGAAAAGGAGCGCGCGATGAACAAGCTATTGATGGCCTGCGCCGCCCTGCTCATCCTTGGTGGCTGCGCCAAACCCGTCCGATATCGCACGGCTGGCCATTGGACCACTCCGGGTGAAGGTGGCAAGCCCACCATGTATCAAACGTACCTCGAAGGCAATTGCAGCGCGGGCTTTGCTGGATTCGGACGTGGTTGCTCCGACGAGAATTCCAAGCTGAAGCGCTGCACGTTGAACGACGACAACACCCTCGCGTGTGTCGACGACGTCGAAGTCAACAAGGCGCTCAACAAAGACATGCCCGAAGGGAAATGATGCCGCAGCTTCGCCACTCGCTCCGCATTCGTTTTGAATTGCGGGGCGGGCGGCGGTTGTCGCTTCCCGTAAAGGCACGAAGTCGGTCGTCAGGGATTACCAGACGTATTCGACTGAGCCTCCGACCCCAATAAGCGATCCACTGTCGAGCGATTGAGATGGGAAGCGCAACTTGCTTGGGGGAATACAGCAAGCAAAACGGCCGATCCCTCGAACGCGTCGCTCGAGGCGCGCTGTAAACCTTCGACCGGGGTGGTGCGGAAGTGCGAGGGAATCATGGCGTCAGCATGGGTGGCGAGGCGCGTGGTGCGAGCGATCGATGTTCAATGGCCTCTGACGAGGCGTGACGCTCGGCAAGCGCGCACGAAGATCAATTGATGTTCGTCACCAGCACCCAACGCTCGTCGTCCGATTCCACGACGAAGCGAACTCGCACGCGACGCGGTCCCCACGCGAATGCGAAGTCATAGTCGAAGATGTACGTCTTTTCGCCGGAAGCGGCGAGCCCATCGAGTTTGCCGCGGAACGCCGTCACGTTGGTACAAGGCGCAATGTCCGTGAAGAAGTTCTTGCCGACGACTTCTTTGGCGTCGCGCCGGGCAAGCTTCGCTTCCCACTCGTTGTAAGCTTTGATGTTCCCGTCGCGATCGAGTCGAATCATGCCGAAAGGCATCGCATCGAAATCGGTGGGCGACATGCCGACGAGATCTTGGGAGGTGAGTTGTTCGATGTTTCTGGCCATTGTGGGTAAATATCACGTGGCGAATTGCTTGTGTGCTCCAAACCTGAGCCACGACAAGCACATTCCGAGCGATGTATTTCCGACAATATGAGCAACCGTTTCCGACGTCACTCGGAAACGATTTGATTGTAGTGGGTCGACAGGGACTCGAACCCTGGACCTACGGGTTAAAAGCCCGCAGCTCTACCGACTGAGCTATCGACCCTGATCTCCGGAACCCCAGAGGCTCCCGACATCGCGGCGCGCACCGTAGCACGAACCGAGGTTCAGGGAAGAGATGATCTTGAAAATGTTCAAGGTTGTTCAAGTGAAACGGCTTACGGGGCGTGTGAAGCCCGCGTGAGGAGCGTTGTTCGGTTCGTCCGTCGAAGTCTCGCGTAGCCGGCAAATGCGCGCTAGAAGGCTCGTCCTATGGCCGACAATCGAGAACCATCGGAGTCCTTCGGAGCGCTGTTCGAACAAGCTGGAGGAGGCCGCAGAGAAAGAACGCGGCTCAGCATCGGTGAGCGGCTCGAAGTGTCGATCGTCGCCATCGGCCAGAGCGCCGTCTTCGCAGACCTTGGACGCAAACAAGAAGGCGTCTTCGAACGCCCCGATCTCACCGACTCCGAAGGCAAGCTCGCCGTCGAAGTTGGAAGCAAAGTACAAGCGACAGTCGCGTCGATCGATCGCGAATCGGGTCAAGTTCGACTGAGCCCCGTGGCCATTCGCAGCGCCGACGGTGAAGCGTTTGCCGGAACGATGGGCATGGGTGCGAAGGGACAAACCCCGCTCGTCGTCGAAGGAGGTCACGTCAAAGGAACCGTGACGGGCATCGAGCGATACGGCGTGTTCGTGCAGATCGCAGGCACGCAAGGACGCTCCGGCCGAGGCCTCATTCCCGTGTCCGAGACGGCGACCGCGCGCGGCGCAGACTTGAAGAAACACTTCACCGTGGGCCAAGAGGTCGAAGCGAAGATCGTCAACATCGATCCCGATGGGAAGATTCGACTTTCCCTCGCCGCGATGGCGCGTGACGAAGAGCGCAGCACGTTCGAGAAGTTCAAGGAGACTGGCGTGGCTGAAGCTGCGACGGATGCCGCGGACAAACCCGCTGCTGCTGGCGCCGGCGCAAAGAAGAAGCCGCAAGGTCCCGCCAAGAAGCCCGAGCCGCGGAACTTCGGCACGTTCGGCGATCTGCTCGGGAAGAAGACCAAGAAGTGAGTGCAGCGGTAACGGTGCGCGTGCCTTGCAAACGCGTGGGCACCATCGAAGTGCCGCTGCCTGCTTATCAAACGCTCGGCTCCGCAGGCATGGACCTGTGCGCAGCGATCGAGGATGAACTCGTCATCAAACCGCTCGACCGTAAGCTCGTTCCAACGGGGATCAGCGTGGCGATCCCCGAAGGTTACGAAGCGCAAGTGCGGCCTCGATCGGGTTTGGCCTGGCGACACGGCGTGACGGTGTTGAACTCACCCGGCACGATCGATTCGGACTACCGCGGCGAACTAAAGGTGTTGCTCGTCAACCTGAGTGATGCGCCGTTTCGCCTGACGCGCGGAGAACGCATCGCTCAGCTCGTGGTTTGTCCTGTCACACGCGCCGAACTCGTCGTCGTGGATGAGTTGAACGATACGGATCGCGGAGCTGGGGGGTACGGATCGACGGGGCGTTAGCAGCCCGTTGACTTATCTGCTCGCACCCGAAATCGTCGGTCGACATCGCTCGAAATACTGAAGTATTCCTCGCTCAGTCGCCCTAGCTTTCGGGCGCTCGCGACGATAATTCAACGAGCTGCTAGCGCCGCAAAGCCTTCATCGCTTCATTGCGGTCCGCGTAGACCTGAGCAACCGCGGGCCGCTGGGCGATCATTTCCAAATACGCTGCCACCTGGGGAATTTCCGCAAGCAAGTCTTCACCGAACGCTCCTCGGCTCGCCATCGAGACCAGGGGCAAGTGAATGGCCGCCGCGATATCCGCCAGCGTGAATTCCGCGCCCGCAATGAACGGATCGAACTTCACCAAATGTTTTAGCGCACGAATGCCCTTCTGCGTATCCTTGCGAATCTCGGCTTTCTGTTCGTCCGTCAAGCTGCCGCCGAAAAACACCGCGCCAAACGTACGCCGAATGGATAGCTCGATGTGCAACTCCAATACCTGCACCATTTCACGCACCTTAGCGCGAGCAAACGGGTCCCGGGGAAGGAGCGGTTTGTCCGCGTACGCATCCTCGAGATACTCGCAAATGACCTCGGATTCACAAATGATTCCGTGCGGGGTTTCGAGAAACGGGGCTTTGCCCATCGGCGAGCGAGCTAAGAATTCAGGCTTCTGCGACGGGAAACACGTCACATCTTCTTCGTGCTCGATGCCTTTTTCGAGTAGCACGATCCGAACCTTGTTGTGGTAATTGCTGATACGAAAGCCGCAGAGCTTCATGGTAATGGTCCCCTTCTCTATCCGTCGAACGGTCAGATGGGGCGTATGATGGATCAGAATGGTCGCCCTGTATAGATTTTTCTCACGGCACGACGAAGGGCCGA
>CAZETM010000932.1:0-3816 GCA_964514885.1 uncultured Polyangium sp. | reverse complement strand
CGCCAAGGCGTGGTCGATGCTCGCGGCAAAGTCCACGACGCGGAAGGTCTCTACGTCGTCGATGCGTCCGCCATTCCCACGAATCTCGGAGTGAACCCGCAACACACGATCATGGGGCTGGCGTCGACGTGGGCTGAATACCTGGTTTCTTGAACGTAGTCAAAAACGAGACTCCCTCGCGCCAACCTGATACGGTGGCTTCTGGATCAGGTGCACGGAGGCATTTTCGGTGGCTGAAAACAAGCGAAGCGGCGGGTTTGGTTCGTCTCCTTCGGCGCTTCCGCGAGTGAACGACACGCGCACCGAGCCTACGGTAGCGGTCGGACAATTTCAGGCGGGAACAGTCGTCGCCGGAAAGTTCACGCTCAAAAGAATCATCGCTTCCGGAGGCACCGCAACAGTTTTCGAAGCTTGGGACATGCTCATCGAGCGACCCGTGGCGCTCAAGCTGCTGCATCCACACCTGGTGCAAGAGCAGACCAGCGTGGCGCGGTTTCGCCGAGAAGCGCAAGCAACAGCGCGCGTGAAGCACCCGAACGTCGTCTCAGTGCTCGAAATGGGCATTCGTCGTGACGGGGCGTTTTACATGGTTCAAGAACTGCTCGAGGGCCAAACGCTCAACGAGCTGATCACAGCACGAAAACCGCTCACGCCCGAGCAGGCCCTCAGCATCACTTTTCCGATTCTGGGAGGTTTGTCCGCTGCACATTCGATTGGAATCGTTCATCGCGACGTAAAGCCCGACAACCTCATTCTGACGACTTCCATTGCCGGCGAAGTCGTGCCCAAGATCATTGATTTTGGAATTGCCAAACCCATCATGGACGGCAATTCGATTACGCACATGGGCGCGGTCATCGGCACACCGCATTATATGTCCCCCGAGCAGGTGCGAGGCTATACGAACGACACGCGGGTGGACGTGTGGGCCATTGCCGTCGTTCTTTATGAAATGCTCAGCGGGTGTCGTCCATTCGCCGACGATGTGCCGATCATGATCATGACGCACATTGCAACGCAGTCGCCGATTCCATTCGAGTCGGTCGCGCCCAAAGCAGCCAAGCCTTATGCTGCGGTATTCAAACGCGCGCTCGCCCGAAACATCGACGAACGTTACCCTACGGTATTGGCATTTCGGGACGCACTGCGCGAGGTCGCGGGCAAGAATCCCGAACCGCTTTTGGCCCGCGATTTGTTCGGCGAGGCTGAGAAAAGCAATTTGCCGGTGAATCCCTATCTTCAGTTGCCCGTCATCAATGATGAATTCGGCGAAGACGGGGAAGAGCCCGATGCGCTCGCGGACACTGGAGACGAAGAAGAAGACGACGCGTTGTCGATTGGGAATCGGCAGAGCCTCGACAACTTGCCTCGCGCCATTCACGCCACGACACCGGCCGTCGAATTGCTAGCCAAAGCAGAACGGGCGCTGGAGGTCAATGCGCTCGCCGATGCAATTCAATATGCCGAACAAGCTCTCGCGGTGCCGGATGCCACGGAAGACATGCGCGGCCGCTCGTGGTTGATCTCCACCATTGCACTACGCTGGCAAGGTAGATTGAACGGGGCTACGAAGTCCGCTCAAGAGGCAATGACCAGGCTTGCTCGCGGAAGTAAAGATTGGCACACGGCATTCGATTATGCCGTCGTGGCGCACGGGCAATTCGGACGAAAAGAACGGTTGCTCGCCCGAGCCGACGAGCTCAAATCGCTTGAAGAAGAGGGCGAAGTATCCTTGCCCGGAGCGTTCGTCGCGAGCGCCGGTCGGCTTGCTTTTTACGTGCTCCGAGCGGGCGTTCCGAAACTGGCTGCACAATTAGCACGCGGCGCGCGAAGATATGCCGAGCGGCAGAGACAGCTCGAACCCGAAGCGAGTGCATGGCTGGACGTCGTTCGCGCGGAAATGGCGCTGCACGAGGGAGATCCGATTACGCACATTCGGCGGCTCGAATCGGCCATTGATGCATTTACCGCCGCAAGGGATATGCGTGATGCTTGTCAAGCGCGATTCGACCTGGGTCGCGCGTATTTGGCGCTCGGGGCCAAAGAGAATGCAGCTTCGATGTTACAGAGCGTCCTTGGCGTTGCAGAACCGATGGCGCTCGATTTCGTTCCCGCGGTAAAAGCGACGTTGGGCCTCGCTTTCATGCAGCTTGGCAGATTGAAAGAAGGCGTCGAATTGTCGAATGCGGCGGAAAGAGCAATCATGCATTCCAATGCAGACGTCGAAAGCGCATGTTTGCTTGGCGTAGCGCGTGTGCGCCTATTGCAATCCAATCCAGATTCCGCGTTGTCCCTAGCGAAAAGAGCCGTCGAAGCAAGTGGCGATTTGCAGGGGCGTCGTGCGTATGCGCTTGTCCATTGCGCGAGCCTGCAACTTGCACGCGGGCAAACCGATGTCGCGCTCAAGTCGGCCACGGAAGCCTTTGGCACGCTCGAACGAATCGGGGGGCTCGAAGAAGGCGAACCGCTCATTCGGCTCGTTTATGCAATGGCATTGCGTGCGGCAGGACAAGAAGCCGAAGGGCGAAAGCGGATCACGGAAGCGCGGGGTCGTCTATTCGACGTCGCTCGCCGTCTCGGGGACAAACGCTGGCAGAATGTATTCTTGTCGGGAGCCCCCGACAATGCCAAATTGCTATCGGTAGCTGCGCAGTGGATTGGAGACGCGTCGCTGTAGTGCAGATGCGGAAAACGTCGGAGCCGCATTCACGCGGAAACGATCTGCTGTCCGTCCCGATAAACCGCCATCGTGCGCGAGGTGCCCCAAGGTTGGACGAGCGCGTTTTCATGCGGCAAATCCCATAACACCACGTCAGCACGGTAGCCTGCGCGAAGTTTTCCGCATTCATCGCCCAGACCAAGCGACACCGCCGCCCTGGATGTCACGCCAGCAATCGTTTCGGCCACCGACAAACCATAACTACGCACGGCAAGCGCCATTGCCAATGGCAAACTTTCGCTCGGTGCCGTCCCTGGATTCGCATCACTCGCCACGACGAGCGGAATACCTGCCGCACGAAATGCCGCGACCGGTGGTGGAGTTTGTCCCAGCGTAAGACTTGCAATGGGCAACAGCACCACGTGAATCGATGCGCGTGCCAATGCTTCAAGCCCTGCCGCTCCGATATGCTCCACGTGGTCCACCGAGGCCGCCCCCATTTCTGCAGCAAGCTCCGCGCCACCTACGTCCGCGAATTGTCCCACGTGCATTCTCACGCCCAATTTATTATCTAGCGCTTTTTGCAAAACGGGACGAGCTTCGTCCACGGAAAACGCAGAGCGATCCACATACACATCGACAAACCGAGCGAGTTTGTCCGCGGCGATCGTTGGTACTGAAACGTTTTCGACATTCCGCACGTACGCTGCCCGATCCGCTCGCGCTTCCGGCGGCACGGCATGCAGCGCCAGGTACGTCGGGACCAGCCTTGGTGTGCCAGGACAACCGGATACCCGCCGCACGGCCTCGAGCTGCTTTCGCTCGGAATCTAAATCGAGACCATAACCGCTTTTGCATTCGACCGTGGTCACGCCTAGCCGTGCCATGCGACAAACCCGGCCGCGCAATGTTCGTTCAATGAGCGCGACATCGGCCGATCGAATTGCCCGCATGCTCGCCACAATGCCTCCTCCAGCCGCGGCAATCTCTTCGTACCCCGCACCTGCCATTCGCAGCGCATATTCATTGTCGCGCGAGCCAACCCAAGGCGCGTGCGTATGCGCATCGATGAGCCCAGGCGTCACGAGCGAAGGGGAATCCACGTCGTCGCCATCCAGGTTTGCCGCAATGTGGATCCGTGGATATCGGCCAAGCAC
>CAZETM010000931.1:0-3822 GCA_964514885.1 uncultured Polyangium sp. | reverse complement strand
CTAGTCGAGCCGAGCAACGTCGGCGTACCTTTGATGTTCGCCGCTCGCGCCACCACCGTTTCCACGTCCAAGTACGCCTGCTCGAACCAAACCTGGGCCTTGTCGACGTCCTTCGGCGGCAGCCGATCGACGGACTCTAGATCCTGGTCGCCGATCCAGAGCGCCGGGTACCGCTTGGCAAGTTGGTCTTGCACCACGACCGGATGCGCGTTCGCTTTCGCCGCGCCGACCAGCTTCGCAATCGCCCCGCGAACCTCAGGCTTCAAATTGAGCAGCGAATTGAGCCCATGCAGCAGCGCAGCCATGATGCGCAATCGCCGGATCTCCGGCACCTGCCGCGCCACGCTGTCCGGGGTGAACGAGTCCAAGCTCCTGATCCGCAGCGAGCGCCGCGCGGGACACTTGCCGTCCACCGTTACGCTCAGCTTGCCGCTCTCGTCGAGCTCCACCGTGCTCGTGAGATCTGACTCCTCGTCATCCTCATTCAGCGTCTTGCTTACATCCGCCCGCACATCTTCCGGTTGCAATGCATCCGGAGCAGCCATTCCCCGCAGCGCCTCGCCACGCAGCCGCCCCGACAGGCTCACCGTCACCTTCGGTTTGGCGACCTCGACCGGGAGCGTGCCCTCCAGCTTGCACACGGGCCCGCGGTTGTTGCCCGTGAAGTCGACCTTCAACTGTGCAGTCGTGCTCGCGCCGTTCTTCAAGTCGAGCTTCTGCTTCAGGCTGCACATGAGCGTGCCGGACACGGTGCCATCGACTTGATACGTCGGCTGACCGGCCTCGCTGTTCAGTAGCAGCGTCGTGCTGTCTCTGACCTTGGACTTGTAAGCGCCCTGCTTGGCCACATACAGCGTCGTATTGGTCATCTCGAACAATTGCGTCACGGGCTTGGTACCCGTCACGGCAATGGGAATGTCTCCGTTCAGCGTACAGGTCGGCGTGGTGCCATCCCACTCCCACTTCTCCGCGGCGACCACGATATCGGCGTTTCCCGTCACGTTGATCTTGAAGGTTTTGCCCTCGGCCACGACATCGAGCTCACCCGCGACCGGCTGCTGGCCCACTCCGTACGAATTGTCATTCGTGCCCGTCAGCGTTCCAGTCATCGTCCCGCTGAGCACTTTGTCGCTATTTGCTTGCCGAATACGGACGGAAAGGCTGTTGATCGTCAGCTCGACCTTGCCCGAGGCATTCGTCGCGACGGTCGGAGCCTCGACCTCGAAATCTTCCGTGATCTTCACCGGCTTGTCGGCTGCCGCCCCATCGGTCGCTTTCAGCGTGATTTTGGGCGTTCGGACCTTCAGGTCAGCCGTGTTCTTCAACGGGATCTTGCCCGCGATCGTGAGCGAGTAGGGGCCGGTCGGGTGCTTGAGCTTCACGGCCTGCTCCGGATCGAGCACCAGCTCGGCAGTTGCTTTCGTCGGGCTCGGCCTGACCGTGCCTTTCAGCTTGCTGACGATCTCCAGATCGCCCTCGAACCATTCCGTACCCGGCGTATGGTCGACCGCCCCTTTGCCTACGAGCTTGACCGTGCCTTTGCCCGTCTTGTCGACCTTGAATTCAGAAGCAGTGACGGCTTTCGTCTTACCCGTGACCGGTACGCGGCAGGTGCCAGCCAGTTGGGCATTGTCCTGCTTCAACGTGGCCGTCCCGAACTTCACCGTCCCCACGGCTTCCAAAGCGCCGCTCAGCCTAATCGGTCGGTTGTCATACACCGTCGTCCCGTACGATACGGTTCCTTCGATCGCGCAGTTGCCCTGGTCGTCCGTCTCCGTGACATCGCCCGAAAGCATCAGCTTGTTTTCGCGATCGCTGGTGAACGATCCCATCACCGCGGCCGTGTGCTCCACCAGCTCGGTCCGGCGTCCCGTCGTGTCCGGCGGAATCGGGAAGGTGATCTCCATCTCCTCGATCACCTTGTCGATCCGAGTTCCACGCTTGATGGACACGACCTGCCGGTTCTCGAAACGGGCGGCTTTGGGAAGCGCCGACCCGTCCTCGTTCTTCTTCCCCCTCAGATTCCCAAGCACGAGCAAACGCAATGGGAGCGTCTGCGGCACGGGAACCCCGTCGATGTTGGTGCGGTACTTGATTGTCAACCGCGAACGGTAAATGCGGTCCTGTATCGGCTTGCTCACGATCGCTCCTGTTTCCTTCTCATCGCAGTGCCTCTGCTCGGTCTTCGCGAATCAGTTTCGTTCATCCATGATCTGGTGGCCAAGAAATGTGCGGAAACTCCGCAGCTTGACCTGGTAAATGGGCCGATTTTTCTGGGATCGGACCCGAAAACAACAATACGCGTGGGGGCGGCGACGTCTCCTCCGCGTCACGCAGCGGGTCGTAACCGACATAGCTCGGCAACCCGCGAGGCTCGTACAAGTGCGCCTCGTTTTCTTCGTCGAGTACCAAGAGCCACACCGCCAAGTGCAAACCCGTCCCACGCAGTACCGGAAAAATGCGCTTGTGGAGTCGCTCGCGAATCACCGTGCCCCAAGGCCGAGCCACTCCATCCGTATCGGTCAATGATGACAAACGCTGCGCCGCGCACAGCAGAACTTCCATGGCGCGCACCGGCACGTGGGCCAGGCCGCCCAATGCCGCGCGACTCAACGTCGCCGATCCTAACCGTGCATTCGGCGCCGGCATCGAATGGTCTCGAGGCGCCTGCAGCACACTCACTCGCAGCTCCGGAAAAATATCGCGAAATAAGCTGTGCAATGCCGCCGACGAGCGCTTCGCGCCCAGGCAAAGCATATCCCGCTTCATGAGCGGCCAATCCGCAATGATCGTCGAATCCTCCTCGGGCCGATAACTGCTGAAGCGACGCGCCAGCAGCCGATCATCGAGCACCGACAAGAATTCTACCAGCGGCTCGCCCACGAACGCGTCGGTGGGATCGACCATCAGCTTCATGAAATAATCGGGCAATGGGCTCCGACAGCTCAGCAGCCCCAAATTCGCATCGATCATTACCGCGGGATCATCGCTGGCGTTCTGCCGCTCGAAGCGAATGTCCTCTAGCCACGAAGACCTGGGCACACGTGACGGATGCCCCGCGCGACCAAGCCCCTCCGGCGTATTCGGCAGGCCCAGCTCCGCGAGCAGCTCCAAAAGCGACGAGACGTCGAAATCTCGTATTCGGCTCCGAATTTGCGCTTCAATGGCGCGTGTATCGTCGGTCAAGCGTCCCCCTTTTCATTCGTCGCCTTCTTCATCGTCATTGCCGTCGTGGAGGAACGCCTCTAAATCCACTCGATAAAGCTGTTCGAGCGCCCGCCAGCCAGCCGATCCTTCCGCCTCCCAAATGGGCGACAACTCGCCGACCGACGTCGCCATTCGTTTGAAGAACGGCATGAACAGCCGCGGCAAATACACCCGCGGATCGAAGTTTTCGACGATACGCTCGATATCGCGGCCCACCACGGCAGCACGCGCCATGTCTCCGCGACGCACCAGGATTTGGAATGCATCCAGCTTGCGGCGTAGCTCCTGCATGGCCGGCGAATCCACATCCGAAGCAACGGCCGATATCTCGAGCGCCGGTAGGGGCGCGCTCTTCACGCGCATTGGCGGGCGTCGTACGTCGGGTGAAACCTTTTTCGAACTACGAACCGGGGCCTCTTCCACCTCCGCCGCGGGCTCGGGCTCAGTTCCCGTCGGAGGTGCCGGGGGAGGTGGTGGAGGTTTGGGCGGCGCGGGCTTGGGAACGAGGCTCGGGAGCGACCCGCGCACGAACGTCTCCAGCCCAGCAATCGATTCGATGATTTGCGCGCTGCCTCGATGCTGCTGCACCATTTTCGATAGCCGCTGACACGCATC
>CAZETM010000930.1:0-3826 GCA_964514885.1 uncultured Polyangium sp. | reverse complement strand
GGTATCCGTATCGAAGGAAGACTACGAGGCGTTCCGCCGGGGCTCGCGAAACTCGTGGACCGGTTGCTTCAGCCAAAGCGGGAAGACCGGCCGCAATCGACGGAAGCCGTAGCGATCGAGCTGGAACGATTACGCGGCGAATTGGCAGGGCATCGTCGGCACTTGCCATCGGAAGAAGACGGCCCCTTTCGAGGCTTGGGGCGATTCGAAGAAAACGATCGCGACGTGTTTTTCGGCCGATCAGGGGACATGGCCGCGGCGGTGGAAATGTTGCGCGGCCGGGGACTCGTGGGACTCGTCGGCGTATCGGGCAGTGGCAAAAGCAGCCTGGTGCGCGCTGGCGTAGCGCCGCTCGTGGCCGACGGAGCGCTTGGCGGATGGCTGGAAGGATGGGACGTGCGTATCGCGTCGCCCGGGCCGGATGCTCGAGCCGCCATTGAAAAGGAATTGTCGGACCTGGTTCCTACCACGGATACCCCGGATACCACGGAAAAACGCACGCCGGATGATCTGGTGGCGGCGCTCGTGGCCCGCGTGAACGAGCAAAAACGCGGAACGCTTTTGATCGTCGACCAGGCCGAAGAATTGGTGACGGTCAGTTCCGAGGAATCCGCACAGTGGGCCGCCGAATTCCTGGCCGCATTGGCTGAGCCCCCGTTGCCCGGCGTGCGCGCGGTGATGGCTGCGCGGCGGGACATGATCGATGAATTGTTCGGTTTGAAGCCGATTGCAAAAGTATTGCCGCGCGGACTGTTGCAGCTCGTCCCGATTGAAGAAAAAGCGTGGGGTGACGTGATCGACCAGGCGCTGGAGGCTTATCACTACACGTTTGAAACGCCTGCATTACGCACGCTGGTGCTTGCGGAAATCAAACGAACGGCTGCGGGTATGCCGCTCGTGCAATTCGCGTTGACGGAACTGTGGAGCCGGCGCGATACGAAAGGCAAACGGCTGACGAATGCGGGATTCGAGGCGATGGGGGGCATTGCCGGCGCGCTGGAACGGCACGCGGATGCAACGCTGAAACGGCTGGAGGCAAGCGCACCGCACAACGTGATTCGTAAAGTGTTGCTGGCGATGACGACGCCACAAGGCACGCGGGTGGAGAAAACGGTTGCGGGGCTCGTGGAGGAGACGGGACCGATTGCGGAGAAAGTCGTTGAAGAGCTCGAGCGTGCGCGGCTCGTCGTGAAAGGTGACAAGGGCGTGACGCTTGCGCACGAAGCGTTGCTGGATCAATGGCGGACATTGCGGCAATGGATGAGCATGGCGCGCGAGGATCGTTTGCGTGCGGCGGAGATTCAGCGCGATGCCGAGAATCGCAAAAAGGATGCGGACCATCCGTTGCTGACGCGGGGGCGCCTCGACGCGGCGGAAGACTTGGTGAACTTGGGTCTCGTGCCGCTTTCGGCCGACGCGCGGGAATTCGTGCGTGCGTCGCGCGGGGCGGCGGATCGGGAGAAGTGGTCGCGTCGGGGCATTGCATTGGTGGTGGCGTTGATTTTGGGGTTCAGCGGATTCAAGTATGTGTCGGACTTGAGTGCGAGCGAAACGAAAGCAAAGCAGAACGAGGCGAACGCCGAGGCTGCGAAGAAAGAAGCCACTGACAACGCCGAAAAGGCCAAACAAGCCGAGGGGATCGCGAAAGCAAACGAGGAAAAGGCAACCAAGGCTTCCGAAGAGAATGCTGGGTTGCGGAAGGAATACGAAAAGAGTCTCAATGACTTGAGGGTCGAGATCAAAGATGCGACGGAAAAGCAACTGTACGAAATTCAAAACCGGCTTAAAAATAGGCCGCCAAATACCCCCACGAATACCGTAGGTGGTCCCGTGACGAAGCCGTTAGGGCCCGGAGGCGAGTCGCCGTAGGATCTTGCAAGCGAGGCGTTTTCGACAACCAAGGAGTCAACATGCTTTATTGTAGCCGTTCGGATCTCGGTGACCTCACACAAAACAAACCCCTTCTCGATAAGACGGGCGTTCGTCTGCTCAGCTCGCTCGGCGTTGGCGGCATGTCGGCTGTGTTCCTGGGCGAACTCGACGCAAGTGCGCGTGCAGGATGGCCGGATGTGACGCCGGGACGCTTGGCGATCAAAATCGTGAAACCTTCCATATTGCCAGATTTGCGCCGACAGAACATCGACCCACAAAAGCTCATCCAGCAAGAAATCGCGGCCCTCGGCGCGGTGCACCAACAAGTGCCGCCGCCCGAATTCGTCGTGCGCTTCTTTGGCGCGGGATCGACGACGGTGCGTGTAGGGACCGACGAGCCGATTACGCTTCCGTGGGTAGCGCTGGAATTCATCGATGGGGGCAATGCAGGAACGACGCTCAAACAACGCGTGGACCATACGGGCGACGACGGCGTCGACCCGGTTCGGGTGCTGAAGCTGGCGCGAGGGATGTTGGAAGGAATCCGTGCATTTCATAAGAGCGGCGTTTTGCACCGGGACATCAAACCGGAAAATGTGTTCGTCACCGGCGCAATCGATAGCGAAACACCGAAGCTTGGCGATTGCGGCGTAGCACGCGTGGAACGTCTCACGGGCGGCACGTTGCACCACGCATTCACGGAGGAATACGCCGGGCCCGAACAAACGCTGTCGCAACTTCGGCCCTTTGACCGCAATCCGCTGGTGGGAACATGGACCGACGTGCACGCGCTCGCGGCGACGATATGGTACATGATTGCCGGAGAAACATGGTACCGCGGACGCTCGGAATGGAATGGAGGGCAACGTCGTCCGCTGAACACGGCTCGTCGCGTGCATCGCGGATTCAAAGATGAAAAGCCGTTGATGGAGGAGCTCGACAAGGTATTGCAACGAAGCGCCGCCTCCAAGTTGCCTTCGGGAACCTGGAGTTTGTCGCAGTATCCCATTTATGAAACAACGGCCAAAGGGTTGCTGCCAGCCATGTTCCAAGACGCCCCCGCGCGGTACGCCACGGTCGATGCGTTCGCAGCCGACTTGTTGCCCATTCTGGAACATTTTGCGGCACGGTGGACCGAACGAGCGGCCAAAGAAAAGTCCCCGGTGACGCGGTTTCGCTCGACGCGGCTGCCCGATGGGTTGCTCCGAGGCCACGCGCCTCGTAATACACGCGTGATTCCGCCGCCCAAGAAGCCAGTTCCTGCGCCGGTGCAGCCGGACGGCGTGGTGTTTTTGCCAGGCTCGGACGGGTATGCGCGTGCGGGCAACAACGTGTATTACTTTTCGCAAATCGACCCGTTCCACGTGCAAATCCCCGTTGCGTCGAGATTTCAGCAACGCGTGAGCGAATCGCGGTGGCTCAGCCGAGGCCCGGTCGAAGGGTTTGCCCTGCTTGGACCGGATCACGTGATCTCGTACCCGCAAGACGGGTTCGTCGAAATGCCTTTGCCCACACGCGCGGACGGTGGAACGGTCGGGAAGATTTGCGCCGTCTTTCGTGACAATCGCGGCCTGGGTATCGTCACGGCGGCAACGGATGACAGTGGCAATGCAATGGAATTGTGGCGCTCGGCGGATGGTTCGTCCTGGCAAGGGCCCAAAAATTTGGGCGTCGACTTCGACGCCGCGGCGGTTGTAACGGGGCCGCAAGCCGTGTTGGTCGTCGGTAGTTCTCGCGGAAAGAAGAAGGAAGCGCGTGCGTTGTTGATTGGCCACGGTAGCGCGGACGAACCTCAACTGCAAACGAACATCGTGAAGGACAAACCGCCGCTCGTGGTGGCTGTCGCAGGCGGCGAAGGGGAATCGTGGGCCGCGGGGGACAAGTTCGTCCTCCGTTTCGATGCTGCGGGTGGTGCGCTCGCGGACAGCGGCACACTGCAGACGTTCGGACGACT
>CAZETM010000929.1:0-3828 GCA_964514885.1 uncultured Polyangium sp. | reverse complement strand
TCAACGAATCGGCGCTGCGGCTAGCTATTGAAGAGCTGCAGCAGCAAGGGTTGGTGCGCGAGGCGGCGGAGTCCGCGGAGGACGGCTGGGAATTCGTGCACGATCGCGTTCAGCAAGCGGCCTATGCGCTGCTGCGCGAGGATGCCGAACGCGAGGCGGCCCATTACGCGCTGTCACAGGTATTCGACCGCGAGCTGGATGCGGGGGGCGGCAATGCGGAATTGTTCGCGATGCTGTATCACGCATTGCGGTCACTGCCGCGCCTCACGAGCGAGAGCGAACGACAACACGTGGCGGAGCGTTGTTTACGCGGCGGGCAGCAGGCCAAAGAGGGGTCGGCCTATGGCGATGCGGTTAAATTTCTGCGGACGGGATGGGAGCTACTCGGCGAAGCGGGGTGGGAGACGGCTTTTGCGCTCACGTTCGAGATCCAGCTCGCATTGGCCGAAGCAGAATGGTTGGGGGGACGAGCGGAGGTCGGCGAGGCGCTGTTTCGAGCTTGTCTGGAAGTCGCTCCGGACCGGTTGGCGCGCGGGCGTGTGACCGCCGTGTGGGTCATGCTCTTGATCGTCGCAGGCCGTTTTTCGGAAGCGGTGGAACGCATATTGAGTATCTTGGAGGAGTTTGGTTGGTTTTTTCCAAGCCAACCCGAAGAGTTCCTGCCCTTTTTGGCTGCACAACTCGAACGAATCGTCCCTCCACTCATGGCGGCTTCGGCCACGGACCTGGCCGCGTGGCCGAGGTGTACCGATCCAGAGGCGATCACGGCGGGGATGGTATTGATTCGCGCAGCGCTCGCAGTCGTCTTCGGAAAACCGGAATTGTTTCCCATCATCTGCTTCGCCATGGTGGAACATACCGTACGCCACGGGATATCACGGATAAGCGCCGGCGGAGCAGGTACAGGGGCGATGATCGCTGTGCTGGTGCTGCAGGATCTCGGTTTGGCACGGCGATTCGTGCAGTTGGGCGAAATCCATCTGTCGGAAGCAGCGGGCCTCAAAGCTTATTCAGTGCATGCGCTAAGCTTGGCCAAACAATACCTGGAACCCCTTGCTGTCTTATGCGATGCATGGGAAGCAGCTTCCGAGATCGGGTTTCGCGAAGGTGACCTCTCCTTTGCGGAGTATTGTTCGTTCACACCCAATTTGGCGCGCATCGTGGCCAGCCAAGCCTTGATGCACATTCCACCGCTGAGGCCAAGCTACGCGGACTACGCCGCATGCGAAGGCGCTCGTGCAATATCGCGTATGCGCACAGCCTTGTCTATGGCCGAGCCTCGAGATGCGTGGCGCATGATGGTCGATGTCCCGGTCAGCGCGACGTCGTCCATACCACTGCTGTTCCATTTGGCCCATGCATGTGCCGGCTTCGTGGCCATGCACCTTGGAAACGAAACGCAAGCGCTCGAATATGCGCGTACAGCGGAACCGCATTGGGGTGCAACTGGTACCAACACAGACTTGATCGCCATGGTCTTCACCCTCTGCTTGTCCGCCGCCCGCTTGCCCGACAAAGCCGCCGCGGCCAAGTCCGCAATCGACGCACACCGCGCGCGCCTTGAAAAATGGGCGGCATTCACGCCGCAAAACTTCCTGCACATCAAGCTGCTCGTCGACGCCTGGCACGCTCGCAACGAATCTCGCCATACCGACGCCGAGCATCTTTTCGAGTCGTCCATTGCCGATGCCCGTGCCAATGGCTTTCTCAATGACGAAGCGCTCGGTTTACGCATGGCCGGCGAATACTTCCTCGAACGCGGTTTGCCCCGCGCCGCGAGCGGATACCTCGCGCAAGCCTACGAGGCCTACCTGCGTTGGGGTTCGCCCGCGTGCGCCAATGCAATCCGGGAAAAACACCCGCAGTTTTTCGCGACCATTACGACGCCGGAAACCACGACGACCGATCCCCAGACGAATACGAAATCGGCGCGTACAATCACCACCACCCGCGTTTCGGTGAATACCTCCGAAGGGCCATTCCATCAGCAAATCGATATCGCCGCGGTCCTGCATGCCACCCAAACGCTTGCCGGTGAACTCGTCCTCGGCTCCCTCGTCGGCCGCATGCTCCGGCTGCTCGCTGAAAACGCGGGCGCCGAACGCGCTGTGTTGTCCCTCATTCGCAATGGCGAACTGCGCATTGAAGCGCAATTGCGCCTCGACCCTCATCAGCTCGAAACGGATCTCGACGAGCCCCTCGCTGGATCGACCCGTCTACCGGGCACTTTGATCGAATACGTTGCCCGCGCAAGCGAGCCCGTGATGCTCGGCCAAGCCGCCACCGATAACCGATTTGCCGACGACCCGTATTTGCGTCTGCACCATCCGGCTTCCATATTGGCTGTGCCGCTGATGCATCAAGGCCGATTGCTCGGCATCATGTACCTGGAGCACGCCGGCGCGGTCGATGCCTTTCCCAAAGAGCGTATCGAATTGGTCCGCCTGCTCGCATCGCAAGCGGCCACCGCTGTGGAAAACGCGAATTTGTATCGCAACGTCGAAATACAATTGCGGGCGCTCGAAGCACGCAATCGCGACGTGCAGCAGCTCAACGATGAATTACGGCGCCAAATCGCGCAACGTTCGCGCCGCCTCATGGATTCGCTCCTGCCCAGCGACGGCTCGCTCGTCGTTGGCGGCTCATTCGAAGCAGGCAGCTTGATCGGCGATTGTTATCGCGTCATTCGACTGCTTGGCGAAGGCGGAATGGGCGCGGTCTACGAAGTGGAACGAACGACGGACAGCGTGCATCTCGCTGCAAAAGTGCTCAATCATAGCCCCGACCGAAACGACCTCGGTAGGTTTGCCCGCGAAGCGGAAATCCTCGCCAAGTTGTCGCACCCGAACCTCATTTCCATCTACGATATCGATGTCACCAACGACGGCGTCTTGTACATCGTGATGGAATTCGTCGAGGGCTCGACGCTGCGTCAAATTAAAGGACGCACTGGCGATGTGCCTTGGATCCTTGGCGTGCTCGCGCAAATGGCAAAAGCGCTCGATGTGCTGCACGCACAATCGATTGTCCACCGAGACCTGAAGCCTGAAAATATTCTGGTGGTCATGGCCGATCGAAACGAGCAGCCGGTGATCAAACTGGCGGACTTTGGCATTTCGATCGTCACGGACGATCGGCTATCGAAATCGCACGTGGAGCATGCCGCAACGGTGTCGATCGCAGCGCCCGAGGATCCCAAAGGACGCGGCTCGATGCTCACGCAAACGGGCGTGCTCGTGGGAACGCCTCTCTACATGGCGCCGGAACTCGGATATGGATCGAAAAACGCTCAACCGCCTTCGGACATGTTTGCGCTGGGCGTGATTGCCTTCGAATTGCTCACGGGAGAAAGACCCTATGCATTTCCGCCGGTGCTGGGAGGTATCATTTACCAAGACGCGCCCGCGAAGTTGCATCGATGTCCTGGGTTGCCCGCGTCCTGGGCCGAATCATTGGCGCAGTGTCTGGCTATGGATCCGGAACAACGACCGAGTGCCAGACACTTGATGGAAAGGCTGATTGGATAAGCCACCCATTCGCACAAAACCTATGCGCGCACCACCGTGATCTCGCTCCCGGTCGGAGTCTTCGCTTTCGACGCCCCCATCCTTTGGACGAGCTTCAAACGCTGGGGCGCTGGTCGAAAATCATCGAGCACCATTTCGCCGCCCTTCCCAACACGCCATCGATCATGTCGATTTGATGGTTTGCCTTGACATGCTGGTAGTCATCGTGTGGTAGCCTTTCGAGAAGGAGGTTTCTACATGTCTCATCCTAACCCAACTTCCGCAGTTGGACAATCTGCCGTCGAAATCCTGCTCAACAAGA
>CAZETM010000928.1:0-3832 GCA_964514885.1 uncultured Polyangium sp. | reverse complement strand
ACGCGCGCTTTTTCCAATTGATCGAGATACCCGAATATGTCCCCATCGAGATGCCGGGGCAAACTCGGTGACGCATTGATTTCATCGAGAATCGCCGAACGCGCGTGATTGAGCAGACCCAGCGTGTCCGTGCGCAGCCGTTGCGCGTCTTTGCGATCCGAGGCCCCCGTGTCCGACCGCTGATCGAGCAACACTTGCAACCGCGCTCCAGCATCCACGAACGAATTCGCCCAATCGTGCAGCGTCCCGCCTACGACCGGCACGCGTTTCAAATCCGCAGAAAGCCCCGGAAGCTCGCTCCGACGTCGAAGCGCCGCCTCCGCTTCGTCCGCATAACTGTCGTGAAGCTGTTCGAGCGACGGAATGAGCGACGCTCGAATGTGCATGATCGCTTCGATTACGTCCGTATCGATGTTCGGCAAATGGAGATATGCTTCGGTCAGATAATAAATCGCCGTGCCAAACCCGTCATGCTCGGCGTCGGTCGTCGCGAGCTGTTCGAGCAAGGGTTTGCTTCCCCCAAGCTCCGCCGGAAGCAAATCAATCTGCGCACGCTTTTGCGAAAGCAAATCCTCGTACGTCTTGCCAACGCGAGTCAGCATCAGCGCGGCATGCCGCGTCGTGAGAAGATCATCGAGACCTTGTTTGAGGTCCGCGAGCGAGAGCAGTTGGAACCGACGCATATCGGGCCCTGCATTGCCACAAGCCCGCATCCAACGCAAGCGGGAAGCACATTACCAAAATGAACACGATCCACCATGGTATGGTGGGGACGAACGGTAAATCGTTAATCACGCACTGTTCAACGATCCATCGAAACAATTCCGTGGCGTATTTTAATGGACGTCACGATCTTGCATTCAATCGACCAACTCTGGCCCGGACGAACCCAACGCAAGTTTACCGTCTTTGCCTCGAGTTCATGATGCGCTGCGACAGAATGGTTGCTGCCCCAACTTTTTTTGAGCGTGACTCGCATCGGGTAGCGGCAATCCGTGCTGAATTGCCCCAGGGGTTTGCTCGTTCGTAACTGCCGCATGAAAGCAGCCAACTGCGAGCGCATTTTGGTAACCTGCGCGCTCGATGGCCGTTGATCACACGCCCGATCCCGCCGGTGAGATCGCCGCTTTGGCGCCAGGCACGGTATTTCTCGGCGTGTACGAAGTCGTGCGGTGCATCAAAGCGGGCGGAATGGGCGCCGTCTACGAGGTGCTGCACAAGCCCACGCAGCGTTATCGCGCGCTCAAGGTGATGCTCCCCAGCCTCGTGACCGATCCCGAAATGCGGGCTCGGTTTGAACTCGAAGCAAAAATCGCGGCGGGCATCGAGAGCGAGCACATCGTCGAGACGATGGATGCCGGCATTGATCAAAAGACCGGCATGCCGTTCATCGTCATGGAGCTGCTCAGAGGTGAAGAGCTTGGAAAGCTGCTCAAAGAGCAGCGCAGGCTGTCGCCGAGCGATGTCGTGACGTATCTGCACCAAGCGGCGCTCGCGCTCGATCGCACACACGCAGCGGGCATCATTCATCGCGATTTGAAGCCGGAAAACCTATTCTTGACGCGACGAGATGACGGCGCTCCGCGCGTGAAGATCCTCGACTTCGGTGTCGCGAAGATCGTCGCCGATGGATCGGTGAACGCAAATTCCACGAAGACCGTCGGGTCGCCGCTGTACATGGGTCCCGAGCAGATCTCGGGTGAGCTGAAGATTGGCCCGCCCGTGGATCGTTATTCGCTCGGGCACATCGCCTTCACACTGCTCGTGGGCAAACCCTATTGGGGGGTCGAACGCAAGGCTTCGGATGGCATCTACCAGTTCATGATGCAGCTCATGCGCGGGGCGAAAGTACCCGCGAGTGAGCGCGCGGCGACGTTCGGCGTGAGTTTGCCCCCGGCGTTCGATGCGTGGTTTGCCAAGGCCACGTCGGTTGATCCGTCCGAGCGTTACGACAACGCGGTTACGCAAATTGCCGAGCTGGGACGAGTTTTCGAGATCGCTTCGCAAGCTGCTTGGGCTCCTCCTACGCCTGTGCAGAAGCCTCGGTTGCCTTCGTTTTCGGGTGGGCCGGTATCGCTTGCGGGGCCGTCGAGCACCGCGGTGACGCTGGTGAATGAGTCGAGCGCCGATGCGATCGCGACGACGCCGGTGCCGAAAGAGCCCGGACAAACCTCGACGAATACGCCTAGTTTTCCGGCAGATCGTGCGGCATCAGTCATGGTTCGGAGTGACGAACCGTCGCTTCAACCGGTTTCGGTTGCCAAGCCAGCGCGCGCGTGGGTCGTGCCTGCGTCGCTGTTGATCTTTGGGTTTGTTGGCATCGCGGCAGCATTTTTGTTGTGGCCCGATCCAAACGTTTCAGGTGCAACGAATTCGTCCGAACTCGTACGAACTTCGGTCGCAGCGTTACCATCGGCAACCCCGTCAGTGGCGGAAGTCGTTCCTGCGGTCGCTACGGTTGCGCCTTCTGCATCTGCTCCCGACAAACCTTCCGCTTCCGTACCAACTGCTTCTCCTTCGGCTTCGGTGGTTATCGCGAAGCCTGTCGCCACCACGACATCGAAGTCCAAATCCACAAAAAAGAGCGTGCTCGATGAGTATTGATGGCTGTGGTCGTCGTTTCCTGATCGTGGCGGTATCGACGGTGGCGGTGGTCGCTGCTCCCGCATCGGTGTTCGGTCAAGACAAACTGCGTGATCCTGCAGGCGCCGAGGCGCTGTATTTGAGCGGTCGCAAGCTCGTCGGGGAAGGCCAGTGGACCGAGGGCTGTGAGAAATTCCGTGCGAGCATGGAGCTGAATCCGGCCGCCAGCACGCTGATCAACATTGCGAAGTGCAGCGAGCACGAGGGCAAGTTGACGCAAGCGGTGGTGGACTATCGGCGTGCGCTGCAGGTCAACCAGGACACGCTTGGTGAAGAGCGTCGGCGCAATCTGGAACAAGTCGTCAAGGAAGGCATTGCCGCGCTGGAACCGCGTTTGGCGCGGGTACAGTTGGTCATAACAAACCGTCCGAAGGGGATCGAGATCAAGCGTGATGGGTTGGCGCTTCCGATAGCGACGATCGGCGAGCCGCTGCCGCTCGATCCGGGCGAGCACGTGTTCGTGGTGACGGCGCCGGGCTATCGCCCTAAAGAGCGCAAGGTGGTGCTGAAGGAAGGCGAGGCATCGACGATCGAGATGCTCGTGGTGGCCGAGGAAAAGCCTGCGGTCGTGACGCCTGCTCCCGTGGACAAACCCGTTGGTTCCGACAAACTGAACCAGCAAGACAAACCCGTCGCACCGGACAAACCAAGCGGAGGCGTACCGACGTGGGCGTATGTCGCTGGCGGTGCTGGGCTTTTGGCGGTGGGTGGCGGCGTGTTTTTCAAGCTTCAGCAGTCCGAAGCGGAGAAGGCGCTCACCGACAATTGCGTGAACCTCGTTTGTCCGCGAGATGGCGAATACAACCCTGACGCAGACAACACGAAGAAGAACCGTTCGTTCGGATTGTTCGTGGGTTTGACGGCGGTGGGCGTGGTGGGAATTGGCGCGGCGGTGGTGGGCATTGTGCGTGGTACAGGACAAACCAAACCGCGACAGAGCAGTTTGGTGGTGGTTCCGTACGTGGGCGTGGGCGATGGTGGTTTTGTGGTGCGGGGAGTGTTTTGATTATGGTTAGGCACATCGACTCGCGGGTTCTGCTTGGGCTGGGCGCGGTATTTTTGTGGGGTTGTCCGATCAAGGACGCGACGTTTGAACCAACGGGCGGTTCGAGTTCCAGCAGTGCGAGCGCGAGCAGTTCGAGCAGCGGTGAGGGCGGGTCGAGCGGCGTAGCGGGAATGGGCGGCAGCG
>CAZETM010000927.1:0-3843 GCA_964514885.1 uncultured Polyangium sp. | reverse complement strand
CCGGAGACCAGCGTAAAACCTGGTCTCCGCCCCTCCTCTCCCCTGCATTCCCACGCATAAGCAACTTCGGCACGGATACATCTCGCCAACCTTGGTGTACGATGCGTTCGGGCCTCTTCATGACTGCATCACAGCCAGCCAGTTCGACCCCGCCAAACGACGCCGGCTCCGCGGAAACACTACCCGCGGACAATGCGTCATTGGCCACGGCGGACGAAGTACAAATTGTCGACCGCAACCGGTACGTCGTTGGCGAAGAACTCGCACAAGGGGGCATTGGTCGAATTTTGCGCGGCATTGACGAACGTCTCAAGCGTCCCGTCGCGCTGAAAGAATTGCTCGACCCGAGCCCCGAGCACGAAATTCGATTTCTGCGTGAAGCGCTCGTTACGGCTAAATTGCAGCATCCTGCGATTGTCCCGGTATACGACGTCGGGCGATTTCCGAATGGCGATATCTTTTATGCCATGAAGCTCGTGACCGGGCGATCGCTCGGCGAAGTGATCGATGAAGCGCGCACGTTCGACAAACGCCTGGCCCTGCTGCCGCACGTGATTGCCGTAGCGGAGGCCATTGCGTATGCGCATAGCGAACGCATCGTGCATCGCGATCTCAAGCCGGCCAACGTATTGATTGGACCGTTTGGAGAGACCGTCGTCATCGATTGGGGTATTGCCAAAGATTTGCAGGAAATCGAGTCGGGGCAAACCACGTTCAGATCGAGTTTGGCGCCTGAAACCTCACCGGACAGTTCCAGCTCGCTCACGATGGCCGGCGCCGTATTGGGAACGCCTGCGTATATGCCGCCCGAGCAAGCCGCTGGCGAGCCCGTGGACGAGCGCGCGGACGTATATGCGCTTGGAGCCATTCTTTACCATGTGCTCGCGGGCGTGGCGCCATACGAGGGGAAAAGCGGTTTCGAGGTGCTCACGAAGGTATTGGTCGAGGATCCAACGCCGCTTTCGACACGAGACCGAGGCGTGCCGCGCGATTTGCTCGCTGTCGTGAACAAGGCCATGGCGCGCGAGCCTTCCCGACGGTATCCAACGGCCAATGAATTTGCCCACGACTTGCGCCGATTTCAGACCGGGCAGATTGTCGGAGCATATCAATATTCACGTCGCGAGCGCGCCGTTCGGTTTGTCCAAAAACACCGGGCGTTGTTTGTCACGACCGCATTCGGTCTCGTCGTTACATGCGTCATTGCCTTCGTCAGCCTGTCGCGCGTATTCGATGCGCGAAGGATTGCCGAAATCGAACGGGACCGAGCCAATGAAGAACGGGCCAGGGCGCAGCAAAAACAAATCGAAGCAGAATCGGCTCGACTGAAAACGATGCAGCAATCGGACGAGCTGATGCTCCTGCAGGCACGAGCGGCCGCCCGGCGGGATCCCAATGAAGCGATTGCTTGGTTATCGAGCCTCGGGAGTTCATTCCAGAGGTGGGGCGAAGCGAGGCTGATTGCTGCCGATGCGCAGGCGTATGGCATTGCCAAAATTCTGCGCCACCACACCGCAGCGCTCACTTCGGCCGTGTATTCTCCAGACGGTAGCCTCATTGCCACGGCCAGCGACGACCGGACGATTGGCCTATGGACAGCCGAGGGGAAATTCCTTCGGACGCTCGAAGGGCACACGGACGAGGTCTGGAGATTGTCGTTCACCCGCGACGGCAAACGGCTGCTCTCCCACGGCAAAGATGCAACGCTTCGCGTGTGGGATGTGCAGGCGGGACAAGCCCTGCACGTGATTCGCTCTTCCGGTCCAGAAGTTTTCTGGGGGCGGCTCATTGACGACGACAAACGCATTGCTTTCACGAACTGCACCGACAGTCGAATCGAAATCCACGATCTTGCAACGGGCACCTCGGAACGCCTTCCCGGCAAACTTAATTGCCCGGGCCATTTTGCGCTCACGCCTGGCGACCAAGCCATTGCGTATTCCGCCGATGGCAATGCGCGCGTCCTGAACTTGCGTACGCGGCAATTTCGCGACTACGACGGAGAAGGAAAATGTGCCTTCGTACATATTGCCCCCGATGCACGACACGTCGCGTGCGCCGGATTCGGTGGTTTTATTTCCTTGTGGGATGCAAAGACCGGGCAACGCTTACAGCACATACCGTCAACAGCGCCGATTAGTTACGCCACTGCCCAATTTTCACCCGATTCAAAGCAATTTCTTTACACCGAGCAATCGGTATTGCATGTCAGGAACCTCGATAGTGACTCGACGACCACTTTCCGTGACCACCGCGGCCACATTTTTACTGCCTGGTTTTCTCAGAATGGACGTTGGCTAGCTTCGACGAGCCCCGATCAAACGGCCGTCGTCCGGGATCTCGTCAGCGGCACACAAAGAACCCATTTCGGATTCCGCGACACGACCTCGTGGGCGTCCTTTTCGCCCAACCTTGAAAGCATCGTCGTTGCAAGCTGGGATCATACTGCGCGCATTTTTCCGATCGGTGATTCGCGCGATCGTATTCTGGCCCGGGGAACTTCCCCCATATCGTCCGCACGCTTCTCTTCGGATGGCAAATCGGTCATTTCAGTCAAGAAAAATGGGAACCTGCGCATCGATTCGCTCGGCGAAAAAAACGACCAAGCCATGAACACCATGCTCGAAGGGGAAATTCACCGCATATCCGAAACTGGCAAACTGGTCCTATCCGCGACGAAAGAAGGCCCATTGTTTTTGCGTAGCCCGCAGACTCCCACCGATGAATTCACACTCACCGGGCACGAAGATCAGGTCACGGGCGTCGCGTTTTCCCAAGGCGACGAGCAGCTCATTTCGGTTGGCAAAGACCAGACGGTGCGGCTTTGGGATCTCACCACGCGTAAGGGACGTGTGCTGCTCGAGATCAAGGGTCAATTGGCTTCGGCGGCATTTTCAACGGATCTGACCCAAGTAGCCCTTGGAGACACGCGGGGCATCATTCGTGTTTTTCCGGCCCAAGGCGGAACCGAGATCATTCTCGAAGGTCACGTGGGAGACGTCGAATGGCTGATCTTTTTCGCCGACGGAAAACATCTCGCTTCCGGCGGAAGAGACCATACCCTCCGCATTTGGGATCTCTCCACGGGTAAAGCCCGGACGATCGACGCAAGCGGGCTCGGAATCGAGCGCATTGTCTTTTCCAAGGACAGAAAAACGATGTATTCGCTGGGCAGTGAGTCACCAATCAGGCAATGGGATATCGAGACGGGAGCTGCATTGCGAGTTTTACGCGGTCACGAAGCGCCGGTCAAACACATATCGCTATCCCCCGACGGCTCTCGGCTCGCGTCGGCGAGCATCGATGGCGCCGTGCGGTTGTGGGATCTCGCTTCGGGGCAAAGCCGATCACTCGAAGGGCACCGAGGTGCCATTACGTGGTTGAGTTTTTCACCCAACGGTGATCGTCTCGTTTCGGCCGGATCCGATGGCACCGTACGCATTTGGTACGACGACCTGCCCTCCGACGCCGATGGCTTACGTGCCTGGATGTCGAATACAGTACCCGAGAAAATGGCTGCGCCGACGATTGAAAACTGACGGCGCGATTCACTCGGCAGCGTCTTTTGGCCCTTCGTTGTAGGACCTCGGTCTGTATTTCGGATCAACCCCGCCGTGTTTTTCGCCATTGTCGAGGGTATCGACGGCGAGATACGCGAGCCACGTTCCGGGGTGCTCGGCCGCGAGATCACGAAGCTCCTCTTCGTGCGCTTGGAGCTTCTTTTCGTCGTGCAAACATTGCAGCGCGAGCGAGATCAAGCCTGGCTCGTTGGGCCCCAAATCAAACCCGCGAGCGTACATCGGCCATGCCTCGTCCGCGCGGTGCATGCGGCATAACGTGTCG
>CAZETM010000926.1:0-3850 GCA_964514885.1 uncultured Polyangium sp. | reverse complement strand
TCCCCGCGACACCCAAGCCCACAAAACCTGGCTCAATCTCCTCGAAGGACAACGCGTCGGCATCGTCGTCTCCCCTCCCGCGCTCGTCGCCGCCCAAGCCTTTCCCAACGCCGACGTCATTCCCGCGCAAAATGCGTTGCTCGCCCTCCTCACCGACAATCCTCGCGACCTGCGCGATTCCATCGCCGATCGCTGGGGCCACACCGGCGACGTCGTCCTCCCCAGCCTCAGCGCGTTTTGCGAAGCCGTCCTCGATTGGCGCCCCGGCGACCTCCAGCCTCTCCCGCCCGATGATAACCGATTCTCCGTCCTCCTCGCCGAACAGCGCGAAACCTTATCGCCCACCCACGTCCTCCTCGATTCCGATTCCCCCACCGGCGCCCTCCTCCTCGTCCGCCAAGAGCCCACCAATATCGATCTCGATGCAATGCCCCCCGAGCGCGATGACGTTCCAGGTTGGCGCGCCAGTCCCCAAACTCGATTTGAACGCTTGCTACGCGATACCGGCGTCCACCTCGGCATTCTCTTCAATGGCTCGAACATTCGTTTGGTCTATGCCCCCCGAGCCGAAACCCCAGGCTATTTGAATTTTCCCCTCCGCGCCATGTGCGAAGTCGCCGGAAGACCCATTCTCGCCGCGCTCGTCATGCTCCTGCACGAATCGCGTCTTTTCACGGGCCGAAAAGAACATCGCCTACCCGCGATTTTGGTCGACAGTCGCAAATACCAAAGCACCGTCTCCACCAAGCTCGCCGGCCAAGTCCTCGATGCCCTCCATGCATTGGTCCGCGGCTTTCAATCGGCAAACGAAGCCGATGCCCGCGGTCGAGGCGAATTGCTCCGCGACGTCTTGGCCCACGATTCCAGCCAAGTCTACGGCGGTCTGCTCACCACCCTCATGCGTCTCGTATTCGTCCTCTACGCCGAGGACCGCGATCTATTGCCCACCACTGGTTTGTATCCCGCCAGTTATTCCGTTACGGGTCTCTTCGAACGCCTCCGCGAAGATGCCGGCCGCCATCCCGACACCATGCACGCTCGTTATGGCGCCTGGGCCCAATTGCTCACGCTCTTTCGCGTCCTGCACGACGGCACGCCCTGCCGCGAATTGCTCATTCCCGAGCGCGCCGGAGATCTCTTCGATCCCGATAAGTTTCCCTTCCTCGAAGGCCGTCCCCACGACTCGCTCCGCGTCAAGGGCGACCGCATTACCCCCCCGCTCGTTTCCGATGGCGTCATCTACGAAGTGCTCGCGCTGCTCTTGTATCTCGACGGCGAACGCCTTTCGTATCGCGCGCTCGAGGTCCAGCAGATTGGCTCGGTCTACGAAGCAATGATGGGTTTCACCCTGGAGCAGGCGATCGGCCGTTCCTTATCGGTGCTTCCCTTTCATGTCGTCGTCAATCTCGAGGAAACCCTGCGCCTGTCCGAGGCGGCGCGCGAAAAGGTACTCGCGGATGCTGGCTGCAAGTTGTCCGATGCCGCGTTGAAATCGTGGAAAGGTGCGAAAGACGAGGCCGCGTTGCTTTCGGCGCTCGGCAAGAAGGCGTCGCCGCGCACGCCGGATGTCCTGCCCCTGGGCGCGTTGTATTTGCAGCCCACGGAAGAGCGTCGGCGGTCGGGCACGCATTACACCCCGCGCGAATTGACCGAGCCCATTGTGCGCACGACGCTGGGCCCGGTGTTGGAATCGCTTTCGCCGGGGGCAAACCCGCGTCCGGAGCAGATTCTGGCGCTCAAGGTTTGCGATCCGGCGATGGGGTCCGGGGCGTTTTTGGTGGAGGCGTGTCGGTATCTCGCGGACGCGCTGGATGCCTCGTGGACGGCGTTTGGGGTGCTGCCGGTGATTCCGCCGGACGAGGATCGGACGGTGCATGCGCGGCGTCTGGTGGCGCAGCGTTGTTTGTATGGGGTGGACAAGAATTCGTTTGCGGTGGACCTGGCGAAGTTGTCGTTATGGCTGTTTACGCTGGCGCGCGAGCAGCCGTTTACGTTTTTGGATCACGCGTTGCGCCGGGGTGATTCGCTGGTCGGGTTGTCGCTGGAGCGTATTCGGTGTTTCGATTGGAAGGACACGGGGAAGCCGACTTTCTGGCGCGTACAATCGGACCGGATCATGAAGGAGGTGGAGGCGAAGCGGACGGCGATTCACGATCTCGGCGATTCTTCGGACGTGAAGCAAAAGTCGTCCTTGCTCGACGAGGCGGAGACGCTGGTGGCGGACGTGCGGGCGATTGCGGATTTGGCGGTGCTGGCCTTTTTCTCCGAGAAGAAGGACGCGGCGCGGGAGAAGCTGCGCAAGCGATTCGGAGATACCATCGTCGATGCATTTTGGGCGAAGCGCCTGGACAGCCATGGGTTGCGGCAACATGCGGACGAATTGCGATCGCTGACTCCGCCGGTGAATCCGTTTCATTGGGAGATCGAGTTTCCCGAGGTGTTTTCGCGGGCGAATGCGGGATTCGATGCGTTTGTGGGCAATCCGCCGTTCGCGGGAAAGAATACGATTCTCGCAGGCGGCGGGCCGTTGTATATCGAATGGTTGAAAGGTTTGCACGAAGAGTCGCATGGCAATGCTGACTTGGCGGCGCATTTCTTCCGGCGAGCTTTCTCCATGTTGCGGAAGACGGGCACGTTTGGTCTCATTGCGTCGAATACGATCGCCCAAGGTGATACACGCAGCTCCGGACTTCGATGGATCGCGCAACATGGCGGAACGATTTACGGCGCCCATCGGCGATACAAATGGCCAGGCGCCGCAGCAGTCATCGTGAGCATTGTGCATGTGCGGAAAGAAGGTCCGCCCGTGCCGGCGTATCTGGACGATAAGCCGGTTCCGTCCATTTCTGCATTCCTGGTCGCGAACAACGTGAATGACGATCCTGCGCAACTCGCGGCAAACCAGGATCGAAGCTTTCAAGGAAGCATCGTTCTGGGTATGGGCTTCACCTTCGACGACACGGACAAGAAAAACAAGACCAGCACCTTGGCCCAGATGAAGCGGCTGATCGAGAAGGATCCGCGCAATGCCGAGCGAATCTTTCCGTATCTGGGCGGCGAGGAACTCAATTCCAGCGCAACGCATGTGCATCATCGGTATGTGATAAATTTCGGTCAAATGCTTGAAGACGAAGCGCGAACGTGGCCCGATTTGATGGATATCGTCGAGCGGCGGGTGAAGATCGATCGGTTAAAGGATAAACGTGAATCATACCGTCGTTACTGGTGGCATTTCGCGGAGAAGCGCGTCGATTTGTATCAGGCCATCCGCGGAATGTCGCGGGTACTTGCAACGAATGCGCAGGCATCCAAGCACATGGGCTTCTCGTTCCTGACGCCAAATGCCGTATTCGCCAATAGCCTCAATATCTTTCCTCTCGACACCTGGACTGGTTTTGCGAGCCTCCAATCAAATGTGCACGAAGCATGGGTTCGTTTCCTATGTTCTTCGATGAAGGACGATCTTCGATACAATCCCTCCGACTGCTTCGAGACCTTCCCCTTCCCGCCCGATTGGGAATCGAATCCGGCGCTCGAAGCGGCAGGCCAAACCTATTACGAATTCCGCGCCGCCCTGATGATCAAGAACGACGAGGGCCTCACCAAAACCTACAATCGATTCCACGATCCCGACGAACGATCGGCCGAGATCCTGGAGCTACGGCGCCTGCACGCCGCGATGGATCGCGCGGTGCTTTATGCCTACGGCTGGAACGATGTCCCCACCGATTGCGAATTCTTGCTCGATCACGGCGAAGAAGACGAGGACGACGACGAAGGCGGCAAGAAGAAAAAGAAAAAGCCCTACCGGTACCGGTGGCCCGACGACGTGCGCGATGACGTGCTGGCG
>CAZETM010000925.1:0-3853 GCA_964514885.1 uncultured Polyangium sp. | reverse complement strand
CCCGGCGATACGCGTCCGCCGCCGCCGCTGTGTCGCCACCGAGATCGTAATGTCGTGCGAGCACCGCCGCGTGGGCGGCGCCCGGCGCGCGCTCCTTCAACCAGCCAGCCACGAGCAGATGCAGCGGACGACGCACATCAACGGGCAGGCTCTCATAGGCAACATCGCGCGTCGCAGATTCGGCGAAAACCCGCTCTCGCTCCCCGGGGAGCGTCGTCGTTTCACGCAAATGCACCAACTGTCGCTTGCGAAGCTCCGCGATGATCGTCGATGTCTTCAGATCCGCCGGGAACGCAGCAGAAGTCCCGCGCAGCTCGTTGACGGCGTTCTCCCAGAACGTCTTGCCGATCACGGCTGCACGCTTGAGCAGCGCACTCGTAGGCCGATCAAGCTTATCGATCCGCGCCTGCACGATACCCTTCACCGTCGTCGGGAGCGTCATTGCCCCAAGGTCACGATCGTGTACACGCCACGCATCTCCGTTCGCTGACACCTCGATCATACCGTCGTCGATAAGAAAGCGCAGCGTCTCGTCGAGAATGAAGGGATTCCCGTCAGCGCGCTCCGCCACCGTGCGCATGAGAACGGCGGAGAGATCTGGCACCTGCCGGAGGCGATCGCGGATCATCTCCTCAATGTGCCGGCGCTGGAGCGGCGCGAGATCCAAGCGCTGATGGCTCGATTTCCCCGCGCCCCAATCCGGGCGGCTCTCGAAGAGATCGGGGCGCGCAGAGCACACGATCAACACGGGCGAGCCTTCGGCGCGGAAGACGAGATCGTCGAGCAGATCGAGGCTCGCGTCGTCCGCCCAATGCGCGTCATCCCAGAGGATCACCAGCGGAGCCAGGGAAGCGGCAAACCTGACGAGGCACGCGATCGCTGCGGCGAGCCGGTGCTTCCTCTGGGAGCCGTCCTCGTCCGGCGGCGTCGCGTCTTCAGCGGGCGGTGACGTCTCGTGCGTACCGAGGAGGCTGGCGATATCGATCAGCGCGTCGTCGAGATCCTTCCGGGTAGCTGGGTCGTCTCGCCTCGGGCCGAGCAGGTTCGACGTCGGCGCCGGGGCTTCGAAATCGGCGCGCCGCACCCGCATGCGCAGCCAGCGCACGCCGCGCCGGAGCTTTCGGAGGATCAGGTCGAACGCATCGGACTCCTTTATCGCGAAGCGATCACGCAGGAGCGCGGCAAGGACGCCATAACTCGTACCCGCGTCGAGCGCCGCCCCCTGCGCTGTGCAGAGAACGAAATCCATTTTCATGCTCCCGACGGCCACTACGATTTCGCTGAGCATCCGGCTCCGTCCGATCCCCGCGGGTCCGACCACCGTGACGAGCGCCGCGCGCCGCTCCTGGGCGACGCTCTTGGCCATGTCAACCAGCCGCGCAAGCTCGGGGTCGCGACCGACGAGCTTCGTGGCGAGCCCATAAAAATATTTCGGCAAAAAGTCGTGTTGAAACGGCACAGGTTCGATGATCCAGAAGGCCGGCATGAGCGCGTCCTGACCGAGCATCACCACCAGCGGCCGGGGCTCGACGTTGAAACGCCCGGCGACCAGGCGGCAGGTGTCGCGGTCGACCAGGATCTCGCCGAGCGCCGCGACCTGCTGGAGCGAGGTCGCCTCGATCGAAGCCTCGCCGATCACGGTGACGCTCTTATCCGTGGGTCCAGCGGTGACCTGCGCGAAGACAGGCCCGGTGCCGATCCCGACGCGGGCCGACGGGCGGCTCGAGCCCGCAGCCTTTGGCATCTTTATCTTGCCGAGGGCGGAAAGGAGCTGGAAAGCGGAGCGAACGGCCCGCTCCGCGTCGCTTTCGCTCCCAAAGATCGCGCCGAATACACCGACGACGACATCGCTGCTCGGGCGGCTCACGTGACCCCCGAGCGCCTCGATGGGCGGAGCGATGGCACGATAACAGCGGTCTAGCAGGCTCCGAACCTCGCTGGGTTCGAGCCGGATCGAGAGCGCGGCGACGGCCGAGAGATCGACCTGCATCACCGTGCAGACGCGGTTCTTGCCCGACGGAGGTGCCATCAAATCACCGGGAGCGGCCGGGGGAGCCTCCGCCTGTTTCGCGTCTCGGGCTATGAGCTTCGGCGCGTTCGCGTCGGAGAGGCTCGCGAATCCCGGGTCACTCCGCAACTGCGCCTGCCGATCCGGGTTCGCCACGAGTTGCAGCATTGCGAGGTCCTGTTTTCCGGGAGGAGAGCCTTCGAGGTTCGGCGGCGATGGCCTCGAGACTGTCCGTAATCGGATGGAGTCCGGAGTTCGCTCGGGGCGATGGTGTAACTCCGGCACGTCTTTATCGGGAAGACCCCGCAGGTCGATCTCGTTGCACCCAAAGTCGAACGCCGTCTTGATGCTGCAGTCTCTGGCGAGCGCCCGGTAGAAGGCCACGGCGAAGGCAATCGCAGATGCATCGCCGATGGCGCGTTTCATGCCGATCACGTAATCGACGTGCCGCGCGAGATCCTCGGCCTGCTTTTTCGTGAAGCAGGCATTCAGCACCACACAGCGCAAGGGAGTGCCGCGCTGCACGATTTCGATCAGCTTGGTCAGCGCCTCGGGTCGCACCGCCACGGCGGTCCCGTCCCGATCTTCCAGCAGAATGGCGGCCGCATCGTGATCGGCCGTCTCGGCCATGAATTCTCGTGTGCTTCCCGCTGCGCCCGATTTGAACATTTGGGGCTTCGCGTCAAACCCGGACCGAGCCTCTGAGCGCTCCGTTCTCCCGCCGCCATGACCGCTAAAATGAAGCACTTCGGGTAAGTGCTTCTGCAAATGGCTCTGCAATTGTTCGGGCCTCACGGCAAACTCAGCTTCGACATGAAGAAAGTCGCTGGCGCCAGCCTTCGCAATCTCGTCTTTCACGTCGCTGACCTCGAGACCAACCTGGAGGCGCGTGGTATTGCGCGCATTGGCGCCGAGAAACAGGATCTTCACCCTTCCCATTGATGTGCCTCCTTTGCCTCGAGCGTCATGGTGCGCAAGCCGCAACGAACCACACCTCTGCGTTCGTCATCATAAAGCACGTCGTGGGCCATATATTCTCGAGCAGCCAATAGCGTACCGGCCGATCTTCTCGCCTGGTGCCGGCCTTCTGCCTGGGGTACGGGCGCGTCAGCAAGCACCTGACGCGTCAGCGATCCACGTGACGCGTCAGCAAGCACCTGACGCATGTCGATTTGTGCGGACGGTCGCTCCCCCCGACTGCCCCGACCACTCACCTGAAGCACGCCACCAATGGTGGTCACCTCAATCTCGAGCCACATGGAAGCGCTCCTTGGAAGGGGCCGACCCTTGGTGCTTGTGCATAGGAAAAACAACAGGCTGTTTCGGGTGCTCAAGAAAAACAACCAACTCTTTCGGAGGCTTAGGAGTGCTTAGGAAGCGTAGGAAAACCAATCGGCTTTTTACGAACGCTTACACGTTACCGGAGCGCGTGGCAAGACTCATCCAGTCCCGTCTTTTCACGCACCGCATCTTGCTCGTGAACTATCGGCGATCGGCACCTCAAGGTACGGGCACTCCGAACGACTGGCACGTCGTCACGGTGAGCGTGGTAGATGCGGACGCGACCTGGCGGGCGTGTCGCGGCCGCTCGTTGTGCGGGACGGCACGCTGTACTCGTTTGCGTCGATGTTTCTGACCCGCAGACACACGTGTGCATTGCCGCCGGCAAATAATACGCTCACGATCCCGACCGCCGCGAACACATTGAGCTGCGGAGGGCATAAAAACCTGATCACACCCAGCCAAACGGCACGGTCGTCACTCGCACGCCGTCTTGCAACGCTTCACCCGCATAAGGCAACAACACCGATTCATCGTCGACCGGGGCAAACACCACCAGCGTCG
>CAZETM010000924.1:0-3866 GCA_964514885.1 uncultured Polyangium sp. | reverse complement strand
GATCGCGCTTCAATCGCTTGTTTCGCCCGCGACTTGCCGTTCGTTCCCGTACATGCTACCGTCGCGCCGCTCGCAGAAACAAGGGTGACGTCATGGTGGGATTCGCGTACGGTAACGCCAACTTTGCAGACATCCGCCGAAGGGGTGCGTTTTACGTCGACAAGACGCCTTTTTTGCCCCAGTTCGAGAGCGATCTGCACGGTGCCAAGAACCTTTTCTTCTTGCGCCCGCGCAGGTTCGGCAAATCCTCGCTGCTCAGCATGATGGCGCATTATTACGACGTTTCGCGCGCTGACGAATATGACGAGCTTTTTCGAGGGCTTTGGATTTACGATCATCCGACGCCCGAAAAGAGCAAGTACACGGTGATGCACTTGAACTTTTCGCGGATGACGTCGGACGGCACGGAAGATGTCGTCCAAAAGAATTTTGCGGGGGTCGTCAAGAACGCCATCCAAACGCTTGGCATTCGGTATGGCCACCGAATTCCCATGCTTGCGACCTTGCATGATGCCGTCCTGCACGAGTCGGACCCTGCGTACATCATGGATTCCTTGATCAGCATCATGGGTAGCTCGACCGACACGCTTTACGTCATGATCGACGAATACGATACCTTTGCGAATGCTCTCTTGTCGGCGGAGAAGAAAGAGATCTATTCGAAGATGACCGACAAGTTCGGTTTTGTGCGCGCCTTTTATCGAACGCTCAAGGCCGGCAGTGAAACCAGCGCCATATCGCGCGTCTTCATCACGGGCGGCACGCCCATTCTGCTGGATGACCTCGTGACGGGATTCAACGTCGTCAAGAACATCTCGAATAAGCCTCACTACAACACCTTGGCAGGTTTTACGAAAGCAGACGTCGAGCGTGCGCTTGACGAAGTTTTGCGGGATCAGCCCGAATTGTTATCGATTCCGGAAGTCGGCGATCGCGACCAATTGCTTGCGACACTCGAAACGTTTTACGATGGATATCGGTTTTCGCCTCACGCCAAGGAACGCATCTTCAATTCGACGATGGTGATCTATTTCCTTTCCGAATTGGCCAGTTCTGGCCGATACCCAGCGCAAATGCTCGACGCCAACGCCCGCACCGATTACAACAAGCTCCACGCGTTTTGGGCTTCCACCGGACCCGATGCCGAAGGGCGCCGCAAAATCATCGAAACCTTGCTCACCGAGCGCAAAGTGTGGAGCCCGCTCATCGAACGATTCGGCACGCGGGAAGATCCGACCGACTCGCAATTCGTGTCACTCATGTATTACACCGGCATGTTGACGCTCGCGCCGGAACCGCCCAGCGTGGACGAAGTTCTCTTCGAGCCACCGAATCGCGTCATGCGGGACCTTGGATTCGAGCATTACACGCGGCTCATCAAAGACCTGGAACAAATCGATTTTCGCGATCGATCGCTGGTCGGGACGCTGAAAACCATGGGCACGACGGGAGACATCGACCCGTTCGTGGAAAAGTTTCGCAAAGAATGCCTGGCGGTGTTGAGCAATCGGGACACGATCAGCTACGACGAACAGAGCATGAAAATGCTTTTCATCGGAGCGCTCACGGCAACGACCGTGTTTTTCGTGTTCAGCGAGAAAGAATTCGCTCAAGGGTATGGGGATTTGTTCTTGGTTCCGAATCCGACGCTGCGAAATGGTAAATTCGCGTGGCTGTTCGAATTGAAGTACCTGCCCACGAACGCAACGGCCAATGAGATCGAGGCCAAGTTTGAAAAGGCGCAGGCGCAACTGGCGAAGTATTTGTCGGACGAGAAGTTCGTCGGGGCGTTGTCGAAGGGGCTGGAGTTGAAGGCGGGGACGATTGTGTTCGTCGGGTGTTCGCGAATGGAATGGCGAGCGTATTCGGGGTGATGGGCGGGGCATGTCGCGTTTCGCGTAGAAGCAGCACCTTGACATCAGCGATCGCCCTCACGGCCGGCACGTCTCCGACAATTCGATGAGGCGCCCGTGTTTTGCGTCCTCGAAGGAGAATCGATTGGCCACGAGGATGTTGCCATTCGGGCGCACGGTCAGGTCTCCGTCGAAAACGAGTCCGTAGTGGCTCGTCGAGTGCATCCACGACACGTCACCATTCTGACCGATTCGCAAGATCTGGTAGGTGCCCGTGTGTATCGTATAATCGGTTTTATGCGCAAGAAGCGCGATTCCCCCATCGGGCAGGAGACGGGCGCGCGAAAAGAACCCCACGTTCTCCTCGAAATCGCGGCTCCAAATGACTTTGCCGTCGGGATCGATTCTCCACGCGTGCGCATGAGTCGATTCAGCCGTGTAACCAGCGAGAAGGATGCTTCCGTCGGGTAATTCGACGCCGGTGCTCGTGAGCTGCTGGTTGTCCGAGCCATCGTCGAGCGACGAGACCCAGCGCGTCGTACCATCGGCATTCAAGCGAACGACGCGTGCAGGCCCTGCATAGAAGCCAACTTTTGAATAAACATACCCTGAAATAAGATATCCTCCGGAACGCATGGGCAAAAATACCCAATCGGTGCCGCGATTGTACGATGTCGTATCGAGGTATTCCCAGACGATGCTTCCGTCTTCATTCACGGCGAAAACCCACGGCGGGCCGCCCGCGCCATTGAGCCACCGCTGAGCTGCTACGACGAGGCGCCCGCCGGAGTCGATTGCAGCGGAAATGGGTCGCTCGTCATTGCTGTCTTTCCAGCCGGTCGTGGGTTTGCCATAAACATTCGACCAGAGCACGTTCCCTGCGTGGTCGACGCGCGAAATGCTCAAATCGGCATCCGAACCGGTATACGCCATTTTCGACCCCACGACGAAGATGTTCTTGTCGTCGGCGACGACGCTCGAAACGTAGTCTTCCTCGTCCGTACCGAAGCTCGTGAGCCAGCGAAACTCACCTTGCGTCGAATAGGCCGCCACATCGATGTTCGGCGGGTGGAGGCCAAGGCCATTCATCGCGTACGAACTTCCGGCGAGCACGATACCGTCGGCAACCGACGTCATTTCGTGCCATCGCTGCTCGAGTTCGATTCGCCATTGCTCTGCACCATGGGAATCGATCGAGACGACGCCGGTGCCTTCTTTGACGCCATCGAAGCTCGCGCCGGCAGCGACATACCGATCGCCGTCGAGAAGGCTCGAATGAAAGAGCGGTCCAGCTTCACCGGGGAATTCCAACTGCCACACGGGCGTGGCGGAGCACTTCTGGTCAGGCGCAGCTTCTTCGATGATGACGGAGCCGCATGCGGGCGTGAGGAGAACGAAAGAAAGAAGGAGAGATTTACGCATGAGAGTTGCATCCTAGTACCTTCAGGCCCTGCATCAAAGCTCGTTCATGGTGTGACGGCGTTTTCCCGATGTCGAGGGTGGCATGGTCATGGTGTGACGGAGTTTTTCCCGACGTCATTGACACACATTTCCACAAGGAACGTGAACCAGCGGCCAGACCCAATCGGACCGCCGGATCGCCAGAATCTGGACGACGACACCACGTTTCGATCACCGAGTTGATCTCCCTGGTCGGAGTCAGGTCACCGAGTTGATCTCCCTGGTCGGAGTCAGGTCACCGAGTTGCTCTCCCCGATCGAGCTCGGATCGCCGACTTGCTCTTGGCGTTCGTGTTTCGATCGCCGAGTTGCTCTCCCCGATCGAGGTCAGGTCGGGCAGTAGCTCTCCCCGTTTGCATCTTATTCGCCGAGTTGCTCTCCCCGTTTGCGCTTCAATCGCTAGTTTCGCCCGCGACTTGCCGTTCGTTCCCGTACATGGTACCCAAAGACCTGGAACAAATCGATTTTCGCGATCGATCGCTGGTCGGAACGCTGAAGACCATGGGCACGACGGGAAACATCGACCCGTTCGTGGAGAAGTTTCGCAAAGAAT
>CAZETM010000923.1:0-3870 GCA_964514885.1 uncultured Polyangium sp. | reverse complement strand
GGTGAGGCAGAGCTTTTGTGGCTTTGTGCGGCGGGGATTTCTTATGGGGCGTGGGTTTTCCCGACGACGCCGATATTCGGTGGGACGAAGCATTGGATGACGGCATATCCGTTCCTCGCGCTTTTTGCAGGTACGGGATTTTCGTATTTGGTGACGCTCGTGCGTACGGAATTACGGCGAGCGAAACAAGCTTCGTTCCGAAGTATGGCGCGTGGTCCGTTCGTCAGTGTGGGGCTCTTGTCGCTTTTGATTGCGGCTCCCGTGGCGGAAACGTTGGGCTCGCATCCGTGGGGATTATCGGCGTATACGCCGCTGGTGGGCGGAGCGAAAGGCGCGGCGACGCTGGGCCTGAATCGCACATTTTGGGGATACACGACGGGCGCGGTGGTGGATTATTTGAATCGCGAAGTGCCGAAAAACGGCTCGGTGTATGTGCACGATACGGCTTGGCCCGCTTGGGAGATGTTGCAAAAAGACGGGCGATTGCGCAAAGACATTCGTGGTGTAGGTTCGGTGCATGAGGCGATGTTTGCGCTTTACCACCACGAGCAGCATATGTTGGGGCAGGAATACCAAGCGTGGGTGGCTTATGGCACGGTGCGGCCGGACCACGTGGCGGGGCTCGATGGAGTGCCGGTGATTTGGATTTATCGGAAGAAGTGAGGCGAAGCTAGTCCAGTCGTGCAAGCTCGTCGCGTGCCGCTTCCATGGAAGACGGATCCTGGCGACCAGATTCGGGCAGCCACGCATTGACTGCGCGTTTCGCTGACAGTCCCAAATCCCTCCCTAGCCGTCTCCATGCCGCATCGATCTTGTAATCCTTGCGGGTTTCATCAACGGGACGTTCTTCCGGACAACAGAGGTGAACGTACCAGGTTTCTATTTCCCACGCAGGAATGACGAGCGCGATTCTTTCGTTTTCACCACGCGCTCCACCATCCACGCTGCTGATCAGCGCACTTAGCTCATCGAGCCGCTTGCGCGTGTTGCCATTGTCGGCATCGATGACCGCAATGAGCCCCAGGTTTTTCTGATGTTTCTTCTGGCGAAGCGCTTCCACTTCAGGCTTCAATCGCGCAAGAACCCCGTTGCAATCAGTGCACTTGATGAACCGAACGGGCTTTAGGTGCAGCCGCTCCACCAGCCTGCGCATAAAGTATTCGTGCTCGTCATCCTCGAAGATGACAATGACCCTGACTTCAGTCCGCGCCATGCCAACCTCGCGCCATCAGTTCCGAAAGCCTCAACGGCGAGCTAGTCGAGAGCGCGCCCACACGTGTCGGCGCACCGTCAGGCCGCTCCAGGAGAATGGCACGTTTGGCGCCGATATAGTCGATCACCTCGGAGGAGTGGGAAATGATGAGCGGCTGAAGCCCGGTGTCATCACTGATATTGGACAACTCGACCAACAACGGCTGGATTTCACGAATGGAGACGAAATTGTCCGGCTCGTCCAGACACAGAACGGTCGCGCGCCGTGCGATGCCGAAAAGGACAACATAAAGAGCAATGAGCACCTTCTGCCCGTCCGATAGCAGATCGAAATCGAGTTCGTAGGGTTCACGCCCAGGATAGCGCCATTTCACAACCAGAACCCTCGACCGGCCGGCTTGCTGGGTGCGAATGGATTCAAAACCGTCCAGTACACCCTCGAGCAGTTCTTTCGCGCGCTGGACACTATCTGGGTCGTCAGTCAAGAGGTTGCGACAAAAGACGCCGAAATTGGACACATCGCGCGCAAGGAAACCATCATCGGCAAATGCTGCACCACTCATCTGAGCCGGATTGAAGCGTAGGATCCAGATACCGCCCATGAACTCCTTCAACCACGTTATCCTCTTGTTCGTTGGTTTTGGTTCCAGCGAGGCCAGGAATGATCGACGCGGCGAGAACGAAAACGAGTCTTTCGCCGGCGTATGGTTATCCCGGTAAAGCTGCACGTCGCCGTCCGCATATACATAGAGAGGGTTTCCGTCCAAGGTTATCTTCTCAGATACAATCCTAGACGCATTCCGCAAATCGTCGTGGGAGACATGCAACGCATACCGGAACATGCCCCACTCGGATGCGACATCAATCTCAAACCTCTGTTCGAGCGATCCTGTGGGCAAACCTAACGTATGCTTTGGAAAAACCTCGCTCGCATCCTTGTTCCAGACAATCATATCCTGAATTGCCGCGAGAACGTCGAAGATCGAGGTCTTGCCAGTGCCGTTATAGCCGAGCAGTAGGCTTCGCCCCTCGGGGCGAAGCTCAAAGTTCTCGAAGCAGCGGTAGTTGTGGACAAACAGGCGTTCGAGTTTCGGAGGCATGGTGAGTTGCTTTCGTCGCTGCGTGTACCATGAACGACCTCGGCTGGCAAACGCTTCATGCCCGCACGCTAGAAGTAGAGCGTTACTTCACCGCCGCAGGCTGCGCAGGCGCGGATTCGACAACCTTTTTCATATCGGCAAGGCCTTTTTCAAAGTCTTTGCCGATCATTTGATCCATGTTCATGAACAGCGACATGGCTTTGCCCATGAAGGTGTTGTCCCCATTCATGAACCAGGTCACCTTCGTGTCTTTGCCCGCAGGCTCGAGAAGAAACCCATTGGCTGCCGTGGATTCGAAGGGCTTGATGAATTCGAGCTTGATATCGATCCGTTTGTTCGGGTCGACAGCAGTGACGGTCATTCTCCCCGAACCGACATCGTCATTGCCGTTCCACGTATAGCCAGCACCAACCGTGCCTTGGGTACCTTCGTAGGTGGTTTTCTGATTCGGGTCGAGTTTGTCCCAGGGTGACCAGGCCTTCCAATTCTTGAAATCAGCTACCTGCGCATAGACCGCTTCCGGCCCAGACGAGATCGTTGTCGAACGCTTGACTTCGTACGTGGCCGGACGGGTACTGATGACAATCAGCAATACGACGATGGCAGCCAGGGCGCCTAGGCCAATCTTTTTCCACATGGATTCCTCACTTGAATGATGGGTCGTGGCGCTTGTATCGCGAAACCGATGCAAGCAGCAAGAAAAACGTTTCCTGGGACGAACGATTTGTTTGTCCTGGGGTGTCGAGCGTTTCTTCCGTTGTGTTTGGAGCGGCGTACGCCTATGATCCCACTCGGGACGTGCTGGATGCGCGTCCGATTCGAAAGGAAAGCTTCGACATGGGTTTGCATCGTTTCGTTATTTTCACGGCGGTCATGGCCATTTCCGCCGCAACGGCGCTGGTGGGCTGTGATGACGGCACATCGACGACCGACACGACCAGCTCGAGCAGCGCATCTAGCTCGGGGGAAGGCGGCGCGGGCACTGGCGGCAACGGCGGTGCAGCGATGGGTGGAAGTGGTGGCGGTGGTGGAAGCAGCGCGCTCGACCTCGACATGACCGAGGCGGACTTTGCGTGCATCTTGAATTGGGACAAGGTCCGCATGTTCCGTATCACGAACCTGCTCGGAAAAAAGGCCGAAGCGCTCGCTGCAGCGAATGTGCCTGGAACGATGGATTACCCTGTCGGCACGGTGATCCAGCTTGTCCCGAACGAAGCAATGGTAAAGCGTCGTCCAGGTTTTTCGGCGGATTCGAACGATTGGGAGTTTTTCTTCCTGGATACATCCGCCGCGGGGACGAAGATCGTCTCCCGAGGGGTGACGGACGTGGTAAACCAATTCAATGGCAATTGCCTGAATTGCCACAAGCTAGCCGAGCCGAAATACGATTTCGTTTGCGAGAAGACTCACGGGTGTGATCCGCTGCCGATCGGTGACGACGTGATCTTGAACGTGCAGAACGGGGATCCGCGCTGTATGCCGTAAATGGCGTGACCTCACCAAGCGGCTCCGCGAGCTGGCACATGCCACGGTATGACCCACCCCCCCATCAAAATGA
>CAZETM010000922.1:0-3876 GCA_964514885.1 uncultured Polyangium sp. | reverse complement strand
GCCCGCAGGTCGGCCCGTCACCGCCGTTTCGACGCGAGCCGCCAGCTCTGGAGACATTTTTGGCGTCGTCAGGAACGTGGGCATTCGTCATTCCCCCTGATGTGGCATCATCTTGTGCCTGCGCAAATTCGCGTCAATCAATTGCAAGAGCTGATCGCCCGTGACTCCCAGCCGTTCGGCCGTGTCTTCCGCGAGCGAGCTCTTTGCCACGCCAGGTTGAAATTGGTATGTCGCTCGCCGATCCGCCCCGAGTTCCACTTGCAAAAAGCGCAATCCTGGAACCTTCTTTTCTTGCTCCAACCGCTGCGCAAACGCGAGAAAATGCGTCGTGACGAACGCCTGCGGCTGCAGCATGTGCATCATTCCAAGCACGAGTTCGACGATCCGTTCGCCTTCGGAGGGGTTCGTGCCCGAGCACAATTCGTCGAGGAGCACCATCGATCGCGGTGGAAGTCGCTCGAACAGACTACGAATACGCATCATCTCCATGCCCAAGCGTCCTTCGGCCTGATCCGCTTTCGTTCCTTCGATGAGTGACGTGACCAGGCCCGTCGCCAATACGATACGCGCCTTTTTCGCGGGAACGAAGAGCCCATTTTGCGCGAGCAGTTGGGCCAAACCGATCGATTGCAGCAAACGCGTCTTTCCGCCCGAGTTCGGTCCGGTGATCAATACCGACGAGGTCGACGGCTCGATGACGATGTCGCATGGAACGGGCGAAATGCCGTTCAATAGCAGCAGTGGATTAAAGAGCCTTTGCAGCTCGCGGGGCTCTTCGGTATCGACGATCTCCGCAAGGCAAACTTCGAGCCCGACGGCCAGCGCTTTTTCTCGGAAACCCAACGCGCCGAGGTAAAATTCGATATCGCCGAGGAGCTGGACGAGCAATACAATGTGCTCTTCGATGCCAGTGAAGACCGAATCGATGAGTCGCGCGAGCACTTCGCCTTGGCTGAACTTGTAGCCCCGAATGAACAGCTCGATCATGGCCAGCCAACGCCGCCAAAAGGGATTGACGAACGGGTTCTTTACCGACTCTTCGATCGATACGACTTTGAAGCCGCGAATTTCCCCATCGGCTCCGACGCTTATCTTGAGGTCCAAGGTCGCGAGCTGTTGGTCGTAGCTCAATAGATCGCGCAGGGAACGATAAGGCTCGCTGGCGAGTACCGCGGCGCCAAACTCTCCGAGCCGCCGCAGACCCGATTTCGCGGCGCCGAATTCTGCCGCCAGGCGGTCCAGAATATTTTTGATGGTCGCGAGCATGTCCAACTTGTGCCGATTGACGTCCATGCGCGTCGCACGGCCCGTATGTTCGAGCTGCGCGCGTAGTCGGATGAGGTCGCGATGAGTGGCTTCCAGCGCTTTTTTGTACGGCGGTTGAAGCACCAGCTCTTCCAGGATGTCTCGGCGCAACGTCATGACGGCGGGATCTGAAGGCGGTCTCGCGAGCAGACGGAGCAAGTATGTTGGCGAGCTCAATGCGGCCGCGCCATTGCCCATCGGGATGTGGAAGTATTTGGTGACGATCTGCTGGAGAAACAGATCGGTGCCAAAGCCGCTCGGGTCCCAAGTCGATGCGGGGCTCGCGGCGCGATCGAGCGCTTCGGCAAACAACCCGCCCGATGTGCTGCCGGCGAAGGCGAGCGTAATGGCGAGCTTGGTTTGCTCGACGTCGATGCGTAAAGATGGGCTTGACTGGAGGAGATCGGGGACGGGAATGTCGTTCACGGGCGCACTCTTCCGGCTGCGGTGGGGCGACTGTACAGGAAATTCAGCGCCGTAAACAGGTATTTGTGTCTGTTTGGCAGCAAAACCGTGAGATAATAGATGCCGGTGTGCGCCGATGGCTGATGCGACTCGGCGAGGACTGGCGAGGACTGGATGGGGTGGATTGACAGCGAACTTCCGGGGTGGTTTTTCTTGGGCGCATCCGCACCGTGTCTCGTGCAATGTCAAATGTCAAAGGTGCATGTCGATTCCAGGATTTCCAAGCCCGTAATGAATATCCACGTGCTACGGGTTTGCCCATGGCATCGATGCAGCACGAGGCGCTCGTGGAGTTGTTCACCAACCGGCCGTCGCTTGCGGCGGAGCTTTTGCAGGAATTGCTCGACGTCAAGCTTCCTGCGTACAGCGAAGCGCGTGTGGTCCCGGGCGAGTTGAAGGAGGTGCAACCGGCGGAATACCGAGCGGACGCGGTGGTGGTGCTTTTGCATCGAGGCAAGGCTGTACGGGTGACGGTGGTCGAGGTGCAATTGGCGATGGACCCGGACAAGCGTTTTTCTTGGCCGACGTATTTGACGTCGAGTCGATATCGGCATCGTTGTCCGGCTGATTTGCTGGTCGTGGCACCGGATGCATCTGTGGCGACGTGGTGTGCCGAGCCGATCGGCATTGGAGCGCCAGGATTCGTTCTTTCGCCATCGGTGTTACGCAAGGAGTTGATACCCGTCGTGAACGATGCGGCGGAGGCAGCGCGACGACCTGAGCTTGCTGTACTTTCGGCGATGGCGTATGGTGACACGGACCAAGCGGCGAGCATCGTGACGGCGGCGCTTCCTGCGATTGACAAACTTGAATCGGACCGCTCGACATTTTACTTGGATCTGATCTACAATTCGGTGAACCAAGCCGCCCGCGGCGTACTGGAGGCGATGATGAAAGGTTACGAGTACCAGAGTCCGTTCGCGCAGAAGTACTACGGGGAGGGGCGAAACGAAGGGCGAAACGAAGGGCGAAACGAAGGGCGAAACGAAGGGCGAAACGAAGCCTTTGCGCGTGCGCTGTTGACGGCGCTTCGTCTACGTGGGTTCGATGTTCCCGAAGCGATGCGACAACGCGTGCTTGCCGAGAAGGACGCCGTGCGACTCGAACGTTGGCACGAACGTGCCGTGTTGGCGTCGACGCTCGCCGACGTGTTCGCGGAACCAAGCTGAGCAAGCGCTTCACCCGCGTCGAACGCTGATTACGGCAGGGAACCCGTAATCAGAAGCATCCCAACCAAAAGCTCCGCAATTTTTCAACCACGCGCTGTCGGTAATCATTATCAGCGCCACGTTGGCGACGAAACCTGCCTCCAAAACCGTCAGCGAAGCCTCGTCGGTTCAAAACAGTCGATCCCGCTCCTTCTCTTGCCTCTCCACCCACAATCAGGCGATCCTTGCGTCCATGGCAGATCCCTATGTCGATCAATACGAGACTGTCGCCTACGGAAAGTTCGCCGTCGGCCAAATTCTCACCCTCGTCGTCGGCCTCGATTCCGACGCCGATTCATTCGTCAAGGTCATTGCCTCCCGATTGCTCGCCGATACCGAAGCCATGTGGAGCGCCCTCGCCAAGGTCGGCTCGATCGATGTCGTCACCTATACGGCCGAAAGCAGCGCCGCCATCGTCAGCCAAAGCCGCGGAATCCTGAAGCGTCTCGTCGCTTATGCTGAATCTCGCGACAATGGCGAAGCGATTGCCAATGAAATTCTCCAAGGCGATATCCTCAGCGTCATTTTGCGCCGCCGCCCCGTCAAACCCGCGGCCACCCTCGAACATGCCCTCGCCGTCATTGAAAAACACCAGGACAGCCTGCCCGAGCACGATAAGTGGACCCTCGAAGTCACCGCCGCGCATTCTGCTCTCGCCCAACTCAATGGCCACGTCCGCCGCGCCCGTATCGATCGTCGCGGAATGACTCCCGAATGCGAAGTCGCCCGCGATACCTGGCTCCGTCGTTATGCCTCCACGAAACTCGTCATTCGCGGCATCCTCGAACCCCTCGGCAAAGGCGAGAGCATGCCCGAAATCTTCGACGACCTCGCCGAAGTCCACCGCGCCCACGGCGTTACCGACGACGCGCCCGAACAGGCTCCGCAAAATTGATCA
>CAZETM010000921.1:0-3876 GCA_964514885.1 uncultured Polyangium sp. | reverse complement strand
GAGGGGGTGTGATAATGGCCGCTAGAAATTGGCGAAGTGCAGTTGTGACCGGTAAGATGTCGCCATGCTGAAGCGGCTGCGGATGGTGGGGTGGAAGAGCTTCGAGAATGCGGACCTCGCGCTCGGTCCGTTCACGTTGCTCGTTGGTGCAAACGCGTCGGGAAAGAGCAACGTACGCGAGGCGCTTCGGTTTTTGCATGCGGTGGGTCGCGGATACAATCTGGCGGAGATATTTGGGGGGAAATGGTCCGCGGGGGAGCGGCAATGGAATGGGATTCGGGGTGGTGTGCGGGAGGCGGCGTTTCGTAAATCAGATGGATTCAAACTGGAAATCGAATGCGATGCAAGTGGCGAGGCCTCACGCGCCAAATACCATTTGAGTATCGATACGCCGTCAATGTCCGCCAACCGTGTACGCAATGAGCTGCTGGAATCAGGTGATAGTGGTAAGTGGTTCGAGATCTATTCGACTTTCTATTCGGCTCAACAGGACAAACTCTGGTTCAAAAGCTTCGTGCACGTCGACTTCCATAATCAACTTGAAGAGCCCGACCGGCCGTGGCTTGTTACTGCCGCGTACTCACCTGTAACAGAACCGACGCATAATGATATGATTCTCGCTCTGTCACATATGCGCTTCATCGATCCCTCTCCCGAAGCCATGCGCCAGCCCAGCATGCCTGGGCAAACCATTCTTTCCGACCGCGGGGAAAACCTTTCTTCGGTTCTGCAATCGCTTTGCTCTCGCGAGGATACCAAATCCGAAATCATTCGCTGGCTGCGTGCATTGACCCCCATGGACGTTTCCGACCTCAAGTTCGACGTCGATCGGCGCGGTCAAGTGCTACTCATTCTCGTAGAGAATGACGGGACCGAAATATCCGCAGACAGCGCATCCGAAGGTACGCTGCGATTTCTTGGTCTGCTAGCCGCGTTGATGTCTCCCGAGCCGGGGCTTTACTTCTTCGAGGAAATCGAAAATGGCTTGCACCCTTCGCGTATTCGCTTGCTAATGGACTTGATTCAGCAGCGGACGGGTACCGGCAGGATTCAGGTTGTCGCGACGACTCATTCGCCTGCGCTGCTTGCGCTCCTTCCTGATGAATTACTCGAATATGCGTCGCTCGTCGTGCGACCCGAGGAGGCGCGTTCGAGTCGAATCGTGCGTCTGCTCGATGTTCCTGACGCGCAGCGCGTACTTCGCGATCAACGCTTTTCGTCGTGACTGGAGAACTCGAGATCGGGCGTGAGCTGGGGCGAAATCGCTCGAACGCGGGAAGGTGGAGAGCCGTGACGCGTGGGGCAGGACGATTGCAATTGCAGGCAGAAATGCGCGAATGCGAAGCCGAGGAGGCACACAAGGTAAAGGAGGGGGATTAGACGCCGAGCGTACGCAGGAGTTTGTCCAGGCTTTTCGATCCGTGACTACCGCGTTCGTGACGGCGAGCTTGCTGGAAATCGAGCTTGGCGAAAAGTTCTTTGCCATCGCGCGATTTGCTGTAATCGCGCCCGAGCAGACGAGACAATTCCACCTCGCCCTTGCGACCTTGTTCGCCCATGTGCCCCTCGAAGCTGTGAAACTTCGGGGCGGATTTGAACTCCTTGCGCGTGTGCAACCCGCGGGCGTCGGCAAGGATCCACGCTTCAAAGGCGCGATCCGCGACGACGACGTGGACGTCGTGTCCGTCGTGGTTCGTGCGACCCAATTCTTTTCGCAATTCGTGATGGATGGCTTGCGCGAGCATGCCGGCGCATTCTTTGCGACTTTCGCGATCGATACAGAGCACCACGCGGGAGCGTCCGGCAATGATGTGGCTGCGAATGGACGGAGCAGCCAATTTGGCGATCCCGACGGGTGTGTTTTGCTCGCCGACGCCGCGTAAATTCGTGGCCTTGAGCGGAGGGCATTCGAGCAGTTCGTGAAGCAATGGCAGTGCGTGGAACTCCGTGTTGCCCTCGACGACGAGACCAATGGTCAATTGGTTCTTGCTGCCACGCTGGCGTGACTTGCTCATGGATCTGTGCCCGGCACTCCGCCGAGGGTTCCATTAAGCCAAACGTCTCCGAGCTTGTGACCGCTCTCCGCAAGAATCGCCCGGAGCGCTTTTTCTTTTTCGAGTGCGGGAGTCACGATGGTGCCGTGCTTGTCGTGGTTTTCGACAATGAACAGAGAAGCGGGATCGCTCACCGTGTCGACGACGACGGGGGAGTGGGTCGAGATGAGGAGCGATTCTTTGCGTGGAAGGCGATCTTGGGCGCCTTCGAGAATTTGCTGCAATGCCCAGGGATGGAGGGCATTTTCGGGTTCTTCGATGGCTAGGATGTTTTTTTCTTCTCCCTCGAGAGCGACGAGCAATGCAAGCGCATGGACTACACCATCGGATACGTTCGCTTCACCAAGCTCCCCGTCGATGCCCCGTTCTTTGAAGGAAAGCGCAATGCGACCAGGTTGGTAATGGATCGTCGAGACATCCTCGATACGCGGATACACGGCTTGAAGCCCTGTTAGAACGCGTTGAAATGCTTTGGTCGGCGCTTTGCCGCGCGGACGCAGCCGTTCTACGGCGAGGGGCAAACCTACGCCCGTTGAACCAATGACCGGGCTTTGGCGAGCGCCGCCTACATGTGCATCGGTGCGGAGAGACGAAGCATCCAGTCGAATGCGGGTGACTCGAGGTGGTAGGAACGAGCCCATACCCCGTTGCAGGTTCCAGGCCGAATTGAGTAATGGCGAGTCGAATGGTTCCGCTACGTACGAAATGGAGTGTCGCTCGCCCTCCTCGAGAATGTCGCCCTCATCGATGAAGCTTTCGCTTCCAGGGCGAGAAAAGTCCCACCTGTGCACGTAGGGGCGTCGCCCGGCTTGATGAATCTGCATCGCCTCACGAACGACGCGAGGAGGATGTTCGCTCCCACGTTGCTGGATTGTCACGTCGAGTTGGCATTCGACCCGCGTCTTGTTCACGATAGCGGGCATGCCCACCGCAAATCGCATTCTTTGCGCCGGTCTCTTGCCCCGCCGAATAAGCTGCTCGTAGCCGCCGTACCGGTCGAGCGGCTCGATCGAGCGCGTGGCAACCATATCCAAAAACAACGCTAACGCCTGCAAGATGTTCGTCTTGCCCGCTCCGTTCGGACCCACCAGCACCATGAACGGCGACAGCTCGAGGCGCAGCCGCTTGATCGACTTGAAATTCTCTACCTCGAACCAACTCAGCATCGCGCGAGACTATAGCGTCTCCGCAAAAGTCGTCGCTACAAAACGACAACCTGCGTAGGTTCGTCCAGGGATCAGTTGTGGAGAGTGACGCAGAGAAAGGGAAGGGAATTCGCAGGGCGAACGAGTAACGTTACCCCTCATCCCCGCGTTTCACACCCGCCGCATCCAGCGCGCACATCTCGTCCGCGCCGAATACGTTTGACCGAGTGAGAAACCGCATTCCTTCAGGCGCTTCAACCGAGAAACCCGCTCCACGCCCAGGAATCGCATCAATCACGAGCTGCGTGTGTTTCCACAACTCGAATTGCGCGGCGCCGATGTACACGGGGCATCCCTCGATCTCGCCGAGCAGGACGTCCCGTGCACCGACCTTGAATTCGCCGCGCGGATAACACATCGGAGCGCTCCCGTCGCAGCAGCCCCCCGATTGGTGAAACATCAGTGGACCATGACGAACCATTAAACGCTTGATCAAAGCGCTTGCTGCCTCGGTCGTGACCACACGCGGCGGGTTCGTTTCCATCAAAAGAACCCGAGCGCCTTCGGGCTGTAGCTCACGAGCAGGTTCTTCGTCTGCTGGTAATGCGACAGCATCATTTTATGATTCTCGCGTCCCACACCCGATTGCTTGTATCCACCGAATGCCGCGTGCGCCG
>CAZETM010000920.1:0-3877 GCA_964514885.1 uncultured Polyangium sp. | reverse complement strand
CCCGGGATCGACGTCGTCGTGCTGTGTGGACCGTGTGCACGCGTCTCGGCATCCTCTTCCGCGATCACCTCGAGGACGCGATCGTCGCGCTCGCGTACTTCGAGCGCGCGATGGATGAACGCCCCGAAGACATCGACGGGCATCTGACAGTGGTGGAGCTGGCGCGATCGCTTGGGCGTAACGAGCGGGTGCTGGCGCATCTGCGTGATGTTGCGCGTCTCAAGCCTGAACGAATCGAGACCTTCCACGACATCTTCGACGTCGCGCAAAAACTACGACAGCCCGACATGGCCGTCGCTGCGGCAGCCGTCACCACGCTTCGCAACGCAGCGGAAGCGCGAGAAAAGTTTTTGTTCGAGGAGCACAAACCGAAAGGCATTCCCGCGTTCAAGAAAGCGATCTCGCTTCAGACGTGGGATCTGCTCCGTGACGAAGGCCGAGACAAACCCACCGAGGGTGTGCTGTCCGCGATCGCATCGGTCGCGATCGCTGCTCGTCTCGGCACGCTCATTGCCGAAGCAAAGTTGCCGCAGTTCGATCCAGCGCTTCGCCAGGATCCGCAGAAGAGCACCATCTCCGCAGTCCGTTCGCTTGCGTGGGGCAGTCAGACTCTCGGCGTCGACTTGCCTGCGATCTACGTTCGCGAAGATGCGCAAGTGACGCTCGTCGCGATACCGGCGGAAGAGCCTACGGTGCTTGCAGGAGCGCATGCGCTTCGTGGTCGCAGCATCACGGAGCTCGCGTTCTTGGTGGGCCGGCACCTCGCGTACCACATCAACGTGCATCGCCTGCTGCTCTTCTATCCGTCGCTCGAAGAGCTGAGCGCGTGCTTCGTGACGGCGTTGGCGATTGCGCTTCCCGAGCGTCCCATTCCGCCGAAGGTGCAGGACATGGTCGCTACGCACAGACCACTCTTCGACAAACACATGAGTTCCGAGCAACTCGAAGCAGTGCGCAAAGCGGTGAACGAGTTCGAAGCGGCGCAGGTTCGTCCGGACCTAACCCGATGGGCCGCAGCCGTGGAGCGATGTGCTGCGCGAGCCGGCTATCTGCTGTGCGGGAACCTGGAAGTATCGGCAACGATCTTGAAGAGCGAGCCGCGTGGCGCGCTCGATGCCGACGCCAAGATAAACGACCTCTACGCGTTCTCCGTTTCCGAATCGAACGCGATGCTGCGCGAGTCGATGGGCATCACGATCAAGCCGTGATGCCTCGTCCTCACTGCTTGCCCTGCACGTAGTCGAAGTACGCGTCGTGGTTCGGTGCGCGTCCCAGAAAACGCGTCACCAAGTCGCGCGGATCGATCCCGCCACCTTTCGACAACACTTCCGTGCGCCATGAAGCAGCGACCGCGGGGTTCATCAGTCCTTCTTTGCGGAATCGCGTGAGCACGTCGCGCGACAGGCTCAGTGCCCACTGATACCCGTAATAACCTGCGTCGTACGTGATCAGATGTCCGAAGCTCGTCTGGCCGTGCGTGCCTTTCACGTACGGAAACACATCGACCTTCGTCTGCACTTCTTCGAACACCTTGGTCGAGTCGAGCGGTGCGGCGCGTGTGTGCAGCTCCATGTCGAGCGTGGCGAACACGAGCTGACGTTGTGTGTACATCGCTCGACCGAACGCGCGCGCATTCGTCATCGCCTTGAATAAGTCGTCCGGGATCTTTTCACTCGTCTGGTGATGACGCGCGAACATGTCGAGCACCTCGCGCGAGAAGCCCCACTCCTCGAACATTTGCGAAGGCGTCTCCACGAAGTCGCGCACTGCAGAAGATCCTGCGAACGACGCCAGCTCTGACTTCGTCAGCATCTCGTGCAGCACGTGTCCGAACTCGTGGAAGAAGATCACCATGTCTTCGTGCGCCATCAGTGCCGGCTGAGCACCGGGCTTGGGGAAGTTGCACACGAGCGACGCGATCGGTGTCTGCCACTTCCCGTTCGGTATGCGCTTCGCCTTGCGGATGTCGAACATCGCGGCGTGTTTGTACTTGTCGGGACGCGAGTACAGGTCGAGGTAAAACAGGCCGATCTTCTCGCCCTTCGACCACACTTCGTGCGCCGTCACATCAGCGTGCCATCCGTGTGCAGGGACCTCGCGATACTCGAGTTCGTACATCTTCGAAGTAATGTCGAGCAGCCCCTTCTTGACGCGACCGATCTCGAGGTACTGCGACATTGCTTGGGTGTCGTACGAATACTTCGCCTTGCGCACTCGGTCTTCGAGGTACAGCCGATCGGGCGGATAGAGCACGTCGGTCTTCTTGCCTCCGAGGCGTACCCATTCTTTGCGTAGCTCTTCCAGCTCGGCTTTGGCCGGCTCTTTGATAGCCGCCGCAAGTTTGTCCAGGAACTCGCGCACCGTTTGCTTCGACTTCGCCATGCGGGGCTCGATGGCGTAATCGGCCCACGTTTCGTACCCGAGCAGCTTTGCTTTTTCGCGACGTAGCGACAGCAGGTTGTCGAGCAGCTTGATGTTCTCGGGGCCGCCGCGGTTGACGGACTTCACGTACAGCTCGAGCGCGAGCTTGCGGTTCTTCGCGTACGTGATGAACGGCGTGTAGTCGGGTGAGTCAGTCGTGATGACGACCTTGCCCTTCGCGTTCGGTGCGTGTCCGGCGACGTACTCCTTGGGCAATCCATCGAGGTCTTTCGGATCGACTTCGATGGTTCCGACGGAGCCACCGATGTTCGTCATGAAGTCGAGTCCAGCTTTGGTGATCGCAGCGTTCAGCTCACGCAGACGACCTTGTTTGTCCGCGGGCAATTCCAAACCGTTGCGTCGGAAGTCGCGCAGCGTGTCGGAAAGAAGACGCGCGCGTTCTCCTTCGAGCTTCTCGTTTTTCGCTGCGTAGGCACGCACCACACTGGCGAGATCGGCATCGAGCCACAGCGATGTTTGGAACGAATCGACCTTTGGTTCGCAGCTCTTTGCGGCTTCACGCACGGCTGCTTCCGGATGCGTCATGCCCATCAGATACGGAAACGCGCTTGCGTTCGTCACCTCGAGGATCGCGTCGTCGAAGCGCCCGATCGTCGATGCGTAAGTCAGCTTGTCGGCGCTCGCGCCCTTCAAGGTTTTGATCGACTCGACCAGTTCTTTTGCTTTGGCCAAGTGCTCGTCGCACAGCTTGACGACGCCATCGGGAGACATGCCGACTGCGACGGGATCGAAGTCAGGCAGTGCAGCTTCGGTAGGCGCCGATTGTTCGACGGGCGTCGATGATGCCGTGCCGGAAGTGACCGGTTTGGGGGTGGCAACTTCGGTTTGCGCGCTGCCGCCGCATGCGCTGAGGCCAAGAGAGATCGAGAGGATTGTCGAGAAACGAGTACGCATCACCAAGGCCGTATATCACCGCGGCGTGCTGCTTGGGTTATCCTCGCAGCATGTTGCGTTTGCTGTTCGTCACTGTTGCTGTGTTCCTCTTGCCTTCATGCACTCCGTCGACCGCAGACAACTGCGCTGTCGTGTGTGAGAAGAGCGCGCTGTGCAATCCTGGAAGCGATGAGAAGGTCTGCGTGTCGCTCTGCAACGAGCTGGCCGCGGATGACCAGGACTATGCCAATGCGCTCGTCACGCAGGCGGAGTGTTACGAAGAGAACGCGAGTTACTACGACGACCCGACGGGCGTGTGTTTGGCGATTGAGGGCGGTGCGTGTCGCGTCGAGCCTGAATGATCGTTTGAACAGCAACGAAGTCGTCGTTGGTCGGAGTTGGTGCATCGAGAGCGCTCGTGCGTGTGCCTCGAGAACTTTCTTCGCGGGTTGCGTTGGCAACAGCGCTTGCCTCCCCGTCGACAGACGTAGGCGTGGTGTTTGCTCCTACGTTTGTGCGCGTTCTTCTCGATCCGCACCACGAGTTGGGTGGGCAAGGTTTG
>CAZETM010000919.1:0-3878 GCA_964514885.1 uncultured Polyangium sp. | reverse complement strand
TGGCGAGGCTCACGACCGAGGAGCGTCTCGCAGGGCTTGCGCCCGAGCAGCGTCTCGCGGGGCTCGCGCCCGAACAGCGTCTTGCGGGGCTCGCGCCGGAGCAGCGTCTCGCGGGGCTCGCGCCGGAGCAGCGTCTCGCGGGGCTTGCGCCCGAGCAGCGTCTTGCGGGGCTCGCGCCCGAGCAGATTCTTCTAACGTTGCCCGACGATGTTCTACGTGCCCTTTCGCCCGACTATGTCGGTACGCTTTCCGATGCCACCCGCGCCGCGATTCGCGCTCGTATTGGCCGGTAACGTTCTTGGCCTTGGGGCGCAAGAATAGGCGAATGATCTTGCGCCGCGAACGAAGGAAATCGCCGTATCGAGCCTGAGGTAGAGCGACGCGTCGTCCCTCAGCAGCCGCCTTTCCCCCACAAGTTACTCTTCGCTATTTGCAAGCACATGCGCGACTTGTGTACTGAAGATCTCCGTCGTGCTGGTCCTTCCCGCAAAATTTGTGAGATGGACATAGAGCTTGCACGGTCAACCCTAGGACGAGTTGATCGCGACCTCGAACTTGCACGGTTTACCCCACGGTCGACTTGATCGCGACCTCGAACTTGTACGGCTTACCCCACGGTCGACTTAATCGCGACCTCACTGTTGCACGGTCAACCGTAGAACGAGTTGATCGCGACCTCGAGCTGGTACGGTTTACCCCACGGTCAACTTGATCGCGACCTCGAACGGGTACGGTTTACCCCAGGGGCGACTTGATCGCGATCAACCGTTCGCACGGTCAATCGCGCGACCGGGTGAACGGGACCTCGCCTCGTGCCCATCAACCCTCCGCCTGCACCTTTTTGAGCAACCTGATCAGCTTCGCCCGATCCACCCCCAGCCGCCGCGCCGCCTCCGCTTGGTTCCCCCCGCATTCCCGCAATACCTGATTTACTTGCTCACGTGTCAGCGGACGCTTACCCAAATCATCGACACTCGGCCCCAGCACCTCGGTTATCGCTCGTGACCGCAATTCCCGCGACGGCGCAAGATGAGTCACCAGCAATTCTAGCTCCCGCACATTGCCTTTCCACGGAAATAGCAGCAACCTCTCGACCGCCTCGATCTCGATGCCCTCGGGATCCAGCGTCAGCCCTCGACGTTGATAAAGCGTTTGCAGAATGGCAAAAATATCCTCGGGACGCTCACGCAAAGGCAAAATGTGCAATCGCCGGGCAAACCGAGACCGTAAATCCAATCGAAATGTCCCGGCTTCCACCATGGCATCGAGCGACCGATTCGTCGCCGCCACAAATGTCACGTCGATGTTTTTAATCGCTTTGCTTTCACCCACGGGCCACACTTCGCGCTTTTCGAGCAACCGCAGGATCTTCGGTTGCAAATCGAGCGACAACTCGCCAATCTCGTCCAGAAATACCGTCCCTCCCGCGTGCGCCCGAATAACCCCCTCGCCTCCCCCTTCGCTTCCTGAATAAGCCCCCTTTTTCCACCCAAACAAATGCGACTCGAATACCGAAGCGGGAATCGCCGCCACGTTCACCGGCGCAAAGTTTTTCTTGTTCCCGCGCATTTGAATCGCAATCTGCTCGGCCACCAGCTCCTTGCCCGTACCCGTCTCGCCCTCGATGAGCACGCTGCCCCCCTGTTGATTCGCGAGTTTCTCGAGGCTTTGGCGCAAACTCCGCAATCCAAACGGACTGACCAGCTCGCCGAGATGCGCATCCGGCTGTGCAGATCCCGTAAACGAGCTACGAAAGACGAAGAGCGAGCAGCCAATTCGAACCACGCCGCCTTCGGGCATTTCGACCGGCTCCTCTGGGCCAATCGCATGACCATTGACGAACGTGCCATTGCGCGATTTGACGTCTTCGACTTTAAACACTCCGCCGAGCCGCGAGAAGCGTAAGTGCCGGCCGGAGATTTCTTTATCGAGGATCCCGCTGTCGGCGAATTCCTTACGGCCGATGATTTTGCCGGTGCTGGGCAGGGGAAACACGACGAGCGCGGGAAAGACGCAAATCAGGACGGGCTCGCCAAGTTTTGCATCGGACGCAGGAGGAACGCGGTGTTCGTGAGTGGTTGTCGTGGTGGTCATGGATCGTCCAAGAAAAACTCGACCTTCGTTTGTTTTTTTCCAATCGGGGCCGCAAGGCCGACGCATAAAGCCGATGTCTTCAAGCCGCTCAAGGTAGGATTGGTACCTCGGCCCAAGATCTTCCCGCCCTCTTTGATTTCGACCAAGATTTTTCCGCCGAGCAAATCCTGCGTCGTGATGGGAAGTCGTGGCGCTGCAGAGTCTTGGACGTCTTTTTTCAAGACGCACACGGCACTCGAAAGCGGATCATCCTTGCGCTGAAAGCATACCTGGGTATTTGGCGAATCGAGGTCGACACTGGCCAAGCGAAGCAAGAATCGTCGATTGGAATCGAGTTGGTCTTTGCACGCCCCGGTAACAAGCTTGCGCTTCGAGGGGCATTGTGCACATTTACCTGGCGTTGCGCAAAACGAATCTTCCGTCTTCTTTTGCGGCGACTTGCATAGTTCACCACCACAACAAGGTTCACTCGCCACCGCGGGAAGGGTCAGCGATCGCGACGCCGCTGGCTCCTGCAATTTCAGCACCGAATTCGCCGGCGGAATTGCAATCAGCGGCGTTTCGGTATCCGAAGATTTGCTCGCATCCTTGAAATAAATGACCACCGCGAGCACGACGATCGCCAGCGCCAAGACATACACCGGCGCGTGAATCGACTTTGCTACCGGCCGCACGGGAACGGGCGGCGCAGGCGGCCCCGACGAATACATGGGCATCGGCGCCGTCATCGGCTCCGTCGGGGGAGTCATTACATTTCCCATCCGCGGCACGCTCGGTGATAATGACCCCGGTGCTGGCGTATGCGTCGCCGTGCGGGAATTCACGGGCCGCAGCGGCAAACGGCCAGTCCGCAGAATCTCCAGCAATTCGCCCCCATTACGCGGTCGATCGTCCGGGCGCAAGGCCAAGCAGGCATTGACCGCCAAACCCCACGCCCCAGGCAAACTTCGCGGCGGCCAAGCCCGCGCTCCCGAAAGCAATTCGCGATAACGCTGCGCCATCACCTCGAAGGACGCAGAATGCCCAAGGCCCGTCGGATGCCCACCGAAAATAAGCTCATACGCAATCACGCCAAACGCAAACATATCCCGCGCGCAACTTTCTTCCGACGAAGCTCGCTCCCGCGGATCAAATAGCTCAGGCGACAAATACGGAATCGTCCCAATCACCCCGCCCACCGACGTGAGCTTTTGCGGATTGCCAATAGGGACGGCAATGCCAAAATCGACGAGCTTGACGGTACCCGGCAAATCCGGCCGATTCAAAAAGCCATCGGTCACGAGGATGTTTGCCGGCTTCAAGTCCCGATGCGCCAAGCCCGCGGCGTGCACAAACGTGAGCACCTCCGCCACGTGCTGCAGAATGGAGATGCGTTTGGCTTGATCGACCTGACCGTCGTGGATCAAGTCATCAAGTGGACGACCTTGGACGAGATCGAGCACGACGCCGACGAGGCCTCGATCCAAGTCTTCAAAGAGCCCATGACACGCACACAGCGAGGGATGGTCCAAGTGCGCCAGGATCTTCGCTTCGCGCCGCGCTCTGACGAAAGCCGCTTGACCGGCATCGGCAAGCTGCACAATCTTCAGCGCGCGTAACGAGCCTTCATCGAGCGGATCGACGACTTGCCAAACCGATCCTTGGCCGCCTTTTCCCAGCGGCCGAACCAGCGAATACCGATCGATACGATCACCCGCACGTAGTTCCACGAAAGCGGTTGTACACGAACGCGCGGGGAATGGAAGTCCAAACGACAGGGCTGGATCGTTTAGGTCAAACGAAAG
>CAZETM010000918.1:0-3882 GCA_964514885.1 uncultured Polyangium sp. | reverse complement strand
GGACGGTAGCACGCTCCTCGCGCCGGCAGGAAGACCCCACCGTCGCAGAACCGTCACATCACTTCTTACCGCGGCGGCGAGGCTCGGACGTCCACCTTTCGAGTGCAGGACCAAGCACAACATCCGCGTGACGCAAGTCTCGCACATGACGAGCCCCCACGAGAAGCATCACTGCACGAAGTTCTGCTTCGACCTGATCCAAAAACGCACGCGCTCCGTCGCGACCACCCGCCGCAAACGCCTGCAATACAGGCCTCGCCATGCCCGCGGCATGAGCCCCGAGCGCCAACGCCTTCGCGACCTCCGTGCCACTCGACACTCCACCCGTCGCGATGATCGTCTTGAAACGCGGTCGCGCCCGATCCGCGATCACCACCGACGCAGCCGTCGGCACACCCCACTCTCGAAGCGCATCACCAAGCGTTCGATCTTTGCCCACTGCACGCGCCGCTTCGACCGCCACCCAACTCGTGCCCCCAGCACCCGAAACATCCACGTGTCGCACGCCGGCTTTCGCGAGTTTTTTCACAGCGCTCGAACCAAGACCACAGCCCGTTTCTTTCGCCACGACGGGCACGCCAAGATCACTCACGAGACGCTCGAGCGCATCGATGACACCCACGAAATTGCGATCCCCTTCGGGCTGCACGATCTCCATCGCGGGATTCAAGTGCACACACAAAGCATCTGCACCGACGGCATCGACGAGGGATCGAACTTCATCCGTCGAGAGGCTTCGCGCCTGCACACCACCGATGTTGCCGAGCACGAGGATCGACGGCGCAACGTCGCGCACTTCGTACGTATCGCGAGGCTGGCCCTTCAAGATGGCGCGTTGACTGCCGAGACCAAAACCGTAGCCACGCTCTTCCGCAATCTGCGCAAGCTCGCGATTGATGACTCGCGCTCGCTCCGTGCCTCCCGTCATCGCGGCGATGATGATCGGTGCGCGCAAACGCTTGCCGAGAATCTCCACGGACGTGTCGAGGTCATCGAGCGACAACTCGGGCAACGCGTCGTGAACAAAATCGACCGCATCGAACAATGTGGTTTTCGAGTGGAAACCGACGTCGCCCGAGACGCAAAGATCGATGTGATCGGCTTTGCGTGACGAGATTCCAGGATCTGCAGGCGTAGATGTCTCAGGTTCCGTCATTGTCGAGGGTTCCTCTTGCGCTGGTATTCGCAGACAAGCAAGCAAAAGCCCATCCACGTTTCGACGATACGCTCCGCTGCGTTTAGACTGGCGCGATGGATCTGCCGGCTGAACCCCGAATCCGCTGGATGCTTCACCGCACCGCTGCGCTGCTCGAGCAAGGTGCCGAACCCGTGCGCGGCATCATTTTGCCGACGGAAGAGTATTTCCCCGACGTGTTCGACGGGTCTCCGCAATCCGTCGTGGCGCTGATGAAGCGCATCCAAACGCACGCGGGTTTGTCCGACCTAAACGTCGAGCTGCAGTTCGTCACTCCCGAAGGAGAAACGGCAAGCGCAGGCGGTTGTGGATCAGGAGCGTGCGGGCCTGGTGGGAAAATCGAAACTCGTCTCGATCGCGTCGGACGACGCAAAGATGGCTCGTACGTCATCTCGATCGGTACGGGTGAAGTTGGTCATCCGGTTGTCCTGACAACCGCTCTCGTGCGCGCTGTGGCGAGCATGTTCATGACCGAAGCAGATGCGTACAACGACGTGAGGCCCGAGGATCGGGAACCGGCAACGGAGCTTGCTGCGACGATGCTCGGCTTCGGCGTGCTCGTGGCAAACGGATCGCACGTGGTCGTGAAAGGTTGTGGAGGATCGAAGGTCCACTCCGCGACGAAACTGACGACGGATGAACTGACCTTGGCGCTCGCCGTCTTCTGTCGCTCGTTCGGCGTCGACATGCGCACTGCGCACAAGCATCTCGACTCTGTTCCGCGTGAGAGCTTCGATCGCGCAGAGACGTGGGTACGTGCGAACGGCGCCGTGGTGCGACGCTTGCGCGATGATCCGGAAGGCATTCGCAACGACCGCTTCGTCCTCGATCAAGCCGAAGGATGGATGTCGCGGATCTTCGGATTCGGCCGAGGCAAACGTGGACTGACGGCAGAAGAAACGCTCAGCGAGCTGGAACGAACTCTGCCCGCGGCAACCACTCGCAAACCGATGGATCCCGAGCGCGCCAAGAAGCTCGCCGAGATGCGCGCACTCGTCGACGAAAGCCTCGACAGCCCGTGACCAAACGCCTCTGGGACAAAGGCGGCGCCCCTGATGCCGCCATGCTCCGATACACCTCACGCGACGACTGGAAACTGGATCAACGACTGCTTGCGTACGACTTGATCGCTACGCGTGCGCACGTCGAAGGTCTGCATCGCATCGGGATTCTCTCCGCGGACGAAAGGTCTGTCATGACCAACGCTCTCGAGGAGTTGGTCAAGAAAAACGATGCAGGCGATCTGATGCTGACGGAAGCTGACGAAGATGGGCACACCGCGATCGAAGCTGCGCTCATCACGAAGCTGGGTGATGTCGGCAAGAAGGTGCACACGGGGCGCAGTCGCAACGATCAAGTGCTGGTTGCTTTGCGACTGTACGAACGCGACGCGATCGATGAGCTTGACGAGTTGTGTCTCGATGCCGCTGCTGCGCTGCTGGCGCTCGCCAACCGCGAGGCGAAGACACCGCTGCCTGGGTACACGCATTTGCAACGCGCAGTGCCGAGTTCGGTGGGGCTATGGGCTGCATCGTTCGCAGACAATTTGCTTGATGCAGTGATTCCGATTCGCGCGGCCCGAGTGCTCGTGAATCGATCGCCGCTGGGAGCTGCTGCGGGTTACGGCGTGAACCTGCCGCTCGATCGAGAAGGTGTCGCGCGTGAGCTGGAGTTTGCCGACGTGGCTTGGAATCCGCTCGGGTCCCAAACATCACGCGGCATCATCGAAGCGACGATCCTGGGTGCCGCGTGGCACGTGATGGCGACGCTTCGAAGGCTCGCGTGGGACTTGAGTCTGTTCACGACGAGCGAGTTTGGATTTGTGAAACTGCCCGATGCGTTCACGACGGGATCGTCGATCATGCCGAACAAGCGCAACCCGGACGTGGTGGAGCTGATGCGTGCGGCATGCTCGGTCGTGCAGGGCGCACTCGTTGAGGTACAAACGATCGTCGCGTTGCCGTCGGGTTATCACCGTGATTTGCAACTGACGAAGTCACCGCTGCTGCGAGGGATCGATGAAACGTTGTCGACGACGCGCCTGGTGCCGCGACTCATCGAGGGTCTGCGATTCGATCGTGAACGAATGCTGGCGGCGATCAGTCCGGACTGTTTCGCGACCGATCGTGCGGTCGAGCTGACGGCATCGGGAGTTCCATTTCGCGATGCATATCGTCGCGTGGCAGAAGAATTGGAACAGCTCGAGCAAGGCGATGCTGCACGCAGTTTGGAATTGCGCGTTTCGCCTGGAGCGCCTGGCGATTTGCGATTGGATCGAATCGACGCGCGCCTGCAGACGCTCAGAACGAATCAATCAATTTCCTAAGCTGACAAGAATCGTCACCGACGGTATTCGCCGGTGACACTTTTTGTCGTGGCGCGTTTTTTCCAAACAACGCTCGCACTCGACTTGACCCAGTGTACGAGCCCAAAACCCACACCAACATGCGGGTGGCCACTTTTGTTGCGCACCCGATAGCGCTGGCACGTATCATGCTTGGACATCTTACGTGTGGAACGTTGTTCGGGGGCCTAGTTGATGAGTGCTTATTGCGATCATGACCGGCGTGGGTTCACGCTCGTCGAATTGATGATCGTCGTGGCGATCATTGGCTTATTGGCGGCTTTGGCAATCGGCGGCGTTAATCGTTATCTCAAAGCGTCAAAAACCTCGGAGGCGAGACACG
>CAZETM010000917.1:0-3886 GCA_964514885.1 uncultured Polyangium sp. | reverse complement strand
CCCGAAAAAACACCGGGTTGATTCTCGAAATCGTCGGTTGGGTCATCCTTGACTGGCCACGGTATCGCCCCTGGCTCATGACTTGTTTCGTTACATGAGACGCAGAGAAAACCCATCACGAGTATCGTCAGGGCTTGTCGCAACAATGGCAAATCGTTATGCATCGTTTTCCTTTGGCTATTGCGCGGTGCTCAGAATCTTACGAAATCATCGCTGATGAGTATCGAACGCAATGTTTTGCGCAAATTCATGCCGTTCGTGTCGAACTCATAAACGTAAAGCCGGAGCACTTCAATGGGGACTGTGGCGAGATCCGTCACGATGTCTTCCTTTGACATGGCGAAGTTGTACATGCGAGCGACTGCGCATTTGGCAACATCAGGATCTTCAGCGATTGCCATGCCGAGTGATGGTATATCCGAGACCCGCGTTCCAAAGCGCCACGCTGTCTCTTCGCCTGGATTGAGCCAATGCGACATTTCGGTGTTCGTCGCGTTCGGGACGGTTGGAGTCAGGACTTGGCTATCATTCTGCCATTGGCCGAGGTTGTCGAAGCGCGCGAAGAGCGGCGCAATGCGGTTCATCGTGGCATGGCAGTTAGCGCAGACGACCGATGAAGTATCTTGGAAGTTGATCGGCGCAATCGCCAAAGCATCGAAGGTCCAGGGAGCCGTATAATCGGCTTCTCCAAATCGAACAGGTGTCGCGGTGTATTCGGCGGGGAATTTCGTACAGGCGAAGATCTCCTGGACCCAGCGAACACGACGAAACGCCATGTTGCCATAAAACTGCATCATGACGCCTGGATTCGTGAGCACCCCGGAATGCACCGGAACGCCATTGTTGCATTCGCCATCCGAGAACGTATTCGTAATGGTGTCGTAGGTTGGGCAGGTACTATTCGTCGCGGTGAACATGTCGGTAAACGGCCGTCCCTCGATGGTGATTCGTGCTGCGAAAACGGGTGCCGTGTCGCGGCTCGGCTCGCCTTGGGGACCAACTTCGCCTCCTTGCCGCATTGTGTCGCTCCACCATTTGATCATGCGCCCGGTAAAACGAGAATCGGCAAGCATCGCGTCGATTTCCGCCTCGTATGCGCCTCGAGGATTTGCTGCCGTTGCGATGCGATCAATCTGCTCGAGCGTGGGCAGATTGAGCACGAGCTTCAGCGAGGCCGTGCGCAAGGCATCCGAATAAGAAACGACTCGGGCATCGAGTATACTCTCGTCGGCAGACTGGTCAGGCAAGGCGATTCCGCTTGCGTTGCTAGCGTTCGAATCACCTTTTGGGTGTGACGTCCCATCGCTGGAGTCGTCCTTCGAACACGAGATCAGCCCAGCGCATACAACGAACAAGAGAACTTGCTTCATTGTTGGATTCCTCGAAATCATTGCTCCGCCTCGATCCATCGCGATACAGAATCACGAAAACTACGGAAGGCTTTATTGCTGCCCAGGAATTTGTACGGATGCGCGGCGTTCCCACCGGGATCCGTCGTGATGAACAGAATGCTGCTTTGGGCCGATGCCGGATTGACGCGATTTCGTATCTGTCCGCACGCTATCGCTATCGCCGTTGCGTCGTTATCGTCGAGCAGTCCGGTCATGTCGACGGCTGCAACGGCGTTCGAATTGGCGCCACCGTGGCAATTGAGGCACGCGACCACCTGTGGTCGAGCATGCGCCTCGAATGCCGCCAAGTCCCTACAACCGTAATCGGCCGGCCCGAGGGAATCGTAAATGTCGATATTTTCAAATGCCAAACTCAGCTTCGCATCGACTGACCAATTCGTCAGAACGACGATGCCCGGGCCTAGTGGACCAAACTGACTGGCTTCAAAAATTTGTTCTCCATCTCCCAGCGAATCCACCGGTTCTGGCGCTTTTCCGATTGCGTGCACCACGACGATCGGATGCGCGATACGCACGCCTGTTTTCGCTGTTGGATGCACTTGAATATCGGACAATTCGAGCATGCTCGGGCCCGTCAAGGTCGCGGTGAACGTGATTGCGATACCTTGGAAATCGAGTCCAAACGGGTCCAAATACTTTGCGTTGAACCCCAAAACGGGAACGAACGGATCGATATGCGAGCCAACGTTTTCTGGGGTTTTGGTAAAGTTCTTCGCCTCTTCATCGAGCCACGTTTTTACTTTTGGCAGTAGCGTGTTCACGAGGTTCGGTGCGTCGAGGTTTTTCCCCGAATGACCCATTCCCAACATCGCATGCGTGAGCAACGTGCTTCGTTCCGGGTTGGTGGTGACGATTCCTGGCCAACCAACGATGGATCGATAGTGGTCGGGACCGGCAAGAAAGGGCATGTCCGACGGGCCGTTGATATCGTGACAGCCGCCGCATGCATTGCGCATTTCAGTTTCTATCTCTTGCCAGGATGTTCTCGCGGGATTCGCTGCGCTCACGCTGCTCGAGCTGTTCATATCTGGGCATGGTTTGCCTAGACAATCCAATTGATTGCGGTTTTGAGGATTGCAGGCATGCAAAATCCCCACCGTCCCAAACAAAATGAGCGCAGTAGTGCGCGGGCCGCTGACCGCCATGACCATATCTCCTTCGCGAATCGAATGGGTTTTACAGGTTCAAAAGATTGTATCTAAAGATCTCACTGCCCAGTATATCGTGATGCCACGAAGACAACTACCGCTGGACCGTCGTTTCGACGTTACGACACGCAAAGGCGCTACTTCGGTGAAGGTCAATGATTCCGACTCCTCCTTATTCTCTCGAAAATGTCGATTGGGGGCACTTGGCCAACCTTCGATTTGTTCGCGCCTGACGGCTTGCGCGGCGGGACCGATCCCGGTTTTATGGCCGCCTTGGGTCGAGGCGCAGTTGCGGTTTGCGACGGCACTGGTGGCGCAACTGAAGGCGTAGGCTGTGGTATCGCGCCAGCCGAGGGTGTGGGACTTGGCGAGCGCTGGGGCGGTCGTTCCGGCGATTGCGCAGGAGGGTCGTTCAGCAAGGTTGGTGCATTGGTTGCAACATTCTCGCGCACAGCAATCGGCGCGTGACTCGTGGCCAATGGTGTCCGGCCGCGAGCCACGATTACCACGATGAGCGCCAACCATATTGCGACTCCCATTCCCATGAGGACTCGGGCGTGTTTGCGAGTCATCGCAGCGAGTCGCGGAATTCCCAAACGTACGACGTTTCCCAGGGCGTGCCTTCTCGCCACCCCATCCACGGCAGCGTATCGACCGATTGCGCTACGCATACCCGGAATGTTTTGCCAAACCGCAGGCATCTCCATCGGCGCAAGCGTTTCGGGCGAACCTGGATGCGAAGGCAAATGAAAGCTGGGAATGCTTGGATGCGAAACGCGTGGACGGACGACGTATCCCGTCACGGGTGGTGGTCGAAAATAGAACTCCGCCGGAAAACCATTGAGAATGCTCGGTCTCGGTGACGGCGCGTCGAGCGTGGTGCCAGACGAAGGCGTAACGCTGCCGTTGTCGGGCACAATCTCGACAATGTCTTGCCATTCGAGTTGCATCGTTTCCTGCGTGGGAGCAGGCATTGCGGGCGGAGACAGATACAGGGTCTTTTCTTCGTCATCACCAGTCTTCGCCGGGCATGGACCGAATGGGCGCAGCGCGACGAGGACTTCAGCGGCGGACGAATATCGTTTGGCGGCGTCTTTCTCGAGACAACACAGGATGACTTCTTCGAGAGCAGGTGGAATATCTGCACGAAGCAATGACGGGGGGCGAACCGGTGTCGCATCGAGCGTGGCAAAGATGATTTCCGGATCGACGGGGGCTTGAAATGGCGCGCGGCCTGTGAGCAATTTGTACATGATGGCGCCGAGTGCCCACACGTCAGCGCGAGCATCGACTTTGCGCGCAGATCGCATTTGCTCGGGCGCCATG
>CAZETM010000916.1:0-3897 GCA_964514885.1 uncultured Polyangium sp. | reverse complement strand
GTGATTGGAATCGGTATCGTCCGTCTTGGCGAGTTTGGCACGTGCAACCTCGAGTTCGCGGCGCTGCGCAGGCATCAGGGAACCGGGACGTTTCTTCTCGATTGCCGCCGCAAAGTCCAGCCATTTGCCGGCATCATCGTGATCGCCGAGCATCATCAGCGACAAACCCCGAACCAAACCATAATTGGCCTGCTTGGCCGGAGGAAGCTCAACCACCTCGGCTTCGCAACTGCTCAGGCTTTCAGCGGCCTCGAGATACCGGCCGTCGTCGTAAGCACGCTGCGCACTACCGAGGTAGCTACCACAGCCGAGCACGAAGAGCAGGATGGGCGATGCGACTAGCGCGCCGAGAAGACGCATGCCCACACCTATAACGTAAGATCGAGCTTTGAAAAACTATTTGAATGAAAAATCGTGCGCGAAAATGGTTTTGCAGGGATTGCGAAACCATTTTCGCGTGCGCCTCACCCCCCGGCCCCCTCTCCAACTCCGCTTCGCTACGTGGAGAGGGGGAGAAGAGATTACTTCGCGTCGCCTCGAGCGTAAATGCTCGCCACGTAGTCAAGAACGTCTCGCGCCGATACTTCGTTGTACCCAAAGTACTTGATCATGCGCGTCTTGATGATGTCGATCTTCTCCTGCGTCTCCTTGTCGATGACGCTCGATACCAATGTCTGCAGCTTGATCGCGTCCTTCTGATCCTCGAACAGCTTCAGCTCCAGCGCCCGCCGTAACCGATCATTCGTGTGCCACTCGAATTTCTTCCCATCGACCGCGAGCGCGCCGATGTAGTTCATGATTTCACGTCGGAAATCGTCCTTGCGGTTCTCGGGAATGTCGATCTTTTCTTCGATACTCCGCATCAACCGCTCGTCCGGCTCGACGTCCTCGCGCGTAAACCGATCCTTCACCTTCTCCTTCAAAGTGTAAGCCTTGATCGAGTCGATGTAGTTGGCCGCGAGCTTTTGAATCGCATCTTCGTCGGCACTGATCGCGCGCTGCACCTCGTTCTTCACGATCTCGTCGTACTCGCGTTTGACCATGCCAATGCATTCTCCAAACCGCTTGCGCTGTTCGTCGTGGGTAATCAACGAATGGTGACGCAATCCCTTTTCCAACTCGGAAAGCACCATGAACGGATTGATCGTGCCTTCGCCAATGTCATTGACCAACGCATTGGAGATCTTGTCCTGCACGTAACGAGGGCTAATACCCTCCATACCCTCACGATGAGCTTCCTTGCGCAATTCCTTGACGGTGTCCTGGGTATAACCAGGAAGAACCTTTCCGTCGTAAAGCTTCATCTTCTGGACAATCGATAGATTGTGCTTTTTCGGATCTTCCAGGCGCGTGAGGCACGCCCACATCGCCGCCACTTCGAGCGTGTGCGGAGCAATGTGTTTGCCGCGAATCTTGTCCTTGTTGAAGTCCTTCTGGTAAATGCGAACCTCTTCCGAGATCTTCGTGATGTACGGTATGTCGATCTTGATCGTGCGATCCCGCAAAGCCTCCATGAACTCGTTGTTCAAGAGCTTCTTGTACTCAGCCTCGTTGGTATGCCCAATGATGACCTCGTCGATGTCTGTCTGGGCAAACTTCTTCGGCTTGATCTTGTGCTCCTGTGACGCACCAAGCAGGTCGTAAAGGAATGCCACGTCGAGCTTGAGCACCTCGATGAACTCGACGACGCCGCGATTGGCGATGTTGAACTCACCGTCGAAGTTGAATGCGCGCGGATCAGAGTCCGAACCGTACTCGGCAATCTTGCGGTAGTTGATGTCGCCCGTCAGCTCGGTCGAGTCCTGGTTCTTCTCGTCCTTCGGCTGAAACGTACCGATACCGACGCGGTCTTTCTCGCTCAGCACCAAACGCCGCACACGCACGTGCTGGATGACTTTGGCCCAGTCACCGCCGTATTGCTCCATGAGCTTGTTGAAAATGAAGCGACACGCCGGATCGAGTTCGCCGTCGACCCGCACTTGGAAAGTGGGGTTGGACAACTCCAGCTCGCCAATGGCGCGCTGACGCCAAGCGGGAGGAATGAGCCGCAACGGCTCTTCGTGCATCGGACAGCGGAAACGCGTACCCTCGGCACCCGCCATGCCGACGTCATCGAGGTTCACCCAATCGAAGGTGTAGAGCGCTCCATCGTTGGTCGTCGAGTAGTGCTCGATTCCCTTCTTGATGAGGCGCGCGATGGTCGATTTCGACGAACCAACGGGGCCATGGAGCAAAATCACACGTTTTTCCGGACCGTACCCTTCGGCCGCCGCCTTGAGGACGTGCACGAGCCTCATGAGCGGAATGTCAAGTCCGTAGATGGCGTCTTGCGCCCCGTAAAGGTCGTCCTTGAAGAAGTTGTACCTGACGAGCTTCTTCTTGTTGTCCGTGTACTCTTCGGTGCCGTACCGGATGATCATGTCATACGCGCGCTGAAACGCGTTGCGCGTGACCTGTGGCTGCTTGCGAACCACCGCCAAGTAATCCTCGAAGCTGCCTTCCCAAGAGAGGTCGCGGTACAGGGCGTAGTCCTGCATCGCCGCGATCTTGCCGACTAAACTATTCGCGTCGCCCATTGCCGTTCCTCTGCCCCGCTGGTCCTGCCCGGGGATCGCCATTCACCCTCGCCCCCAAAAACCTCGACGGATGCATTGGCGCACCCGACCGAAGGCGCATCGCGCCTAGAGCTTACAACACAGATCAAGGTGAAGCGAACGCAGCCGCACCGCCAATAAATACTTGCCAGGAAAGCTTTGTCTGACCGTCCGCGGTAAAAAGCCCCACGGAGCACATATACGTCGCCCACGCGCTGTCCGCAGAATGCCCCGCATACAACGCTCGTTCGGCGCAACGTCCTGGACCGAGATCATGCAATGAATCGACATTGACGAATGCAAAACTCGACCGCCGTGGCCCGAGCGCCGTAAAAAACGTTTCGAGAAACAACGCCTGCTTCGCTTCCGATCCGCCCACGGCCTCCGAAGTGGGATACCCAAGCGCTTCGAGCACAATGGGCTTGCCCGCCGCTCGTTCGACGAGAACATCCGCGTCCGTCGCCACCGCACTCGCTAATCCCGCCATGTCAGAACCAAGCCCAGGCAAGTAGGAAACGACCGCCAAATCACTGTCCTCGAGCAACAATGAAAACGACGGATCAGACGAAGTTACGCCCGCAAACGAAAAACCAACGCCAATACGCGTATTGGGCGGCGCCAAAGGGTTCGTACGAGCATAAACGATGAGATCGAGCATCAAGGCTTCGAATGCCGCTCGTTCGTCCGGACGAGACTCGAGAAATACGTCGACATCTCTACCGATGATAAAAATGGGGGAGTAACCCGCAAGCCGAACGAATATCTGATCCATCCGCTCGTGCATTGCCATCATCACGTTCGGGTCGTTCCACGATAAACTCGAAAGCGGCTGGTCAATACCATTGACCATTCCGTCGACGACGGCCAAGACAAACGAAATCGTCAGTCCGTTTTTTCCGTACGAACTCGCCTCCACCTCGAGCTGTGCCAATGCGCCCTCGGAAGCAAGCTCGGCAGGGGTTCGTCGCAGCATCACACCCCTCGACCCAGCAGCCAGGACGGTAAGACGCGCGTCGATGACATCGCCAATGGCGACCGGTCCATCGCCACGAGGATTCGGAGTGATGCCCACGAGAACCGGGGACAAACCAGCGTTCGTAGCATCCCAATCGGCACCATCGTTCTGCATGGAACCGTCGAAAGTCGCGACGTCCGCAAGCCCTCCGCCGTCTTGAAGCCCGCCCGGACGAATGACGATTTCGGTTCGTCCACCGCCGTCACATGCGATCGGGACAAACGCGCCCGCGACAAGCGCCAGGACAAACCACTTCCAAGTAGGACGAAGCGTACGCACGCCTCGATG
>CAZETM010000915.1:0-3903 GCA_964514885.1 uncultured Polyangium sp. | reverse complement strand
GCTCCCGTGACTCCCACGGCGGCAAAAGAAGAGCCCAAGCCCGCGGCTGCTCCCGCTCCGAAGCCCGCTGCTGCGCCGCCCGCACCAAAACCCGTGGATACGATCTCACGCGTGGGCCGGGCCGAAGCCATCGTGCGTCGGAACGTCTTGTGGTCGCTTGGCGCAGGCGTCATTCCATTTCCACTTTTCGATGCCGTGGCCATAACCGGCGTGCAGCTCAAAATGCTGTCTGAGCTATCGGAGCTGTACAAAGTGAGCTTTACCGAAGAGCTTGCGAAGAAACTGCTCGGATCGCTCGTTTCGAGCCTCGGTGGCGTAGCCCTTGGCACTGCCGTCGGCGCAAGCGTTGCCAAACTCATTCCCGTCGTCGGAACGGCGCTTGGGATCGTCAGTGTCCCGCTCATCGGTGGAGCATTCACGCACGCGACCGGCAAGGTTTTCATCATGCATTTCGAGGCAGGCGGGACGCTTTTGGATTTCGAACCGCACCGAATGCGGAGCTACTTCAAGCAAGAGTTCGAAAAAGCCAAGCAAACTGTTGCCGAAATCCACAAGGAAGAAAAAGCCAAGACTGGTTGAGTTAGCAGGGCCCCCATGGAACTCGCGCCGCTTTTCAAAATCGGTCTGCCCATCCTTCTCATTCTCACCGTCGGACTGCTCGGCAGAACGCGGCGAATTGGATTCGGGGGGGCCCTTCTGCTCTCGATTGTCTTGACGCCAATCGGGGGATTCATCATCGCTTTGATCTCCGGGCCAAAGCCGATCGTCATGGATCCTCCGGCGGGGAAACCCGCGACCCAACCGCCCGTGCCGCCAAAGAAAAAGAGTTGGTTCTCCCGCGCAGCGTGAGAGCACAGAAGCATGTCGACAAGCCCGACGTTCTCATGCTAGAAGCGCGGGCTACCGAGAATCAACATGGCCGAACAGTCGCCCAAAGCGAATCCTGATACCACGAAAAAGCCAGGCGCGGACGGCAATCCATCGCCAAATGGCCGGTCAACGCCAGAGTCAACGCCAAAGTCAACGCCAGAGTCAACGCCAGGAAAATCGGCCGAGCGGACGCTCCGCTATCGTTTTCTGAAGCGTATCCAAGCGATCCAGTTCTACGCGTACACGACCCTCATCGTGTTGCTGTTGTTGCTGGGCTTTTTGTGGCAGCGCATCTTCATCAGCGTTCCGGCAGGTAGTTACGCAGTCATGTACCGCTTTTTCGCCGGCGGTACGGTGACCAATCGAGTTTGGCGCGAGGGGCTCAACATCATCCCGCCCTGGGACAGCCTCACCGTTTACGAAACGCGCCTGCAGACGAAAAACATCAAGTTCGACGTGCTGAGCGAAGAAGGCCTGAATCTCGATGTCGAGGTTTCCGTTCGCTTTCGTGCGAACAAGGAAATGCTCGGTTTTTTACACCAGGATGTTGGGCTCGAATATTTCGAGCGGCTGATCGAGCCTGAAGTTCACGCGCATGTACGGCGCACGTTCGGCGCGCGTCCAGCGCACGAAATCTATTCGAGCGCCCGGGATTTTCTGCAGGAACTCGGCCAAATCCCCGTCCTCGGAAGACTCGAAAATGACGATGGGCAGCCGTCTTCTCGGCCCTACGTCATCATCCAAGAGCTGAAGCTCATGGATATCAAGCTGCCGCCCATCGTCGAATCGGCCATTGCCGAAAAGTATCGGCAAGAGCAGCTCATGCTCGAATACCGCTACAAGCTCGAGCGCGAAGAAAAAGAAGCCGAGCGTAAGCGCACAGAAGCTGCGGGCATTCGCGATTACAACTTGATTGCGAGCAAAGTCAGTCCTGATCTGCTCAAGTGGCGCAGCATCGACGCAACGTTGGAGCTTGCGAAATCGCCGAACTCGAAGGTCGTGGTGCTGGGCGGCGGCGCCGGAGCGAATTTGCTGTTCAATGTGGACGGGAACACCTCCGGAGGCTCGCCACCTGCAGCCTCAACGCCGGCTGAATCCACGATGGCCGATACTCCGCCTCCGTCGACTGCGGGAGCAGCGATTGCCGCACCGAAGGTGCCGCAGGCCCCCAAGAAGACGGACGCTGTCGATGCTGGAGCGCCTACGCCGGACGGCGGACCGTAACTCGCGCGCCAGAGGCTGACTGACGCACCGATTCGCGCAATAGCCCGGGGAAATCTCGTCTTGGAGCGTGTTGAACAGGCGTTGCGAGCGAATCGGGGCTAGGGAGCCGATACGAAGCGTACTTCAGTACGCTGAGTGAGGTCGACCGAAGCACCGGTTCGCGCAGCAGCCTGTTCAATATGCTCTTAATTCCTCCCCGTCGCATCCTCCCACATCCGCACGAGATTGAAAACGGCTTCACCATCGAGGCGCGGCGGCTCGATGACCGGGCTCAAAAAGTCCACGCCATACCGCCGGTACTTGAGAAACGGATTGCCCTCGGAATCGTATTCGCGAATGGATACCTTCGGGTTGACCGGTCGAAAGCCGAAGTCGATAGCCCTTTTCTGCACATCCTCGCTACGCAAATAATTTATCCACTTGATGGCCGATATCTTTTGCGTATCGGTCAGATGATCCGCATCCAACGTCACCACAGGATGCAGATTCATCAGCGTCGGAGTCGGATAAATGACTTCCACGTTCGCCATCTTCCCCGCGTATTCGTCAATGCGTTGCAATACCTCGAACGTGAGGTGCTCGTAGGTCACCACCGCGTCGTAACGGTCTTCTCCGACATTAAAGAAAGTATCCGTCAGCAGCCGTGCCGACTTGGGGGTAGGCTCGAGCCCCGCTTCGCACCGCCTGAGCCACCTGCTGAACGGGTCCTTTTTGTCGACGAGCGCTTTTTTGAATTCGTCCGTCTCCCAGTCAAAAGAAACGACCTTGCCGCGGTTATTCGGGTCCTTTGATACAATGCCGAATTTCTCCAGCGCTTCGGGCGAACGTTGACCAAATGGCAATGCATAGTCGTAGGCCATCAGGTAGAGCGCTTCGAGCCCTGCGGCCGATCGTGTGGGCGACGTATGGCCGATCTTGACCCGTCCCCAGGATTTGATTTGGTCGAGTGTCGGAAACGGCGCATTGTAAATGGCTTGCATGTCCTCGACCGGGGGCGGAAGAGGTTTGGCTGGTTTGACCGGCCGCGCGGCTTTCTTCGTATCGGGGTCGGGCGGTGGCGGGGGTTTTACCGGATTGTACCAATCAATCCAGTTGCCCGGATGCATGTCGCTAATCGACACCCCGTCGAGATTCGGATCGATGGGAACTTGCGCACACGCAACGTTGACCCAAGGACCGTAATCCGACGGACGATTCCCGAGAATGCGACCGATGACTTGCTTCCGGTTTTTCCACACGAGCAGCACCATGGGTGAAGCGGCGACCGAGGTCTGGTTTTTGCCATCGAAAAGCGGCTTTTTGCCAGGGTACTCTTTCGTCCATCGCGCCTCCAGATATCGCACGACGAGGTCATCTGCGGGCGCCCATAACGCAGGTTTTTGCTCTCCTGACAAGATCGCGTCGGCCGAAGCGATGTCCCCCATCATCGTGAGCTTCACCTGAATGTTCGGACAAAGCTTCGAGAAGCCTTGGGCCGCGTCTTCGATCCACGCTTGTTTGTCGTCGCTGTAGACCATTTCGATGGGCGTCGGACGACCATCCGGCGCCGTTGGGCCACACAGTTCGGCCTGCGCGCCCGTCGTCATCTTCACATCGACGATCAGCGGCGTTTCCACATGCTCGGTGCTGCGCAGATGACGAACGAAGCCATACGCCAGCGTGCCGAGAGCAGCCACGACGATCGCCATGCTCGCCAATTCTTTGATCAAGCTGGGCGGCTGCTGCGCGTGAATCTCGGAAGTCTGCTCGGGTTCCATCAGGTTCGGCGGACAATGCCTCAACTCGAGACTTTCGTCCAGACAAAGCTTA
>CAZETM010000914.1:0-3908 GCA_964514885.1 uncultured Polyangium sp. | reverse complement strand
ATAACTGCGACAAACCGCGGTTCGGGTTGCTTTGCTCCGCCAGCGTTATGGCTTTACGCACCGCCATGTTGCTTTTCAAAAATGCAGTTTTGCCTTCTGCAATTGAATCGTGAACGAGAATGGCGTGATCTTCGGGCAGAGGATCATTGCGTGTCTCGCGCTCGTTGTCGCGCAGAGCAACGACCATGGCGATATGGCGGTTGTCGCTCGGATCCTTGAGCTCGAGCGTCCCCATTGTCGCGCCCGAATCGGTAAGCCCAGCGAGCACGCCGATCGGCTCGCCGTTTTCGTCATAAATCGGCGCCGAAATTGCGAATCCGCGGGTTCCGCTAGCCTCCGACAGAATGGCCCTCGAGATATAGGCCGATCGCGATCGGGCTTGACCCAACATCCAGGCTCCCTTGAAATAGTCGCGCCACCGGTAGTCTCTCCCGAGGTGATCGACGCTCTGGTCATATGTCCGCCAGAGTGCCCGCCTGCGCCCATCCGTGCCAACTATGAAAAATCCATCGAATGGCGCGCGTCCGCCAGACGATCGATATCGCTCGACGAGTTCGCGACAATACTGCACCATTCCGTCATCCAAGCGGATTTCCTTGCTTCGCAGGGGTGCGAACAATTTGGGCGGAAAATCCCTCGCCGCATTCGCCACGATGTCATGATACCCGTTCAACTTGAATAGCACCGTCCCCGCGACCCAACGGGCCGCGTATTCGTTTGCCCGCAGCACTTCTTCCCGGCGATCCTTTTCTTGCGCCGCCGCACCCGAGAATGCAGCTAGCGTCGCCACCACGAGCAAAAGTACGCATTCAACGATAAACGCTGCCTTGAATGGCTCCCGTTTAAACCAACGCCAAGCGCGTTTGGCTTGTCTCTCCGGCTTGATCGGTTCGCCATTCAAGTACTTCCGAAGATCTCGCGCCAGCTCGATCGCCGAGCGATACCGATTCTCCGGATGCTTTTCCAAACAACGCAAACAAATCGTCGTCAGGTCCGTATCGATTCGTGGATCAATCGATTGCGGATTCGGAGGCGGTCGGTGCACCACTTGTTGAATGATTTCTTCTGTGGTTTTACCAGTGAACGGTCGCTGGCCCGTCAGAATCTCGAAAAGAATCACCCCCATGCTCCACACATCGATCGCCCGGGTCAATGATTTCCCTTGGCCATCCACTTGCTCGGGCGCCATGTATTCCGGTGTGCCAGCCATGATCCCCGAGCGAGTCCGTAAGTCGCCATGATGATCGAGACGTTTGGCCAAACCAAAATCGGCGACATAAGGTTTTTCCTCTTCATCCAGCAAGATATTTGCAGGCTTGAGATCCCGGTGCAAAATCGCATGGTCGTGTCCGTCATGCACGGCCAAGGCAATGGTCTCGAGGAATAACGCTGCACCTCGGGGATCTCCGCGATACCGATCGATATGATCCGCGAGGCTGCCTCCGCGCATCCATTTCATGGTGAAATAATGCCGCCCGTCCACTTCGCCGACCTGATAAATCGGCACGATGTTCGGTCGATCGAGGCTGCTCGCTGCTTGCGCTTCCAAATGGAACCGATACACCTCTTCATCGCTCGCCAATTCTCCATTGAGAATCATTTTCAGCGCTTCGATGCGATTCGTACGAAGATTTTGCGCCTTGTAAACGACCCCCATTCCTCCGCGGGCGATCTTCTCGAGCAGCTCGTATTCGCCAAATCGGCTCGACTCTCGAGGAGCTTCCAGAGCAATACCATACAAGCACTCCGAGCACAGGCCCATGGGCGCATCCGCCGGAATGTCATGCCCAGCCGGACACTTCTGTGCCGTCACTGCATCAACGACTTCGGAGCCCGGAATGGAGGTGACGTAATTCATCTTCAATCTCGTCTTCGTGAACCACAGTCTCGGCAATCTCTTCGCGAATTCGTTCTTGGAATCGACTCCGGCAGCGAGAAAGCGCTACGTTGAACGTCTCTTCTCGCATGTCGAGTTCTTCGGCGATGGCTCGATGCGATTCGGCTCCGGTATGCGTGAGCAGCGGGATCATTTTGGCGAAGAGTTTTTCATCGCCCCGCTTTGTGTAGCTTTCTTCGAGCTTTTGCAGCGCTTTTCCCAGCAAAACCATCGCCCAACGCCGCTCGAAGATTCGTTCCGGCGTCGTGTCGTGCCCAATTTGGATCGGACACCCCTCGACCTCGGCCGTATCGAGGGAAATGAGCGGTTCTCCGGGATCGCGCTTGATGGTCGTTTCGGACTTCCGGACATTGGCGAGGTAACTCTTTACGGCCGTGAGGAGCCAATTGCGAAATCGCCCGCGCGTGGGATCCGCTGCCGCCACGTCGTTTTTCTCGATCAGCCGGGTCGTGAAAAACCCTTGCGTCAAGTCCCGCGCTTCTTCAGCTCGTCGCCCTTTAGCCCGAATGAACCCGTAGACGGGCGTCCAATACACTGCACACAACTCGGCCAGCGCCTTGTTTCGCTCCGCTTTCGCATCTTGCCCCGCGTTGATGACCATCGTCCAGCGGGTCGTCGGGTACTTTCCCGTACCTTGGTAACCAAAAATTTTTCCACGTCCCGGCATCGCGCATCGTCCTCCGTGGAGGTTACTGAAGCATCGTTTGGCGGATATTACACCACTCGGTCGATTTTTTCGTCATCGAATTTTTTCGTGTCGCGCAGTTAGGTTCGAGGGGGACCTGCTTCAGTTGTCGAGGTCAACACCACAGGAGGATTACGTCATGACCTACGATCACAAGAGTCACGTTTCAACCATGTCGATGCTACTCTGTCTCGGCCTCGCTGCGTTTGCCACGGGTTGCGGCACGACGGCGACCATTACGAGGAGGAGCGAGCCGCCGCTCGAAGCGAAAATAACCCGTCATGACACTCGTAAAGTCTACGTCGAGACATTTGCGGGCGGCGGCGAGGTCGGAATCCCCCGCCAAGATGTCGTCGATATCGATCATCCAGGCAATGTCGCTGCCACGATTGGAGGTGTCTTGTCGGGATACGGGGTAGCAAATATCATTGTTGGAGCGCGGCAATGCGATACGCAGGGAGCTGCCTATTGTACGGGCGTTTTTCTGCCCGCGGCCCTCGGCGTTCCATTATTGATTTACGGGGTGAGCATGTGGGGAAGCTCGGTGGACGCAGCCGGCAACGCTGACAAGTCTACCGCTCGACGCGTGACCGTCGTTCCCATTGCGTCGATGGACAAGTCAAACCAGTTCTACGGGGCGAGCGCCCGGGTTTCATTCTGATCCGCTGTCGAAAAGCCTAGCGTGCGTACCTTATGCGCGTCTTGCGTTGCAGCAGGTCATTGCGCTGCTCCACAAGGTGCCACGGACGCTGTTGGAATACGTCGTCGAACAAGCTGGTGACCGGCGGTGGCGCCGTCCGTTCCGCCGTGAGCACTGCCTGCTTGATTTCTGCGTCGATTTCCGCTTCCAATGCTGCATTTTGCGCATCTGTCCAGCCAGCAGCGAGTTCGACGTGGCGCCGCAATCGAGCCAATGGATCGCGGCGGCGCCAAGGCTCGACCAACGCATCGGAGCGATACATTTTGGGGTCGTCAGCCGTGGCATGCCCAGAGATCCGATAGGTCATTGCTTCGATGAGCGTCGGGCCCTCGCCTCGTGCAGCGCGCGTGATGGCCTCGCGAGTCACCCGAATAACCGCAAAAATGTCATTTCCGTCGACTTTAATGCCGGGTATCCCGTACGCGAGCGCCTTTTGCGCAAGGGACTCGCTCGCCGTTTGACGTTCCACGGGTGTGGTCTGCGCCCAACCGTTGTTTCGGCAAAAGAGGACGACGGGCGGTTTGAACACGCCTGCGAAATTCAGGGCACTGTGGAAATCGTTCGAGCTAGTCCTCAATCAAGCGCTACTTCCCGAACGCTCCTCTGTTTGAAGTGGTTCTTGAGTT
>CAZETM010000913.1:0-3911 GCA_964514885.1 uncultured Polyangium sp. | reverse complement strand
AATAGACATCGTACCCGCCAAACCCATCGGACATGCCGCCTTCATGGTGGAGCATACCCGAGATTCGGTTGTCATCAGGATTGAGCGTAAATTCAGCGTTGGTGACATCGCCACCATTCAAGTGTTTTTCCAAATCGAACAGCAAGTGACCTTCGCTGGCGCCGTCGGGATAGGTGTACCGATGGTGCGCTCCGTGGGTCGTCGCGGTGATTTCGGCGCGAATGGATCCGCGATCGAGGGTGACAGCGTAATATCCAGGCGATGCGACTTCCGAGGACTTCTCGAAAAACGATTCATTCAAGGCCACCGTGAGGCGGGACGGGTCGAACGTTTCGAGCGGCATGACCGAGACGACGCCGTAATCGGTGGCGCCGGTGCCGTGAAGATGCAAGTGAGAAAAACCTTGGATGTAATCGTCTTCGGCCCAATATCCCGAATAATGCAAAAAGGTGATCGTGTCGAAGGGGCCACGTGTGTCCGGACCAACCTTGGCCAAGCCAAATGGCGCAGCGGCTCCGGGGAAAGCACTTCCGTGGGCGAAGCCAAAGCCGCCGCTGCCAATGCGCGGATCGACGTAAATAAGCGGATCGGTGACCGGCTCGGGAGGATCGGAAGGAACTTCGAACGGTTCGAGCGTGCAACCCTGCACTCCGATGGTGAGAGCGAAAACGAGCGTCGTGGCAGTCGAACGTGAGCGGCGGTAGCGCATACGCAAAGCTCCTTCGGAGGCGTCGTTTGCCGATGGAACCACGATTGGCCGCAGGTCGTCAATGGATATGGCTGGCAGATGAGGTCAAATCTCGTAATCTCCGACGAAAACATTTGCGGTTTGGACGTCCACGCTGACACGATCGCCCAAAGCGACGCCAAGTGCATCAAAGTCGAATCGCGGCAAATCGATGGTGACTTGATCCCTCGACGGCATCTCGACGATGACTTTGACGTAACCTCCAATTGGCCTTATGCGTACGATACGTGCGAGCGACGAGTGGGCAGAAGAATCGGCAGGCCGAGCCAATTTCACATCGTGCGAGTGCACGAATGCGTGCACGGTCGCGCCTTCTGGTGAATTGCTTGGTGCATCGACCGATAACGACGTCGAGCCCATTTCGACTCGACCTTCTTTGATCCGTCCTGGAAATGGGTTTGCCCCGAGAAACGTCGCCGCCGCAGGAGTCGCCGGGTGATCGTACACCTCGGTGGGTGCGCCGGCTTGAATCACTCGTCCGTCGAACATCAACACGACGTGTTGGGAGACCTCGAGCGCCTCGTGTTGGTCGTGAGTGACCAGGATGGTGGTCAATTGCATCTCGTCATGAAGTCGCTCGAGCCAATCGCGCAATTCGACGCGCACGCGAGCGTCCAAGGCTCCGAATGGTTCGTCCAGGAGCAATACCTTGGGCCGAATCGCAAGCGCGCGGGCAAATGCAACGCGCTGGCGTTGCCCGCCGGAGAGCTGCGCGGGATATCGTTTGGCGAGGTCTTCGAGCTGCACGAGGCGCAAAAGCTCAGCTACGCGGTCGTTTACTTCGCCCTTGGGTCGCTTACGCACATCCAAACCAAAAGCAATGTTGGCGTGCACGGTCATGTGTTGAAAGAGCGCGTAGTTTTGAAAAACCAACCCTACGCCGCGAGTCTGCACGGGCGCCGCTGAAACGTCTTCACCTTCGATGAATATGCGCCCATGCTCGGCAATCTCGAGCCCCGCGATCAATCGGAGCACGGTAGATTTTCCCGCGCCCGAAGGTCCAATGAGTGAGGTAATCGCGCCGGAAGGCGCCTCGAAGGACACGTCGCTCACGGCAGGTGCTGCTTTGACTGTGAACCGTTTGGTGAGGTTGTCGATAAGAACGCTCATGATCGGGCGGTCCTCCATTCGATGATTTTCTTTACCGCCAACGTGACGAGGGCTAGCAGCGTAAGCAGCGAGGCGATCGCAAAGGCTCCAACGAAGTCGTATTCATTGTAGAGGATCTCGGCATGCAGCGGCATCGTATTGGTCAATCCGCGCACGTGGCCGGACACGACCGATACCGCGCCAAACTCACCCATGGCGCGGGCATTGCACAGAATGACGCCGTAAAGCAGTGCCCATTTGATTTTCGGAAGCGTGACCCGCCAAAAGGTTTGCCAACCAGTCGCACCAAGCGTCAGTGCCGCTTCTTCGTCATGTCCACCCTGCGCTTGAAGAACCGGTAATACCTCGCGCGCGACGAACGGAAACGTGACGAAGACCGTTGCGAGCACAATGCCGGGAACGGCAAAAACGATGCGCACGTCGTGCTCGATGAGCCATGGCCCGAGCCATCCTTGTTGACCAAAGAGCAGCACGAAAACCAGGCCAGCGATGACGGGAGAAACGCTGAACGGCAAGTCGATGAGCGTAATGAGCGCTTCACGGCCGCGAAAACGGAATTTCGCAATGAGCCAAGCGGCGGCTACGCCGAATACCGTATTGATCGGAACGGCAATGGCGGCGACGAGCAAGGTCAAACGAATGGCAGCCAAAGCATCCGGTTTTTGCATGGCCGCGAAATACGCCGAGGCGCCTTTGGCGAGGGCCTGGTGAAACACGGCCACCAGCGGAATGACCACGAAAATCCCCAAAAAGGCGACGGCGGTACCAATGAGCAGCCGCCGAACCCAGGCGGGTTCGGTCAATGCAGCAGGGCGTCGTTCCATGAGCTCGCCTCCTTATCCTTCAAAGCCCAAGCGGTTGCGTGCCCATCGCTGGAGCAAGTTGACCAAAAGTAGGAGCACAAAGGAAAAACTCAGCATGACGACCGCGAGCGCCGTGGCTCCTGCATAATCGTATTGCTCGAGCTTCGTGACGATCAGCAGTGGCGTGATTTCCGTGCGCATCGGCATGTTTCCCGAAATGAACACGATGGATCCGTATTCACCGACGCCGCGGGCAAATGATAGCGTAAAGCCCGTCAAGAGCGCCGGGAAAATGCTGGGCAAAAGCACGCGTCGGAAGGTATACCAACGACTCGCTCCGAGCACCGCCGACGCCTCTTCGATATCGACAGGCAGCTCCGCCAGCACGGGCTCGACGGTGCGCACGACGAAGGGCAAACCCGTAAACGTGAGAGCCAGAATGACGCCTAATGGAGTGAACGCAACTTTGATCCCGAGCACGGACAGGGGTTGTCCCAGCCAACCATTTTCGGAATAAAGCGCGGTGAGCGTCAATCCTGCGACTGCGGTAGGCAGCGCAAAAGGCAAATCGACGAGGGCGTCGAGAATGGATTTGCCCGGAAAACGATAACGTACGAGCACCCACGCAATGAGCAAGCCGAATACTGCATTGATTGTCGCGGCGCAAAACGAAGCTCCGAAGCTCAGTCGGTACGACGCAAGCGCGCGTGGCGAAAGCACCGTGTCCCAAAAAGCGCTCCCGCCGAGGGTGGCTGTTTTGAGGAAGAGTGCGGAAAGCGGGATCAGCACCAAAATGCCCAGGTAGCTCCAGGTGAAGGCAAACGTGGGAATGAAGCCTGGCAGGACGCGACGCGGTGAGCGCATCATTGGCGAGCCTCGTAGATGCGGTCGAAAATGCCGCCGTCCGCGAAATGGGTCTTCTGCGCATTGGCCCAACCGCCGAAAACTTCGTCGACCGTGAAGAGTTTGATGGTGGGAAAGTCACTCGCGTACTTTGCAGCTATCGTCGCTGAACGCGGACGGTAATGATGTTTGGCAGCGATTTCTTGCCCCTCGTCCGAATAAAGGTATTGCAAGTACGCTTCGGTAACCGCACGCGTACCGTGTTTGTCCACGAAACGATCGACCACTGCCACGGGTGGCTCGGCGAGAATACTCACTGAAGGGACGACCAACTCGAATTTGTCTTTACCGAACTCGCGAAGGAGTAGAAGCGCTTCGTTTTCCCAGGCGAGCAATACATCGCCGAT
>CAZETM010000912.1:0-3915 GCA_964514885.1 uncultured Polyangium sp. | reverse complement strand
CATCCCACCGCCGTCGACATTCCAGATACGAGCGCTTTTGCTGCTTCCCCACATCATCACGCGTTTGCCATTGGGACTCCATCCCGCACCTCGTAATGGCCCAAGTTCGGCTTGGATAACTAAGGATGCACTCGGTGCCACCTTTCCCAACGGCCCGAGACTAGCTTTCAGAAGGGTTGGAGGCTTCGTGGCATCCTCCCAAATGCGTGCCGTTCCATCTTCGGACGCGCTGAGAACACGCTTATTGTCCGGGCTGAACATCACCGAACGAATTGGACCCTGGTGCCCTTTGAATTCCGCCGGATCACCGAGTCCAGATGCCTTCCAAACGCGAACGACTCCATCCCTCGACCCTCCGACGACGTGTTGGCCATCATGGCTCCATGCTACACAATTCAATGGGGTAGTCGCACCACGGAGCGTGACTTCGTGGCCGCTCGCGTCATGACGAAACCCAGGATTGCCATTTTGACTGAATCTCACGTCATAACCGGTCAGGGCTTCGTTGGCCATGGCGAGCCATCCACGCGTGCTGTTGGGGTCATGCATTTCAAGCAGAAGCTTCGCCGCCCAGCGATGCTGACCTGCAATCGACAATTCGTGAAACCCCGCAACGAGCCGAGCGTTTACTACTTCAATGCCGCGGAGTTTAGCATCGCTCTCCGCCACATGGGTTCGCGCTCGAGCGCTCTCGAGCGATCGAGCTTGTTCTTGCGCGCGTAGTGCCAACATTGCAAACACGACCGCAAAGCCGGCAAGAGCCGCGCCAATCATGAAAGCGATTCCCCTTCGTGATTGTCTACTTCTAGCGGTCAAACCAACGACAGCCTGAAGAAACCGTTGCTCTCGTTCGCTGAGCCCACGCATCGCTTTGTAGCCATGTTCGGCGCGTTTGCGCTCGAGCCATTGTTCGGCCTCGAGAGCGGCTCGATCACGCCAGAGCATTCCTTCTGCCTGACCACTCTTCTCCCATTGCTGTGCAGCGCTCCGTAAATGTGCAATAAGCTCCACATCTTGCTCATTCTCGTCAAACCATTGCCGAAGCCTCGGCCACCGTTCAATAAGCGACTCGTGGGTCAATTCGACGATTTTGCCATCTTCGTCGTCCCCTGATTCGATAGATATCAACCTTGCAGATGCCAATCGATCAACGACGGATTCGACGATTTCTCGATTCGACTCCATCGTGACGAGTTCGCTCATATGCACGATTGCCCGCGTTCGCTCGGGCGTCACCAGCCGCATCAGAATGGTACGTACGAGGACTTGTTCTCGTCGGCTGAAGCCTTCGAAGACTGAATCGGCATGCGTCGACAAGGCCCCGGCAATACCCCCCAATGCGACATAACCGCTTCGCGTCAGAATTCGCGCATCGGAATCGCGCAGTTCCCAAAGCTTGGACGCGGTGAATTGCAAAAGAGGCAACGGGCTTTTCGTCCCCGTCAAATCCGCAAGCATTTGGCTGGAAAGAGTCTCATCTTCGAATCGGTACCCAACAGCCTCGATGGGTTTGATCAATGCATCGAGCAGACCTTCTTTCCCGAGAGGTGGCAAAAAGATGAGCCCGCGTGTAACTTCTGCCAAAAGTCGCGGATCTTCGCTCAGTCGGTCGAGAAAATCTCCACGAATCGTGACAAGTACGCGCAATGGTGACGATGCATCATCCGCCACGCTTTCAATACACGCGCAAAATGCAGCTCGCGTTTCGGCGTCGATACCCAAGGTGTACAATTCTTCCAATTGATCGATAAATAGTACGATACGATGATCATTCTCACGTCGTCGACAACGAGCACGCAAACGCGCCCCGAGATATCCAGGTTGCGATCGTAATGTCTCCACAATCGCATGGATACCCGATCCCGCTTCGGCGGAAGAATCTGCAATGTATGCAAGTACGTCAGCCAGTGCAACGAGCGGTGTACGGCCGGGACGAACCGTAAACGTTTCGATGCTGCTTTCTGTTCGTTTTAATGCGGGAATCACGCCAGCTCGAACAAACGACGATTTTCCGGACCCTGATGGCCCAGCAATGGCCACGAGTGGAAGGTGGCGGAGTTTTCCGAGAACCACGGCAATGTCTCGATCGCGACCAAAAAAACGTGTGGCGTCAGATTCCTGAAATGCCGAAAGCCCAGCATACGGCGAATCCCCGTCGACGGCGGACGTAACTCTCGAGCGTTGTTCCTGGCCCAATTTCTCCAGGGCTCGATGCACGTCCACCACCGAATCATAACGGTCCTTTCGGCGTTTTTTCAAACAGCGATCCACGATATCCGCCAGGCCGCCCGCATCTGGCAGCGTCTCGCGCAAGCTGGGCATCGGCACGTCCATATCCGCAATCGTCTCGAGCTCTTGCGGTTTTAGCGGATGTTTGCCCATTGAAATCTCGAACAACAAAATCCCTACGGCCCAAATATCCGTGCGGACATCGAGTCGCTCGCCCAACCATTGCTCCGGCGCCATATACGGAAACGTGCCAATGATTTCGCTCTCGTGTAATGACTTTCCTTCCAGAGACCTAAAGGAAGGGACGCCTGTTGATGTCGCCAGACTCAATATTTTCGGGACTTGTTTGGCGATCCCAAAGTCGAGGACTTTGACGTGTCCGTTCGACGATAGCATGATGTTTTCCGGTTTGAGATCCCGGTGCACGATGCCCATGGCGTGGGCGCACGTGAGCGCTCGAGTGACCGGAAGCATAACGTCTACAGCCAAATTGGTGGTGGTGCGATCGTGGTCATTCAATACACCGCGAAGCGTTTTTCCTTCGATGTATTCGAGGGCCATGTACGGATAACCGTGCAATTCACCAACGTCGTAGATGACCACGATATTTTCATGATGGCATTGCGCAGTTACTCGAGCCTCGGCAAGAAAACGTTGGGCCTCTGGACCGTTGTGCGTCAAAAGAAACTTGATCGCCACGAGACGGCCGAGACGCGTATCGCGCGCAAGGAACACGGTTCCCATACCACCAGCGCCAAGCTTGCGGATGATTTCGTAATGTTTGACCATCGTTCCCGCGTCAAGCTTGAAACCATTCTCCGCGGAATCACGCAAGGGATCCGGTATCGGCACCGTGAGCCGTCGTTCATGGCTCACGGTAGGCACGACATCTCGCCCGAAGGACGTTTGCGCGAGAGCCAGCGTATTGACCACGTTGCCCGACCACATCGCGCCCGCAGCGTTGGGTTCTTGGTCTGCGACAGCGCTGCTTTGGGTCTGCTCGTGCAGGACATCGTCCGCTGCTGCGGAATTCGCTGGATCACTCATGGCTCGTCCGACGCTACACGAGTCGTGCGCAATGTACAAATTTCGTCACGAGGCCCCGAAGTCCCACGGGCTATGTCCAGCCAAACACACATCCATGGATCGCTGCGAAAATCACGGGCAACGCCAATCAAATGGATTTAGGGGAGGACGATCCGGCCTCAACATTCGAGTGGATGGCCCGCACCGAGGGGAAGCAGTCACGGAGCAAGTTTCACGACGAGCAGATCCGTCGATGTTCCGCTGTCGAGCACTCCGCTTCCAAAGTCGGCACTGCCGGAGAGTTCCCCCGCAAGCAAGACGTGACCTGTCGGATCGAAAGCAATGGCGTTGGACACCTGGTTGACACTGTCGCCCGCTCGATGGCTCCAGACGTGATTGCCAGCAGAATCGAATCGCGCGGTGGCAATATCGAATCCGCCCGCGCTCGTGACCGGTCCGCCGCCAAAGTCGACCGTCCCGCCGAGCGTGACAGTAATGGCCAAATCCCCGGCTTTGCTCACGGCCAAGCCCGAAACGAACTGCTGCTGGCCATCCCCAAAACGTTTACTCCAAAGATGGTTCCCTGCAGGGTCGAGTTTCCCCAGCCAGAAATCGTCATTTCCAGCGCCCGTGAGGGGCCCACCGCCAAGGTCGAGGGTG
>CAZETM010000911.1:0-3915 GCA_964514885.1 uncultured Polyangium sp. | reverse complement strand
CGCAGCCCTGGTCGGGTTTGGGGTGAAACCCCAACAAGATGCGATGGCGCACCAGTGGACGTCAGCAGCGAGCGAGCGCCGGTCGAGACAACCGCCGCGAAGCGGCTTCGTCCAACGGAAAACGGATTGCAACAGTGATTTGTCGTTAGCTGCAGCTCTTCCTGCTTTCGTGTGCAAACTTGTTGCCACGAGTATCCACAACCTGTAACATCCAAAGCTGCCGCTTGATCTGCGCCAGTACGAGGGACTCATGACCGTTGACGCCATCGACACCGTTCGCGTTTGTACCCCTAGGTTTTTGTCTGCAGAGCGCTTGGCCCAAGCCGATCGAATCGCCTGCGAGCTGAACCCCGACAATCGCCCACCCGATGCGCATCTCGGAGTCGGGCAACGAAAAGATCGCCTCGTCGTCGATAGACGCGTCTATTGGGGCAAGCAAGGCGTAAAGCTCACCGTCGGGTTCCTCGATAGACCGAGCCAAGAATTGCGGCGGAAGATCCTCTCGCACATGAATGCCTGGAACGAGACGGCCAACGTCGAATTTGTCGAATCGAATACCGATCCGCAAGTTCGAATCGCGCGTGATGACTCGCCTCCGGAAGTGTCCGGCTATTGGTCGTATCTGGGAACGGACATTTTGACCATTCCCAAGGACCAACCAACGATGAACCTGGAAGGTTTTACCATGCGCACCGCTGATTCCGAGTTTTATCGCGTCGTGCGCCACGAAACGGGGCACACGCTCGGTTTTCCGCACGAGCACATGCGTAAGGCGCTCATTGATCGTCTCGACCGTGAAAAAGTCATTGCGGATTTCATGAAGACGCAAGGTTGGTCTCGGGCCGACGTCATTGCGCAGATCCTGACGCCGCTCGAAAGCTCGTCTGTGTTCGGCAGCAGGACTGCCGATGCGAATTCGATCATGTGTTACGAGATTCCGGGCCATTTGACGAAAGATGGCCGGCCGATCGTCGGCGGAACGGACATCGATCCGCTCGACTACAAGATCGCGGCAATGCTATATCCGAAGTCCTGACGACGAACGTTACGTGGTGACTCGAGGCGCTGGGCGCTTGAAAGGATGACTTGTGAAGGACAATCTCGTTGATCCGACCCGCGATCGAGCACTGCTGATCGGGATAGATGCTTATGACGGCGGAGCTTCGTTGGAAGGGTGCGTCAATGATATCGACGCCATCCAGCGTATTTTGCTCGAACGCTTGGGCATTGCTGCAAACCGAATCAAACGCCTCGCGTCCCCGCTTTACGGAACGACGCATGATGAGACCATTCCCGAGCAAGAAGCGACGCTCGAAAACATTCGCAAAGAGCTGCGACGTTTGAGCGGGGCGAAGGTCGACGCGGAAGAGCCGCTCGATATCCAGGAAGGTGACCGCATTTTCATTTATTATGCGGGGCACGGCACGCAGCTCGCGGTAACTGGATCGAATGGCGGGACTTTTTTTCGCGAGGCTCTCGTGCCGCGAGATTTCGTTGTCGATATCGTGACCAGGCAATACCTTCCGGATTGGGAGGTCAATGGATTTTTATCGGCCATCGTCGCCAAAACCAGCTCCGTCACGTTCATTCTCGACTGCTGCTGTTCAGCGGGCGCGACCCGAGATTTGCCTGGCAAAAATAAATCCCGCTCGCGATTCCTCGAACTCGACGCATCGACGAAACCACAATTGGATTCTGCACCGTCTTCGCCGGTTGGTCAGCGTGGCCTGATGAGCGGGCTTGCCGGTTCGGTGGCTCGTTGTCAAGTGGTCGCGGCTTGTTTGGACGACGAACGGGCGCAGGAGACCATGGATCAAAATGGTTTGGCTCATGGCGTGTTGTCCATGGTCCTCGCAAAGCATCTCAATGCGCTCCCCAAAGAAGCAATTGGTGACCTTCGCTGGGGTCAGATCTGGCCCGCCATTCTTGCTGGCGTGTCGGCGAAAAACAGTGCGCAACATCCGTGGATTTCGGGAGGATATGCGCGTTCGGTATTCGGCGGTCCGCCGGACGATGCCGATACGGGTTTTTCCGTGACGCGCGAGGGTGACACGTTCGTTTTGCAAGCGGGGACGTTGTTTGGCGTTTCTGTAGGTGCCGAGCTGGCCATTTATGGCCGCACGCCGCCCAAGTTTCCGGCCCTCGGCTCGGCCGCGGATCGAGCTTTGCGAGCGCCACGAATTCGCGTGACGAGCGCGACTCGATCGACGGCGAGTGCGGTTGCTTTGGATTCGATTGCCGAGCTGCCGGTTGGAGCCCGTGCACGGCTGGTGAAGACGGGCGCTCCGGACCGCTTGCGCGTGGCGTTCGTGCCCGAGGTGCCCGAGATCGCGAATACTTTGCGGCAATCAGGCCTCGTCGAGGTCGTGGAAGCATGCGACCCAAGTGATATGGCGTTGGTGCAACGAAGTGACAATACGTGGGCATTGACGGACGATGTATTCGGGACGGGCGAAGTGTCGGGCGAGCCAATGTTGGCGACGATTCCGCCAGAATCGATGGCGGACGTCGTGGCGATCGTAAACCATTATCATGTTTACAGTTTGCCGTTGCGATTGGCGAAAAACTGTCAGGATTTGCCGCGCAAATTGCGGATTTCGCTGCATGATGCGCGCGATGCCGCACGACTGAGCGATAAAGAGGCCCAGGACCTGGATCAGTTTCCCGAGCTTGCCGCGGGAAAAACCGCGCCGTACGTTCTACGGGCTGGTGAGACCGAATACGAGAGCGTGCCGATTTGTTTTGGCGTGCGTAACGATTCCGATTCGACGCTGAAGGTGGCGCTGATTGGTTGTAACAACAGTGGTCGAGTCGTTTCCTTGGGCGAAAAGGTGATCGGGCGCGGCGCGCACGTGTTTTGGTTCGGCGAGACGATCAAGCAGCCATTCCCGGTGACTCGATTGCCCCGCCGCTCGTCATGTGTCGACCGCGTGGTAGCGATTGGCACGACAAACCGTAGTGTTTCGTTTCAATTTTTGCTGCAGAGTACGTCGTTCGAGGAGCTGGTTGGGGCGCACCAACGCGGCAATCGCGAGATTGGGGTGCAGCCGGCGAGCACACCGGCGGAATTGTGGACATCGGCCGTGACGGCATTACGCGTCGAGGCGCGGTAATCATGGGAGCGCCGAATACGCAGCAGCAGAATGATGAGATTGAGATTCGGTTTAAGGGTATATCGGATGACGAGGCCAGCTTCTATAGTTTGGCTATCTACCAGAAAGGTGCCCTAGTAGGATATCCACAGCGACATAAATTGCCGTCTTCACGAGGGGACTCAACCCTTTCATCGCTCGCGTGGACCATTCGCAACAGTGGGCCGTCCCAGCGATACGGTACGGCGACCGACGTGCAACTCGTGGGCTCAGCGCTATTCAAAACGCTTATTCAAGGCACAATTGCGGATGCCTATGCCGCTTTTGTGGCGGCACCCCCAAACAATCCACCTCGGCAAACACGCATTCGGCTCGTATTCGATATGGATCGATACAATGAAGCGTATGTAAAGCTCGCAGCATTGCCCTGGGAAGCGATGTACGACGTGCAGTGCAAGGATTTCGTCGCGCTGATGCCGAATGTGTCTCTTTATCGAGCGACACCTGAAATGACTCCGCGAGGGATCGAAGCCAGCTCTGAGGCGGTCGGAATCCTTCAGGTCGCGACGGATATGAACGATGGGCGTTTTGGCAGCTTGCAGGAAACGGACTTGTTAGCGGCTGTAATGACAAGGCGAGGTAATAGGGTCGAGCGTTTATTCAATCCAACAGCAAACGCGCTGTTGGGCGCCATTCGTCGGACGAGCGCCAATATCGTGCATTTTACGGGTTACGTTCATGCAGGAGAGTCGTGCTGGTTGGCGGTGTCTCAGCAGGATGGGAGCCCTCTTGACGCAGCCGACGGGTCAATGTTTGCCGCGAC
>CAZETM010000910.1:0-3927 GCA_964514885.1 uncultured Polyangium sp. | reverse complement strand
TACGTGCCGAACCGCCGCGCGTGCTCCCGCGCGGGCGTTCGGCGTTGCGGGTTTCCGCAATGGTTTGCGTACGCAGGTCGTCCGACGTTGCGGGTTTGCGTAATGGTTTGCGTAGGGGGCTCGTCGGAATCGCCGCGCGCGAGCGACGAGCGACGCGTGACCGCTTTGGATGTCTGGCGTACGTCCCGTGTCACGTGGGCGTTACACTTTGTCACCCTGGCGTGACACCTGTGTTACGCGGGCGGTACACTGCATCGGCGGCGGCATGATGCACCCGATTGCAAAATCGCGTCGCGAGGAGGTGACGCGGGGCGTAGGGACGCTCAAACGGCTGCGACCACCAGCCGATGCACTTGATTGCGGCCGTGCGTGAGCGGTTGCACTGCGCCGTCGGCGGTATGGGCACGGCAAACCAGCGTATGCGTGCCCGGTCGCAGCAGGACGTTGGCGCGGAAGGCCTGCCATTCGAAGTCGGATCGTGCGCATACGTGCGCAGCGTGCCATTCACGTCCGTCGTCGATGGATACATCGACCTTGTCGATGGCGCGGTCGGACCAGGCCCAACCTTGAATGACGACGTGGCCTGCTTGCAATGCGCGGCCTTCGGAGGGCGCGGTGATGATCGAGTTTGGCGGAACCGACCACACAGGCACGCCGTCGTCGTTGTACCAAAGCGTGGTAAATAGGCCATCGGCCCGCACGGCCCGCGCCGATAGACGCCATAACCACTTGGTCGAATTGGTCCCGTAATAACCGGGAACGACGAGGCGTACCGGTCCGCCGCGCTCTTTGCGTAAAGGTGAGCCATTCATTGCGTATGCGACGATCACCTCGTCCGCCAGCGCTTTTTCGATAGGTACGTCCTTTTGGTATCGGCCGGGTCGACGCCCACCGAATTCCCCGGCGTCGAGACCGAAGGACCAGAGGTACGTCGCGTCTTGCTGGAGCCCTGCGCGCTGCAACAATTCGCGCAGACGAACGCCTTGCCAGCGGACATTGCCCATGCGCATGACTTTGTCCGCCGGCGGCGAGATTGGGCTGCCATAACATTCGTGAAATGCGGTCACTTCGACGGCCGGCATGGCCCTGAGCTCCGCCAGGTCCATTCGAAACGGGCGCTCGACCAAACCGTCGATGCACAATCGCCATCGCGTTTCGTCGACCACCGCGGCGCCCATGTGAATGGTCTCGAAGAGCGATTCGTCCGGCGTGAGAAACGAGGTCAGCGCATGCGGCGGCGGCGACGGTTTGAGATGAAACCCCACCGGGTCGATTCGCAGACACGCGTCGTTGTCGTCCGCGTCGTCGGTCATCGGTTGATGTCCCACGTGCGGGTTTCGGGCAAGAACAATCCGCCCACGACGAGCGACATGAGCGCGATTCCGATCGGGTAGTACAAGCCGGCATAGATATCGCCGGAGCTTGTCGAAATCAACGTGGCGAAGTAGAGCAAGAACCCGCCAAAGTAGCCCGTTCCAATGTGGTATGGCATCGATACGCTGGAGTATCGCACACGTGCGGGGAACAATTCCACCAGATACGCCGCGATGGGCCCGTACGCCATGCACACATACAGCGACAGCACGAAGACGAGCAGGACGACCATGAACTTGTTGATCGCCGCCGGATCGGCTTTGGCCGGGTAACCTGCCAGCGTCAACGCCTTGCGCAATTCATCGGGCGAAAAACCATTCAATGTGGCCGCGCCGATGCGAATCACGATGGACTTGCCATCGCCGTCGCCGTGGATTCTGCGATGAGGCACGCCTGCGCCGTTGAGAAATTCCTGCGCCTTGTCGCACGGATTCACCGGGCCTGAAAACGCGCGGACGCTGCATTCGCCGCCTTCCACGACGACGGGCGCGCTCGTGATGGCGCGTTCGAGCGCCGGGTTGGCATAATGGGTCAATCCTTTGAAGATGGGGATGTAGGTCAAGCTGGCCAACAAGAAGGCGAACAGCATCATTTTCTTGCGCCCGATGCGATCGGACAACGCACCGAAAACGACGAAGAAAGGCACCGCCAACAAAATCGCGGCCGATACCAGGAGATACGACGTGGCAAGATCGACTTTGAGCGACTTTTGCAGAAAGATGAGCACGTAGAATTGGCCGGTGTACCAGACGATGCCCACGCCTGCCACGGCGCCGAACAGAGACAAAATCATGTATTTCGCATTGGCCCATCGACCGAAGGCTTCACGCAGGGGAGCCTTCGAAATGTTTCCCTGCGCCTTCATCGCGAGGAACACCGGCGATTCGCGCAAACGCGCGCGGATGTACATGGACACGCCGAGCAGCGCGATCGAAAACAAGAACGGCAATCGCCATCCCCAGCTTTTGAACGCCGCTTCGCCGAGCCCGGTCTGGCACGACAACACCACCACGAGCGATAGAAAAAAGCCCAAGCTCGCGCATATTTGAATCCAACCGGTCGCGCGTCCTCGTTGCCCCGCAGGCGCGTGTTCCGCCACGTACGTTACAGCGCCGCCGTATTCACCGCCCAGCGCCAAACCTTGGATGCAACGCAATGTCACGAGAAGAATCGGGGCCCATACCCCTGCTGTTTCATAGGTCGGGAGCAATCCGACGCCGGCTGTGGCTACGCCCATCAAGGCCATCGTCACCATGAACGTCGTTTTGCGCCCAACCGTGTCCCCCATTCGCCCGAAGAGGAGCGAGCCGAAGGGGCGCAAAATGAGCCCGGCGCCAAACGTCGCCAAACCAGCCAAAAAGCCACCGGTTTCACCCAGCTCTTTCGAGAAAAACAGCGGCCCTATGATGGCGGCGAGCGTGCCGAAGACGAGAAAGTCGTACCACTCGAAGGCCGTACCCAGCGCCGACCCGAAAATGACCTTACGCTGTTCGGCGCGTTCCGCTTGTGCTGTGTCGAGTGTCGATGCACTTGATTCCATGTGTATACTCTTCTTTTCTTGGGGGACGCGCCGTTCGAGCAAGATGCGGACCACACGAAAACGACGGCCGAAGTGGTCATCGCGGGCCGTCATCCAAGAGGTGCCACGCACGCTTCGCCCATGGATTCGCCCTTCGTACGGAAGACACGCCCTCCGTGGTGCGTCGGCAGCGCCGCTATCGGCTGCGTGGTGGCTTTGCGGGATACCGCAAAGGGTTGCGTAGTCTCTAACCGGTTCAGTTCATAGCAATTCGTACCGCGTAAGGAAAACAAGGCCAGAATTTTGCGTTGCCAAGCCAACGAAGGCTGGCATGGCGTTTGCGGTATGAGTTTCCGTTGGCTGGACGCAATAAACAACGGCCACAAGCAAGGACGAACATGAACCCGAACGACAAGAAGACTGAGACGACGAACGAAAAGAAGCCCACCCACAACGTCAAGGACACGAGCGGGCACCCCGTCGCGGAAGTCGCGAACGAGGAAGCCGAAAAGGTCGCGGGGGGGTTCATGACTGTTCCGGCCACTGATTACGGTCGGGAAGAGGAAGACCTGTGTGCGGTGCGGGAGAAGTAATCGTAGTCTTGGTGCCTTGGGCCAAGCCAAGCGCCATTGCTACGACCTCGGCCATTGAAATAGTGCGCCGTTGCCAAGCCAACGAAGGCTGGCATGGTGTTTGCGTTATGAGTTTCCGTTGGCTGGACGCAATAAACAACGGCCACAAGCAAGGACGAACATGAACCCGAACGACAAGAAGACTGAGACGACGAACGAAAAGAAGCCCACCCACAACGTCAAGGACACGAGCGGGCACCCCGTCGCGGAAGTCGCGACCGAGGAAGCCGAAAAGATCGCGGGGGGGAACGAGGAATTTTTTCACCAAGCGAGCGGCGACATCCGGCCATTGAAATAGTGCGCCGTTGCTGAGCCAACGAAGGCTGGCGCCTCAGGCTTGCGCTTGATCGGCATCAAGGCGAAGGCGTGGAGCCGCGCACGAAACGCGTCCCGTCACGCCAA
>CAZETM010000909.1:0-3935 GCA_964514885.1 uncultured Polyangium sp. | reverse complement strand
CACGTCGACGACCACGTAGAGACGAAGAGCGTGTTCTGGATGCGCGCGAGAGCACCGCCCACGGATGACGCGAGGCGACGTAGACGCGTCATCGGCAAAATTCTGGCTTTGTTTTCCTTACGCGCCTCGTGAATGTGCTCAATGACATCTTTACACGTTTCGATCGCATTGCCGACAACCGCGGCATGGAAAAGATCAAAACCATTGGCGATGCCTACATGGTTGCTGCCGGGGTTCCGATTCCTGTCGCCGACCACGTGAGTCGCGCAGCGCATACCGCGCTCGATATGATCGAAGCAATGGCTCAATTTAATGAGCAAGGCCCATACAAATTGAACGTGCGCATCGGGACCGATTCGGGTCGGGTCGTCGCTGGCGTGATTGGCAAACGTAAATTTCTCTATGACATTTGGGGAGACGTCGTGAATACCGCCAGTCGCATGGAATCTCATAGCGCAGCAGGGCGAATCCAGGTAACAAATGCCGTACGGCAGTTGCTGGACAAACCATTCTACTTCGAAGACCGTGGCGTCATCGAAGTGAAAGGCAAGGGCCAGAGGCATACCTGGTTCCTGAACGGCAGGACTCCGGACGCGCACGTCGTCACGATGGAGGAATGATCCTCGCCCTCGAAATCGCAAAAAGCAACAGATGATGTTTTTGGGTTGACGCGCGCAGAATCCTCGGTGACGATGCGGCTTATCCCGTCATGCGTTTGCAAATATTTCTTTCGTTTGTCGTAGCTTCGCTCGCTTCTTGTGGTGGCATCGCCGTGATCGATGTCGACCCCGTGGACAAACCCCCCGATCCCACCACCACCGGCTGCCCGTTGCATTTTGCCGATTGCAACGCGATCCCTCAAGACGGTTGCGAAATCGATCTACGTAACGACCCGACAAACTGCGGCTCGTGCGGCCATGCATGTCAAGGCGGCGTGTGCGAATTGTCCCGTTGCCAGCCCGTTGTCGTCGCCAAAGGACAAGGCTACCTGTATCACCTCGCCGCGACAGAATCGCACGTGTATTGGACCAGCATCGACGGATCCGTCGCGCGTATTGCCACAGCAGGCGGATCCACAGAAGTCCTCGTTTCAGGACAAAACCAGCCTGGCGATATCGCCGTGAATTCAACGGATGTTTATTGGACAAACCTTGGCGACGCAACCATTCTGCGTTTGCCACTCGATGGAGGCACCCCCGTTGTTGTCCTCAAGAATGTAGGTCTCGCGTGGAGCATCAAAGTTTCGGACACGAACCTCGTGTATGTCGATAACCAAAGTGGCGATGTGCGACAGTTGTCCCTTGAGCCTGGCAGCACTCCAATCACCATTACCACAACGCAAGGCAGTTGGGGCGTCAATATGGACGCAACGACGCTCTATTGGTCCACCTTTGCCTTTGGATCCTTGTATTCAGCGCCGCTCGGTGGCGGACCCATCACCACGCTTGTCGACCATTACAGCACGCCTGCTGAACTTCTGCGTATAGGCGATCGAATCCTGTTTGGCACGAACAACGACGCAGGTGTTTATGCGGTGCCCGTCGGTGGAGGCGCCCTGGCCACGCTTTCCGAAAAAGGCGGCTATGGTCTCGCCGCCGATGAGCACCATGTCTATTTCGGCATGTACGATGGGCGTATTGCACGCGTTCCGCTTACGGGAGGCGATCCGGAAATCTTGGGGTTCAGTGCGTCACTTCCGTCCGATATTGTCCTGACCTCGACAACCGTTTATTGGTCCGCTGCATCAATGGACAGCTTGCTGATGAAAGTCGCCAAATGAATACCCTATCGATTTGGAATCCATTGTTTTTGTGTGCACTGCTTGGCCTCGTTGCTTGTGCAAACGTTGTTCGTCAAGAAACCAGCACCAACAGCAGCGGTAGCAGTGGAACAAGCAGTGGCGGCGGCGCCTGCGAACGTGATTGTCAAGGCCAACCTTGCGTCGATGGACTTTGCGTGCCCGAGATTCTCGCGTCCGATCTTTATTATGCAAACCGCCTCGCCGTCGATGCCTCGCGCGTGTATTGGACCAGCTCCGACGGTTCAATCAAGGCCCGTTCAACAACAAAAGATACCATTGAAACGTTGATCTCGGGACAAGCAGGCCCGACGGACATTGCCGTGGATGCATCGGGCATCTATTGGACCGATAGCGACGCCAACACCATTCATTCGATGCCGCTGAATGGAGGTCCATCGGCATTGCTTGCAGAGACCGGCAATCCCTTGGGCATTGTTGTACACAATGGCGCCGTGTACGTGACGAACACCTACGACAAACTTAGCAACGACGAACAAATCGTACGTATCCCATTACCTGCAGGCCCCGCAAACGTGATATCCACGTCGCTCGGTGCATACATGCTCGCTGTTGATGATACGCGTGTCGCGTGGACCGATTTTGCAAGTGGTTCTGTGTGGACCGCGCCGATAACGGGCGGAGACGCGGTACTTTTGACCGGCGACCTGGTGCAGCCACTGGAAATCGAAATGGATGCCGATGCGGCTTATGTAACGAACCTCGAAGCGACCATTCGCATTCCGCTCAAGGGTGGAACGCCCGAAGCATTGGTATCGGGTCCAGGCCGAGGCCTCGCTATGGATGCAACGCATATCTACGTAGGCACAGCCGATGGCCGTATTCTCAAAGTGGCAAAAACGGGCGGTGGCGCGATTGAGTTATCCAAGACGGCACTTTACGCAGACGATATCGCGGTCAACGATCAGCACGTCTATTGGATCACGCGAGCTGAATCGGGGTTGCTGTTGAGGACAAACAAATAGAAAACGGCGATGTCCTCGCATTAAATTATTGACAAGCTGCCTGGCACAGGTCATTTCGGCATTCAAGACCAGCGTTGCAATCGTAGGAGTATTCGCAACGCTCGCCTGCTATCCCACGGCGGTGGCACGTCATGCTCGTTTCTCGTTCACGTTGCTCGCATTTTAATCCATCGGCACAGCGGCCCGATGCGCACGCTTCGCCTTCAGTCTTGTCCGCGAGGCACGCCCTTGGATAGTGGCCATCGGCATCTTCGGGTTCTCCCGTATACTTGCAATGAGTGCCTGCCACGCAATCCCAATTCGGCTCCCACCAGTTACACGAACCATTGACGGGAACCAGATTCGGTTCTTCGCAATAACGACCGTCCCAATACCGGTGACACACCAAGTTTTGCCTGCACAAGCTTTCGTCGCAGGAGTCGCCAAGTTCGCCTTCACGCGGCGGAACGCAGACGCCTCGTTCGCAAGGGCCACGAGCGCAACCTGGAAAGCCAGTTGTACAGCCGTCTCCGAAATCGGGTTTTGCTTTGCATACAACCATTCCGCCAGCCGTTTCGTCGCAATAAAAATCGGCGTCACAGTCGTCGGATCCGCCTTTCGCATAGATCTTGCACGACTCGCCAGTTGTCTTTTTTGTGCTTTGACAAGTGCCGTTGGTGCATACTGCGCTCCAGCTACACGTCATCAACGGCCCATCGCATGTCTCGCCCAAGCGGCGAACTTCGATGCACACGCCGCATGTTCCTCGTGCCTCGTCCGCATTGCAAGCACCGCTCGCGCATTGCCAAGAGAATGCACACGCTGCGCCGACAGGGCGATAGTAGTCGGAAGGCGGGGCGTCCGATGAGTCACACGCAATCGGAATAAGCATGAGGGCACTGGTGAAGATACCGAACGTCACGATGAGCGGGGACAAATGGATAGATTTTATTTCTTTGTTTCCAATGGGTGGCAAAAGCGCCTTCTTTGTTCATGACGCATTTTGTGGGTTGGCGCCATAAGACGATGAGGGGCTCCGCGCTTATGCGCTCAACCGGTATCAATTAGAACGGGGGGTTTGGGGGGCGAAGCCCCCCATCGTCAATTGGGTTGAGGGAAACTGCCGAAAGCCGCGCAGCGGCTTGTCGGCATGTTTTCCTGACTGGGGTTGA
>CAZETM010000908.1:0-3940 GCA_964514885.1 uncultured Polyangium sp. | reverse complement strand
ATCATTACCGAGCCGCTCTTGCGGCTGTTGGGCTTGCCCGCTTTTATTTCGCGCGGGTGGTGTTTGGTCGAGCCACCGACACGCTCGATGCACAAGGAAACGTCACCAGCGAGATGCCGCTGCCAACGTGGCTGCTCGAAGAGCTTGCACATCTTGCAACGAGTTTGTCACTCGAAACTGCACCACGAATCGCGGAGGCGATCGAGCACGAGCGTCTACGCGTAGCGCAAACGCCACCAGCTTTTTCGGCGATCAAAGTTGCGGGGCAACGTAGTTACGACCGAGCTCGTCGTGGAGAAACCGTCGAGCTGGAGGATCGCCCCGTGAGTGTACGAGCGATCGAGGTCAAGGGCGCGGGGTTGCTCGAATCGGAAAACCTTGGTTTTGTCGATCTTTCCGTGGATGTGAGCAAAGGTTATTACGTTCGTTCGTTTGCTCGTGACCTTGGACAAACCGTTGGAGTTCCAAGTTTTCTGGGAGCGCTTCGCCGTACGCGAAGTGGACCGTTTGACCTCCAAGAATCTGTCCCGCTGGACAGTTCGCGCTCGGAGCTGGAGGCAAAGGTGGTCCCGGTGGCGAAAGTCGTCGCGCGTTGTATGTCCACTGCGGTTCTCACGGCGACGGGAGTTATCCGCGCTGCCCAGGGCAAACTCCTGTCCGTAGAGGACTTTTCCGCTCCTCCAGCAGCAAGCGAGGAAGCGGCGGCCTGGCTTTCCCCCGAGGGTTACCTGGTCGCGGTCGGCGCGATGCAGCATGATGGGTATGCGGTCCGACGAGGATTCGCGACGAGCCCTGCTGCTCCCGCGGACGATCCTCGTGTATGATCATGGTTGTACGCCCAAATCAATCCGGGAATGTACACAGCTACGGCTGGTTGCACCTCGGAAGCATGGTCCGCTACGATTTGGGACGTAGGGGAGTTCGGTTTTGAGTCCAAACGACGTACCACTGCCGCTATTGGCCGTTGCCATGGTGTCGGCAATCGTTGGAGCGTTGTTCGCTGCCGCGGACACTGCTCTGACCACCCTGACTGGCCCTCGACTGAGTGCGCTCATCGAGCAAGCGGAGGGTCCAGACAAGCAAGCATTCGAGCGCATCCAGATAGCGGATGCGAAGCTCCGTTCTCGATACTTGCTCGGACGAATCGTCAGCGCGACGGCGACGGCGATTCTCACGTTGCTCGTGCTTCTCCCTCGTATCTCGTATGGCGCGTCGTGGGTCGCCTTCGCCATCACGGTGGCCGTCACGGGCACACTCTACGAAGCGAGCACGACGCTCGCGCGCAAGCATGCCGATCAAGTCGCTCCGATGGCCGCGCGGTACTTGAGACCGCTCGAGATCGCCATGTTCCCGTTGGCGATTCCGCTGGGATGGCTGGGGTCTGTGCTGTCGCGCAAACAAGGTGGCGAGCCGCCGGATCCGCGTGTGGCGGAGGCTGAAGTGGAGAAGCTCGTCGACGAAGGCGAGCGGAGCGGTCTGTTCGATCCGGAGCCGGCGGAGATGATCCGCAACGTGCTCGAGTTTCAAGATCGGACGGCGAAAGACGTGATGATTCCGCGCTCACGCGTGGAAGGCATCGAAGTGTCGATGCCGATCGACAAGGTTCTGTTGCTCGTGAGCGAAAGCGGACATTCGCGTTATCCGGTGTATCGCGAGCAGCTCGACAACATCGTGGGACTTCTGTACGCGAAGGACCTGTTCAAGCAGCTCGAGGAGAATCGTCGGAGTAAGTCGTTGCGAGAAATCGTGCGCAGTCCGGCGAACTTCGTGGCGGAGTCGCAGCCGTTGTCATCGCTGCTCAAAGAGATGCGCTCACGACGTCAGCACTTGGCGATCGTGGTGGATGAATTCGGCGGCCTCAGTGGCATCGTGACGCTGGAAGACGTGCTCGAAGAGATCGTGGGCGACATTCGAGACGAGCACGATACGGAGGAGGCGCCGCCGATTCAGGATCTGGGCAACGGGCGCATCTTGGCCGATGCGGCGGTGCGCTTGCGTGACTTGTCGGCGTATCTCGGAGCGGAAATGTTTGCCGAGCACGTGGATGGCGAAGAGCCCACGCTCGAAGGAATGATCACCGAGCATCTCGGCAAGATCCCGGAGAAGGGAACGAGCCTGAGCAAGTTCGGAATGCGGTTCATCGTGCAGGACTGCGACGAACAGCATATTGGGCGGGTAGAGATCGTGCGTACGCCACCTGTTGCGCCCTGACTCTTCCGGTTGAGACAAAACACGAAGGGGCACGATTTCTCGCGCCCCTTGCGTTACGTCTCGACAAACCGAATCAACTGCCTTGGGTGACCTTCTGCAGCTCGGTCAACAAGGCATCGCCAATCTCGATGGTCCCGGGGATTTCCTCTTGCGGGTTGTCCTTGTTGCCCTTGAGCTGTTCACGCAGATCGATGAACGCCTTGCGCAGGTTGCGGATGCCTTCTTGGCTGGTGAAGATCGACGTCGTCGCAGGATCGATCGGGATGACCACATCGTTGCCGGGCAAGTCGCCCTTGGTGTACCGATTGACCTTCTTTTCCGCGGGCTTGCCGCGTTCGAACTTCGTGACCGAGTAGCCGGCGGGCCAATCTTTGCTGAGGTCGAACGGTTCCTTGTTCGGAACGAATTCAGCAACGACGCCCTTTTGGTCGGATCGGAAGAGCACGGAGAAGTTCATCACCGGCTCTTTTTCTTCCTTCCACGCCTTGATGACCGGATCCTTGACGAACTCGAGCTGTGCCTTGAGTTTGTCTTTACGCTCGTTCAAATTCTCGACGCTCGAGGTGAACTTGAGGAGCTGACGCAAAGCGCTCGGCTTGAGGCCCGAGATCGAACCGCCGTCGACCTTCGACGCATCGAACGGAATGTTGATGGAGCCGAGTTGAGCAGACAGTTCCGCGGGGTACTCTTTCTTTTGGAGTTTTTCCACGGAGTCGCTGAGCAACGTGTCGAGTTCTTTCATCTTCTCATTGGCGCCTTTGATGTCGCCCATGAGGCTCTTCGCATTGGCAATGATGGCCTTGCCACGATCGGCTCGGGCTTGCGCACCACCGGCGACCCACCCCAATCCGATGCCGATCACCGCAGCGATAGCGCCAGCGATGGCGATGCGCTTTTTGGACTGTGCACGCTCGCGGATGATCTCTTCACCGACGTCGACCTTGATCGTCTGTTGCACGACCGTCGGCCTGGGCGGCGGAGGCTCAGCAGCAGCGGGCTTCGCTTGCGCGAACGGGGGAACGGGGATTCCAGGCGTGATTCCAGGCGGCGGCGCAATTCCTTGCGGCGCTCCTCCGCTCGACGGCGGATTCGATCCACCCGGCACGGGCAGCGGCACGGACTGCGTACCGATGTTGGTCTTACCGAGCCGCGCCTTTAGGTCGATCTTCGGTTTCTTGCTCTTGTCTTCAGCCATCGGATCCTCGTAGCGAGACGCGTTCCGCCATTCGTGTACGACTGCGAGTGGGACAGACACCCGTGCAGTTGTCAGCTTGGAATTTGCCGACAACGCTGGGCGTCGTGAGCGCTATGGGGCGAGCGCCCAGGTCGCACGTTAGCGGCGTGATGCGCCCTGTGTCAACCAAACGGCCAGAGCGATTTCATCAGCCGCAAGATGACGGCATTCGGCGGCGGATCGTGAAGTCTGTCTTGTCGCGACTAGCCGTTTTTTCCGCTCCGTATCTTTTCCAATCATCGGTTTTCCCTTGATTTACCGATAAAAAACGCTCTCCGCAGCCCAACTTGCATCAAGCAGAGCTGCTACGCTCGTTCGAGTAGGGGGGAACCGATGCGACTACTCGTCATCGATAACTACGACTCGTTCACCTATAACCTCGTCCAATATCTCGAAATACTCGGCGCTCGGTGCGACGTCCGAAAGAATGACGCCATCGATGTTCGCGGCGCCGAAGCGCTGCAACCCGATGGCATCCTCATCTCACCAGGCCCC
>CAZETM010000907.1:0-3951 GCA_964514885.1 uncultured Polyangium sp. | reverse complement strand
GGCATCATTGAATAGCTTCGCCACGCTCGTGACGCCTGTTGAAGCCCCTCTCAGTGACCGATGACCAGCGCGGAAGGCATCGTCGGCAACGATTCAAAAACGTCATTTGCAGATCCCAGGCTCGTCCCGCTTTCTCAGACGCTCGGGGCGAATGCGATCGACTCTCCCACTCGCATGGTTTCCGTCCCACGCATGTCGCTTTTCCATTTCAATCTACCGAACAAATTTCGCCGTCCGAATATTGCCAAATCAATGTGCTCGCACCACAGTCAGCGCGAAGAGTAGCACCGCTGCGCGTTGGAGTGTTCGAGCGGGACAGTCGGTAGCTCGACGGTCAGGGGCGGTGGGCATAACGTCGCATGCGTGCCGAACGGCGCGCAGCATACGTGCAGCACGGCGGTGCCACGGCCAGCGAAAGAATCGGCGTATGATCGAAGATTCCGCAGACAAACGAGTGCATTCGGAGAACACGCACGACGATGACGATAACAATCGCGAGTCGAATCGCGAGGACCTGGAAAAACGCCTTGCTGAATTAACGCTCGATATTCGTGCGGACACGGAGGAAGCCGAGAGAAAACGGCGCGCTACGACACGACTGGAAGCGCGCGAGTTTGTCAAAGAAATCACGCCACCAGTGTCACGAGCGCCCAACCTCATCGAATCGGAAAAAGTCGTCATCGCGCCGGGATTGGATTCACTTGACGAACCCACCCTCGTCGGCCACCGCAATGAGCGTCTCAACCGATGGGATTTCGTTGGTGATGGGGATATCGTGGACGCACCCGATCCGACGACCACGGAGCACGCGCTCCAGGCGCAGGAGCAGACCGAGGCAAACCCTGTTGCACCGAAAACGGAGCGAAGAGGAGCGCGATTCGTTGGGCTTTTGGTATCGGGATTGCTTGCGGTGGCAATGGCCATCTTTGTGTTTGTGCTTCGGCCCGATCGAGATGACCCGCATTCGTCACGTCCGGCGACGCAATCCACGGAAGCACTGCGTGCGAAGGTGGCCGATCCACCGAACCCAACCGAAGCTCCGGAAGATAAATCGTCCACCAATGGGCTCGAACCGGCAATTACTCCACCGTCATCGAATGACGTCGACACGCCCGAGATAACTACGCGCGGCCAACCCACGAAAGTACCAAGACCCTCGACGCAATCGAGGAATAAACATTCGTCCGACGGCACTGTCGCCGGGCGTCCACCTCTCGGCGGAAAGGAACCGAAATTTTAATGAATCCGCGTATTCTGCTTTTTGCACTCATCTTTGCCGTGACTCCTCAGCGTTGGGCATTCGCCGACGAAGAGGCGAAGGACGCGGTGACGGACCAAGCGCGAAAACTCCATGACGAGGGAACGACGCTTTTCGAGAAACAAGATTATGCGGGCGCCTGTGCAGCATTTGCCGCTGCATATAGCTTGAAACGTCATTACCAGATCGCGGGAAGCCTGGGAGATTGCGAGATGCAGCTCGGGCGAAATCGAGAGGCTGCAGAACATCTTGATTCGTTCATTCGCGAATATCCGCCCGGCGACCCGCCCGAACAACTCGAGCGGGCCAAAGCGCTATTGGCAAGAGCTCGTTTGAGTGCAGCAACGCTCGTATTCGATGTACCCATGACGGGGACGCAAGTATTTTTGGACGGGCAGCCTATTGGCAAAGCGCCGATTGAGGGAGAGAGATTCGTCGAGCCTGGGCAGCATCGAATCGAGGCAATGGCGGGGCTCGAACTGGTACGACAGACGGTGGACGTGAGCGCTGGCGAGCAACGCGTGGTGAAGCTCGAGGCGCGGCCGGTGCAAAAGCCGGAAAAGCCGATTGAAACGGGGCGAGGAACGGCGAAGGTAGCCGCTGTCGTGGCGGGTGGGGTGGCAATCGCGAGTGCTGGTGTGGGGATCGGGTTTTTCTTGGGTGCCCGATCCATGGAAGTCGACAAGAATGCTCTTGTGAATCAACTGTCACGGGATAGCGGCGCTTCGCCCAATTCGGCATGCGCGTGGGTGACCGAATTCACGGCTGAGTGCGATCGTGTGAGAAAGCTATCGCATGACCAATTTGTCTTCAATGGTGTAGCACTGAGCGCGGTGGCGCTCGGAGCGGCGGCGGGCGCAACGTCGATCGTGATTGCGTTGTCGTCGGGAAAAACGTCGAAGGGGCCCAACGTGGAAGCTTCGGCGTTTGCCACGCCCATGGGCGGTGGATTTGCATTGCAAGGTCGATTCTGATCAGGAGGCGGGGACATGACTCGAAGCGTAATAACGTGGTCGTATCGCGGGGTATTCTTGGCGCTCGTCGTCGGCTCATTCGCGGGGGTAAACGGGTGCGCACTTTTGACGGAGGGATGCGCGGATACGGCAACGTGCGGGACGTTCGATGGTGACAAAGACGCAATCGTGGATCTGGGCAATGGGCAGCCGGGCGAGGATAAATGCGGTAACGGTATCGACTGTGGGAATCCCAATTGTGTCAATTCGGTCGCATGCAATCCTCGAATTGATGGCTGGGAGTACCGGACGCTCGGGCTATTAGCACATGATCCGAACGCCAGCGTGGCGAAATGCCCAGACAACAGCAACGCCGAGCGATTGTTCGCCGGACACACCGGTCAGCCGACTTGTGCCGAGTGTGCGTGCACGAAGAATAATCAGCAGAATGCGCTAGATTGTGACGGATTACCGGTGCTCGAATGCACGATTGATCATGATACCGACCCCGTGGCCTGGATGGTCATTACGACTAACTTCTCTCTCCAATGCGAGAAACCTCCGGCTCTTGCGAATATGCCATATTGCCGTGTTCAGACACCCGTCCTCGTGGCTGCTGGTGCGTGTACGCCGCAGGGTGGCAAAATCGTCGAGACGCCAGCTTGGACGACGGATGTGTTATCTTGCACCATTGCGCCTACAACTCGTGCCGATGAGAAAGGGACGTGCCTCCGTAAAAACGGAAATCACGATTGCCCCAATGACTGGCCGAGCACCAAGACGGTGGTGTATGCCTCAGAAAAAGGCAAACGCGAGTGCACGAAATGCGAGTGCTCAGGTGAATGCGAAAGCGAAATCGTGGTGTATGACACAAACGGTTGCGATCCCAATTCAGCAACACCGCCGATTATAGTGTCGATCAATGATACATACGTTTCCGATCGGACCGGTGGACAATACTCCATCCGTACAAGAACTCCCGTGCCGCCTTTGAACTGTACACCAACAGGCGGCGAACCGATCGAATTGGTCGATCCGAGCGCGAAAGTCACGCCCGCCAATCCAGTTACCTTCTGCTGCAAATAGGCCACCGACACACAACACCGTCCACCATGAGTACGCCCATGTCCCCTGACAACATCTCCAGTATCGTCGCCATTGGTGATACGCTCGCCCGCAAATATCGAGTCGAGCGGATACTCGGCACCGGAGGAATGGGCGTCGTCGTCGCGGGCAGGCATCTGGAACTCAACCAGGAACGAGCCATCAAACTCATGACCCCACGAGCGCTCGAAGACCGCCATGCCGTCGAGCGCTTTATTCGAGAAGCAAAAGCTGCCGTCAAACTGCGGAGCGAGCATATCGCTGCAGTCCATGATTTCGGTCGCCTCGATTCGGGCGCGCCGTTTATCGTCATGGAACTCCTCAAAGGCGAAGACCTCGCGGCAATACTCAAACGAAGGGGACCGCTGCCCATCGATGATTGCATTCTTTATGTCTCGCAAGCGTGCCATGCGCTCGCCGAAGCGCATGCCGCGCATATCGTGCATCGCGACTTGAAACCCGCCAACCTTTTCTTGACACACCGCACCGACGGATCCCCATGCGTCAAGGTGCTCGATTTCGGCATTTCCAAAGATCTGAGCGCCAATGTCAATTCTCCCGAGCCTGAGATTACGAAAACCAATGCCTTTATGGGCACGCTGCACTATATGGCGCCCGAGCAAATGCGATCTGCGC
>CAZETM010000906.1:0-3952 GCA_964514885.1 uncultured Polyangium sp. | reverse complement strand
GTCATGGTCTACGAGGGCGCAGGCCCCGGCGATGGTGACGGCATCTTCATGCTGACGATCTCCGCAAATGGAGACGTGAGCGCTCCGGTGCTCGTGAACGACGAGACAACGGGCGTGCAGAACCAGCCCGACGTTGCGATGCTCGAAGACGGCCGATCGCTCGTCGTTTGGCACTCAGGCAATGGGGACGATCTGCGCTTTCAACACTACGACGCAGCTCGCCAACGCGTGGTAGGCCCAGACGAACAGGGCCTGATCAACACGACGACCGAGGGTATGCAGCAGCATCCGGCAGTCGCCGCGGGACTCGGGTTCTTCGCGGTCACGTGGGAAGACGTCGCAGGAACCATCTCGGCGCGCTTCATCGGTGGAACGTCGGGCTTTGGATTCAACAGTGTGACGGGTCAGAACGACGCGTTCCTGGTGTCGACACCGGATGCAGCAGGCACTGTTGGTGCTCGGCTCGGACCTGCAGTCGCCGTTGGCGGAGGCGGGTTTGTCGCGTTTGGTTGGGAAGACCAGAACGTCGATCACTCCGGGGTTTACGTGCGTCGTTTCCCGCTTCCGACAGGGCTTTGAGAGAATTAGTTCGAGGTCGAACGATTCAGGACACCGTCGCGTAAATACGCGATCGTACGAATCGTGGCGACCAGGCGCTCGCGATCGTCGAGTGTCAGATCGACGATCGCGAGCCAAGATCCCGAGCGCGTGATGGCTCATGGAAATCTTGCGCTAGATGGGCAAATAGGGAAAACCTTCCACGCGGCTTTCTTCAGCGCACACGCAAGGCACCAGCAAGGACTCGGTTGTCTTGGTTGTTGCCACGCGTCACGCGAAACCGCGTATCGCCCGAGAAAAAGCCGACATACACGTTGTAGTCACCAGGCGTGAAATTCGGCTCGAGCTCGAAGATGTAATCGTCGACGACGACATCGTTGGGCTGCCAAAGATTCAGCGCGTACTTGCCGTCGAGCACGGAGTGATCGCCGTTGTACCGACGCTGAAAGCCATCGATGTGCAAAAACGCCTTCCAATTGCCCGAGATCGGCTTGGCTACGCGGTAGTAGAAACGCATGTGGTACTTGCGCTGCGGGACCACCGTCTCGACGACTTCTCCCTTGGGATCGCGCACTTCCCAACCGAGCATCTCGAGCTGATCCTCGAACATCGCGTCAGCCGTGTACATGGGCGTAGGAGGCTCATCGAGCACCGTGGTGCGCAACGGATTTTCGTTCGGCCGATCTCCCAAATCATTTGAGACCAAAAGAATTTGGCTCGAGCGCGCATCGAGCACGGGGAGGTTTTTGCCCTTGAGCTTGCGGTACATCGAGTTGAGCTTCGGCAGGTCATCGGCCTTCACGATCAGCCAGCGTCGCTCGTCACTTGCGGTCATCCATTCGAAAGCCTGCGTGGCAGCATCGAAAGAGACGACCTCACCACCGCGTTGGTAATAGGCAATCGCGCGAGCACGCACGCCGAGCAGCCCGAGAGGCTCTCCGGATCGTTGGAGCCGCGCGTATGCGTCGAGCACTTCCTTTGGGGAAACCTGAGCTGCGAGCGCGGGAAAGTAGCCGAACGACAGAACCGCCCCGGCGACGAGGGCTCCGAAAAGCACGCCCGCTCCACGCGGCATTCGCGTCTTCGTGAACAGCAGCCGGAAGGCGTCGCGCACGATGACGAGCAGGCTGAAAATCGCGACAGCTACCAGTGGCAGTGCCCACCAGAGGTTCAACCCGAACTCGACGAAGTTTTTCGGCAGTTTTTGCGTAGATGCCCAGCCGAAACGTGAGCCGACGAAGAGCATCAGACCGAGGCCCACGAGCGCGGCTTCGATGACGACCAGACCGAAGAGCAGATTGCCGTTCCAGATGGAGACGAACGTTTCGACCGAACGACGGAAGCTGGCAAAAAAATCGTCGAGCCAAACCTTGAACGCGGCAGGAAGACGCGGAGCGCTCGACTCGAACCAAGCGATGCCAACGAGCCCGGCAAACGAGAGCATGGACAAGCGCATGAGCGACGTTGCTTTGTCCTCAAAGCTTTTCGGAAACGAAGGTTTGTCCACCTCGAACACGCTGAACACGCGGCTCGGTTCGAGTTGCATGTCGCGATAGAGCACGAACGCGAGGAGCAAGGTGCCCACGGCGATGCTGCGCGACGGAGGTGCACCGCGATCGAAGTCCGCCACGACGACAGCGGCGATGCCAGCCAAGAGCGCGACGGCGCTGAACGGAACGAACACCGCGTAGGGCGCTGCGAACGCATAGACGGCAAACGCCACGGCGACGCCAACGAGTAGAGCAAGGCGCAGTCCTGTTTCGCGTCGCGTAGCCTCGTCATCGAGGCCCTCGGGCGCACGGAAAAGCCTTCCTACCGCGAGCGGAATGAATGCGCTCCACGGGAAAATCGCATGCCCCAGGTGACGGAGGGTCCGGTCGAACGTGACTTCCACGCCGGCTTTGGCGATGGGCAAAACGCCCAAGGATCGCGGAAGCGGCGACGTGGGAGACGTGTTCAAATATAGTTTGACCCCCAAGTATGCGACGACGATGCCGACCAGCAGTGAGGCGGCACCGAGCACGTTTTCACCACGTGAGCGCTTGCCGCCTTGGCACAACGCGATCCAGGTGAAACCTGCCGTGAGCGTGGGAATCGCGACGCCGATGAGCAGCCCTCGCGACAGGTATCCGCTCACGAGACCAAGCGCAGCAACGGCCAACCAAATCAGTTTGACCAGCAACGTTTGGCGATCGTTCGACGGTGAACCATCTGCTCGCGGACGAGCGCGATCGACGAGCGCACCCACGAGGCCCGAGAAGGCCATCGAGAGCGCAGCCATGGTGACGATGTCGCCGAGCATCGTGCGCGCCTGCATGAAGTAAAGCGGCATCGTGGACAGAGCGACCGCGCCGTAAAGTGCGGCCTTTCGCCCGGACAAACGCGCGAGCAGCTCGTGCAGCGCGATGACGCCGAACAGCGCCCAGATCGCGAGCGGCAAGCGGCCGGTCCAATCACGCAGGCCGAACAGCTTGAAACCGAGCGCCATCGAGGTGAACGGCAGCTCGCCCATGCGCAGATCGCTGAGCGTTGGCATGTCGTTCATCGCATCCGGCAGCTCGAGACTCTTTGCGCCAAAGACATGGATGGCGATCCGCCGCGACAATTCGGCAGCGTCGAGTTCGTACGGATCCCAAATTCCGCTGGTCGCAAGCGCACCAAAAAACATCACCGCAGCAACGGCATACGCGGCCGGTCGTGCCAACCGCCCCCACCGACCCGCATCCGCAGGGGGCGAGGAATCCGCTTCTTTTTTGCGGGGCGGGCTGGTTTGTTCTTCGTCGGCACGCTTGGACACGGCTTCCATGGTTCGCCTTGTACCGCCGCTAAGCCCCGGTCGCCAACGCCGCATTCGTGAGTCCGGAGCGCTTGGTTGGGGCAAAGAAGGTGACGGACCGTTTGAGGCCCACGCCTGCGTCTGCTATCGCGCGCTGCGTGAATAGTCGCAGACCAAATTCGCGGGCGGCTCGTCCTGGCCCCGCTCGCACGTCCCGAGAAGCTCCGTCCGAACGTCCCGGAAAGTCCCCGTCACGCGGATCCAAACCCGCGCAACCTAGGCGTTCTGACGCGGATCAAACCGCTCGGACAACCCCTCGTGCTGCGACCAAACCCGACGCAAAAGGCGCGCGTCCCGACCGCAGTGGAAGCGGAAAACCACGTACCGAGCGCGGGGGCAAACCTGCCGCCGAGCCTTCACGCGGCGAATCACGTCGCGAGCACCTGGCGAAACGTCGCGAAGAACATATCGCGCGTCAGGAAAAAGCCGACCGTTACCGCGGATCGCGTCCAGTTGGTCCGGACGCACCTCGCGCGCATCGTGACGAACGAGCACCACGCCAAGTGCCTCACCCCCGGCCCCTCTCCACAAGCCAGGACAAACCAGGGCCACGCAACG
>CAZETM010000905.1:0-3963 GCA_964514885.1 uncultured Polyangium sp. | reverse complement strand
GAGTCGTGGCAACGAAGGCCGGCTGGACCGTCGGTAGAGATCAGGAGGTCTGACCTTCCAAAGAAAACTGGGCAATGCAGCAGCTCGGGACGTTGGGCGGCGATGAAGTGGCGCGAAAGCTGACGCCGATGATTCGAGTTTGGCCGGGCGAAAACTTGCAGGCGCGCGCGGTGTCGGGTCTTGATGTTCTGGCGCGAATTGGGACCGACTTGGCGCTGATGCATCTCAATGGGGTGGCGCAGAAGGTGAAGTTCAAGGGGCTGCAAGAAAAAGCGCGCGAGAAGATGGACGAAGTAGCGCAGAATCGAGGTTTGTCGGCGGACGAGCTGGCCGATAGGCTCGTGCCTGATTTGGACCTCGATCCGGATGGCTCACGGACGCTCGATTTCGGCTCGCGGCAATTCCGAGTGAGCTTTGATGAAGCGCTGAAGCCGGTCGTGGTGGATGGCAATGGGAAGACGCTGACGGATTTGCCGAAATCGAACAAGTCGGACGATGCGGCGAAAGCCAAAGAGGCCGAGACGGCGTGGAAGGCTTTGAAGAAGGACGTCAAGGCGATTGCGCAGAATCAGATAACGCGTCTGGAATTGGCGATGTGCTCGCAGCGGCGTTGGGAAGCGGATTCGTTTCGGGCGATGTTTCTCGAACATCCGCTCTTGATTCACTTGGTGCGACGGCTGATTTGGGGTGTGTATACGGAGGAAGGAATTCGGACGGGGGCATTTCGGGTGGCGGAAGATAGCTCGTTGGCGGATGCGCAGGATTCGGCGATTGTATTGCAGGATGGGGCGTACGTGGGAATCGTTCACCCGCTGGAGCTGCCGGAATCGGAGAAGGCGGCGTTTGGGCAGGTGTTGGGTGATTACGGGATTTTGCAACCGTTCCAGCAGATTGCCCGCGATACGTACAGCCCGACGGCGGACGAGGCGAAGGGGTATTCGATCACTCGGCGCACGAAGCAATTCGTGCCGGTGGGCAAGATCTTGGGTCTTACGGAAAAAGGCTGGCGTAAGGGGCCGCCGCAAGACGCAGGATGGATTTGGGAGATGAACAAGAATATGCCTGGTGGGGTGATGGCGTCGCTGGAATTGCGGACGGGGATTTCGGCAGATATGCAGATGACGGAGCCGAAACAAGAGATAGGACCGGTTTCGGTAGGGCACAAGGAAAAGGACAACGTGACGCTGGGCAAGTTGTCGCCCGTCGTATTTTCCGAATTGGTGCGGGACATCGTGCAGCTCGGGAGTGCGACGTGAAGAAGGCGAAACAAGCGGGTCTGCAACGTGCACCGGCCGAATTGTTATACAAGGACGAACTGGCGCGGCTAGCTGCGGAGGATTCGGGTCCGCGTCCGCCGGGATGGAAGTTGTCGCCGAAATCGGTGCGGTCTTTCGTATTGGGGGATCGGTCGCGCGACATTAAACAAAAGTTCGTGGGGCATTCGGCGGTGATTGATCGGGCGATGGTATCGCTGGCGACGTCGCGCGGGCTATTGCTGATTGGCGAGCCGGGGACGGCGAAGAGCTGGCTTTCGGAATTGCTCTCGGCGGCGATTTCGGGGGTGTCGACGTTGACGATTCAAGGCAGCGCGGCGACGTCCGAGGACCAAATCAAGTATTCGTGGAACTACGCGCTTTTGTTGGCGGAAGGTCCTGGGGAGCGGGCGCTTGTGGCAGGTCCCGTGTTAACGGGGATGCGCGAGGGGAAGATCGTTCGGTTCGAGGAAATTACGCGTTGTCCGGCTGAGGTGCAGGATGGGCTATTGTCGATTCTGTCGGACCGTGTGCTGACGATTCCCGAATTGGGTGAAGCGGGCGTGGTATTTGCTCGCGATGGATTCAACGTGATTGCGACGGCGAATACGCGAGATCGGGGCGTGAATGAAATGAGCGCGGCGTTGAAGCGTCGGCTGAATTTCGAGACGTTGTTTCCGATTGGGGATTTAGCGGCCGAGATTGACTTGGTGCGGCGAGAATCGACGCGGCTTTTGGAGGCGTCGGGGGTAAAAGCGGTATTGCCGGAGTCGGTGTTGGAGGTGCTGGTGACGATGTTTCGCGAATTGCGAACGGGGACGTCGTCGGATGGGCAGCCGGTGGAGCGATTGTCGACGGTGTTATCGACGGCCGAGGCGGTTGCGGTGGCGCACGCGGTGGGAGTTCGCGCGGCATTTCTGGGTGACGGCGAAGCGCATCCAGGAGACGTGATAGATTGCCTTGCGGGTGCGGCGGTCAAAGACAATGCGGAGGACCTAGAGAAGCTGCGGCGGTATTTGGAGACGGTGGTGAGCAAGCGCAAGGCGCCGCATTGGGCGGCTCTTCACGCGGCGCGGTCGAGGCTTTAGGCGTGGCTGGGCGGTTATTCGTTGTAGGCGTGCGACACCATAGTCCGGGGTGCGCGCGGCTTGTGTCGTCGGTATTGGAGCGGGTCAAACCTGCGGTGGTGCTGATCGAAGGCCCGTCCGACTTCAATGATCGGCTTGGGGAATTGGCGCTCGACCACACGCCGCCGATTGCGATATTCACGCATTACTTGAGCGAAGAGGGGCCGGTGTCTTGTTTTGCACCGTTCTGTGCATTTTCGCCGGAATGGGTGGCTTTGCGCTGGGCAATCGACCACGACAAGGTGGTGCGTTTTGCGGACTTGCCAGCATGGAGCAAGGCATTTACGGGCATCGAGAATCGATATCGGGACGAAGACGACCGATATGAGCAGGCGGTAGCCGCGCTATGTGAGCGCACGGGAACATCGGATTCCGATGCGTTATGGGATCATTTGTTCGAGGGGCAAACGCCAGATGAGCTAGAGCCGGCGCTGGAGGCATATTTTCGACAAGTGCGAGGAGATACGCCGGGCGGTGAACGGGACGGGCCGCGGGAAGTTTGCATGCGTGCGTATGCGTCGTGGGCATTGACGTTTGGCGATGTGGTGCTTGTTTGCGGCGGTTATCATGCGCCGGCAATGGATGGCGTTTTACCTGGTGGAACCGAGCCGGAAGCCCTTACCGCGCCGCTTGGTGGGCAAAGCCATCTCGTTCCGTGGACATACGCGCGAATGGATAGTTTTTCCGGATATCAGGCGGGAATGCCGTCGCCGATGTGGTGGGAGCTGGAATGGCTGGTCGGTGCGGGCGTGGCTGAAGCAATGCTCGACCGCACGATGGACGCATTGCGCAAGCGATCGCAGCGTCCTACGGTGGCGGATCACATTGCATTGCGAACGACGATATCGGCGCTGGCGGCATTGCGTGGGCACGCGAGCCCGAAACGAGTCGACGTGCTGGATGGGCTGCTTTCGGCGCTGGTACGTGAGCCGCTTACGGGGCCGCCGCCGTGGTCGCGACGTGGCGCGGTGACGGAAGAGCTGCATCCGACGATTGCGACGATCATGCGGACGTTCACGGGTGATCGTGTGGGGAGGTTGTCGTCCAAGACCGAGCGTCCGCCGCTTTTGCGGGATGTGCACGCCATTTTGGAGCGAGTGGGGTTGGTGCCGACGATGACGCCGATAACGTTGTCGTTTGATTGGCGGATGGAGCAAGATCGCGAACGACTTCGTGTTTTGCATCGATTGCGCATTTTGGAAATCCCTGGGTTTACACGAATGCATGGTCCTGCGTGGGGGACCGAAGCGCGAATGGCTGAAGGGTTTCGGATTGGGTGGCGCCCGGATACGGAGCCAGCAATCATCGAGGCATCGCGGTGGGGATCGACGTTGGAAGGTGCGGTCGTTTTCTGTTTGTCGCGGCGAATGCTGATAGCAGATTCGCTTTCCGCGCGGGTGGAAGCATTCGGAGATGCCGCATTTGCGGGGCTGCTGAAGCTGGCGGGGGATGTCGCGGAGGTGGTCGCGAATGCGGTGGGGACGACGGCTTCGTTAGGAGCGCTTGGGCCCGCCATTGTAAAGTTATTTGGATTGTGGCGTCATGGAGAATGGCTGGAGGTGGTCGGGGCGCCTCTGCTTGGG
>CAZETM010000904.1:2610-3967 GCA_964514885.1 uncultured Polyangium sp. | reverse complement strand
CCGTCACTTGGCGATGTTATTCGAACAGTTCGTCCGAAGCAAAAAAGTCTTCCCCTGCGCGGGAAACATCTGTTACCCTTTGGGCCCAAACGACTTGGCCCCACTTCATCCACCATGTTCACCGCGATCTTGCCTGAATTCCTCGACCAACAACGCGCCCTTCGGGACGGTTTGGCCTGGGAAAGCGAACGTTAGGGAGATCCCTTTGGACTTGGTTGGTGCGGAACCTTGCTCGCCGATGCCGGCGACGAGATAATCGATGCGAGATAATCGATGACTGAAGCGAGGCGGGCGGGATCATTGACGAGTATGAGCTTGGGTTTGGACAGAGTAGAAACATGAAAATCGGCCAACTTTTTGAATACAAGGTTACGCGCGACATTCCTCCGGTCGTTTATTTTCACGAGCAAAGCCCGGAGAAGATCCTCGACGAGGTGCGTGAATACATCATCACGGGCGGGTACAAGCCGGAAGATTTGCGGTTTGCCCGGAGCAAAGATGGCATTCACGAAGAGATGAAGCGGCTGCTCGTAAACATCAAGTCCGAGCTGGACAAACCGGGTGGGCCGAGTAACCCCGCGTGTTGGATATCCGGTTATTATGGGTCGGGTAAATCAAGCTTTGCAAAGCTGGTGGGATTGGGCCTGGACGGGCACAAGTTGCCCGATGGGAATTCGCTTTCGGACGCGCTGCTGGCGCGGGACACGTCGCCGTTGGCGCATCAATTACGCGCCGCATGGAACGATCTGGTTTCGGGGCGCACGCCAATGGCGGTTGCATTCGATATCGGAGCGGTCGCGCGGGATGGCGAGCATGTGCATTCGGCCATCGTGCGGCAATTGCAATTACGATTGAAGTATTGTTCGACCAGCAATTTGGTGGCCAATTTCGAGCTGAGGCTGGAGCTGGACAAACAATACGATTCATTTTTGGCTGCGGCCTCGCGGGTGCTGAAGCGTCCGTGGTCGGCCTTGAAGGATACTCATTTGGCCGATACGCATTTTTCGCACGCGATGCACGCGCTCGATCCGGAGCGATATCTCGAGCCGATGACGTGGCTGGACAATCAAAGCTTGACCCAAAGTGATCAATCGACGGCGGTGATCGATAGCGTGCGCGCGATTGAAAACATGATGAACAATCGGGCGCCGGGGCGGACGTTGTTCATCGTGGTGGATGAAGTGAGCCAATACGTGCACGACAACGAAGACCGGATGCTGAAGGTGCAAAGCCTGGTGCAAGAGCTGGGTGCGCGGCTGAAAGGTGGCGTATGGCTCATGGCGACGGGGCAGCAAAAGCTGGATGACGCGGCGGGGATTGCGCTGGCGAAATTGAAAGATCGTTTTCCGCAGCGGCT
>CAZETM010000904.1:0-2510 GCA_964514885.1 uncultured Polyangium sp. | reverse complement strand
TGGCGTTTTATTCGGATGGGCGTTTCAATCACGACGTGCGCATTAAAAACGCGACGGGAGACGCGGTGGTGACGGTGGATTTTCGGTGGGTGCCGTCGGGAGATCGCAACGAAGAGGAATGGTTGCGGCAGAGCACGACGGAGGCATTACGAGAGCGATTCATTTGGGTGGTGGGGAGCACGGGGCCAGCCGAGGAATTGATGCGTCGATTGGGGCAATCGCGCAAAATGATCGACCGATACGCGCCGAAGATCGATTCATTGAATGACGCGCGAAAGCGGCTATTCAGCGAAGAGGTCATGGCCAAAGAGGAGCTGGAGCGACAACTGTACAAAGTGGTGCAACAAGCCTTCCAGAATGGCACGTTGTATTTCGGCGGGCGAGTTTATCCAGCGCGCGACGAGGGCTCGACGATTGAGATCACGCTGCACGGATTTGCTGAAAAGCGGCTGAAGGAATTGTATCCACAATACGTGGACATTCCGATTCTCGGGGCGGAAATCTCGCAACTGTTGCAACCTCAGCTTTCGGGTCCTTCGCAAAAGTTTTTCGACAAGGGTTTGGGGATTCTGTCACTGGATGCGGGGCGAATTCAACCGACGTGTGACGGTCCTGTTCCGCGGCGAATCCTGGAGATGATCAAGAAGGCGGGCGGGATTCAAGGCGGCTCGTTATTGGCTCAGCTTGGACGACCTCCGTTCGGGTATCCGATGGAGGTGGTGCAGGCGTGTATGGCGGGGCTATTGCGTGGCGGGAAAATCCGGATCGAAGTGGAGGCGGGCGGGGTGGTGACGTCGGTTCGCGATCCTGGGGTGCAGAATTTATTCGAGAAGGACCGCGATTTCCGCAAAGCGACATTCTTTCCGCTGCTGGATCAGGACATCACGCAGAAAGATCGCAATCGAATTTGCGGGGTGCTCGAGACGTACCTGGGCGTGACGTTGGATCGGGAAAACGATGCGATTGCTGATTGTATTTTTTTACAATTCGGGAACCAACGTGAACGATTGCGGCGGCTGGAAGGTCGATTCATTCAAGTTCCTGGTCAACGTGTTTTCCCGGAGGCGCTGGAGAGGTTTGGCCGGGCACTCGAAGCGTGTCGAGCGTCGCGACAGGTGCAGCCGACGGTGGCGACGTCGCGGCAATATGTGGATGCATTGCGGGATGGATTCGAAACGTTGGGGCGAATGGAAGCGGAGCTGGACGAAACGGCGCTGAGCACGCTGAAGTTGGCCTCGCTGACGCTTCAGGAGCACGCGACGCAGTTGGAATCGGTTGGAGCGGCGGCGGATGTGGCGGACGCGGCGGAGGCATTACGGACGCAGCTCGGGTCGGAGCGACCGTGGATGGAAACGCGGTGGCTGATGGCGCCCATTGAGCGGATTACGTCACAATATCGAGCGACGCGGAGGAGCTTGCTTTCGCGCGAGGAATTGGACGCGGAGGCGGTGCGACAGGAGATCAAGCGGCGGCCGGGATTCGAATTGTTGGATCCGGATCAGGCGCATCGGGTATTGCGACCGGTGACGGAGGCAATGTGGGAAACGACGCCGGAGGCGATAGCGCCGCGACTGGAGCAGCTTCGTGACGGTTTTTCGACGCGGCTGACCCGAGCGAAAGAAGAAGCGAACGATCGATTGGATCAGGAGCGACAGCGTGACGCGCCGAAGGTTGTGCCGACGGTGAAAGTGGAATTGCGATTGCAGGGGCGGGAATTGGAGACGCCGGCGCAGCTCGAGGCATTGTTGCGGGAAATCGAGACGCGTATCGGGCCGTTGTTGGCGGAGAAGAAGCGGGTAAGGATTGTGTAATTATAAATTTGTCGACCGAGTCCGAGATCTGCCGCCATGCCCCACGCGACCCTGACCCCCGAAGCCAAAATGGCGCTGCGACGCACCATTGGAAGGCTGCGCGGCGAGTTATTGCAGGGTTTTCGCGGCGCCGCCGACAAGACGTATTTGCTCGGCGTGCGGATCAAGCAGGCGGGTTTGCCCGAGGCCACGGAAAAACGCCGCGAACGCCTCGAAGTTTGGCTAGACGAACAGATTCGCGCCGTGCCGAAAGCCGAACAGAAAAGGGCCAAGCCCGGCGAAGTTCGCGCGCGATTCTTGAAGCAAGCGGTCAAAGAAGTTTCATCGACGCTGCTCAATCGATTGATTTTGCTGCGGATCATGGAGGCCCTTTCCGCGGGCAAAAAACGGTCGGAGCGCCTGGTCGCGCACGATGTGGTGACCAAAGGTTGGATGAGCCCTGCATACAAAGAATTCCGCGAGGTGGCTCCGGCCTTGTGCGAAGACGATACGGAAGGGTTTGTCACGCTTCTGGAATTGGTCTACGACGAGCTTTCGTTGGACCTCCCGGGATTGTTTGGCAATGTGGGTTTGACGCGGCTATTTCCGATTCCGCCGGCCACGTTGCGTTCGGTGATCGAAGCGCTGAATGATCCCGCGCTCGATTCGGCCTGGACCGACGATACCACCCTGGGCTGGGTGTACCAATATTGGAACGAT
>CAZETM010000903.1:0-3969 GCA_964514885.1 uncultured Polyangium sp. | reverse complement strand
AAGATTGGGAGGCTGCGCGTTGATCGGGCTCGCCCAGCAACCCCGCCCACACAAAAATCCTCCACCTCCCACGCTCGAACACATTGATAGCCGCGCTTGACCGACTATGCTGCGCGCCCATGCCGGACTTCTTGATGGCCAACAAGCGCACGCACTCCTGCAACGCCCTGCGCTCCAACGACGTAGGCAAAAACGTCGTCTTGATGGGCTGGGTTGCACACCGCCGCGACCACGGCGGCCGAGTCTTCATCGATCTTCGCGACCGCGAAGGTCTCACCCAGGTCGTCTTCGGTCCCGAACTGGGCCAGGCCGCTCACGAACTAGCAGGCGAGCTTCGTTCCGAATACTGCATCGGAGTCGTCGGGCAAGTCGTAACCCGAATATCTTCGGGCGGGCAGCCTAACCCACGTCTCGCCACCGGCGAAATCGAAGTCAATGCATTGGAGCTGCATATCTTCTCGCGCTCCGAAACACCTCCGTTCCTCATCGAAGACGAAATCGATACCAAAGAAGAAGTTCGCCTCAAGTACCGATATTTGGATTTGCGCCGGCCTGCGCTCCAAAGAAACTTCCTCGTCCGTTCCAAGCTTTATCGCGCAGCCCGTGATTATTTCCACGGCCAAGGTTTCACCGAGCTGGAAACGCCATTCATGGTGAAATACACCCCCGGTGGCGCGCGTAACTTCTTGGTCCCTTCGCGCCTCAACGAAGGCTCGTTTTATGCGCTCGCCGAATCGCCGCAAATCTTCAAGCAGCTTTTCATGGTGGCGGGCTTTGAACGATACTTCCAAATCGTTCGTTGTTTCCGAGACGAAGACCTGCGCCTCGATCGTCAGCCTGAGTTCACGCAAATCGACGTCGAAATGTCCTTCGTGACCGAAGAAGACATTTTCTCGACCATGGAAGGCCTCGTCAAGCGCATCTGGAAAGACGTGCTCGATGTCGAATTGCCGGCGCAATTCGAGCGCATGGGCTACCACGACGCAATGCTCAAGTATGGCGTGGACAAACCCGACGTGCGGTTTGGCCTCGAGCTTGCCGACTTGACGGAAGTGCTCCGCCCGATGGATGGCGGCGGCGTGCCGATGTTCAAGTCCGCGCTCGATCAAAAGGGCATCATCAAAGCATTGCGCATTCCGGCCAAAGAAGCGGCGGGGCTGTCACGAACCGAAGCCGACAAGCTCGAAGAATTCGTCAAAGGCTTCGGCGCTCGCGGGCTTGCTCGTGCTCGCGTGGGTGAAAATGGAGAATGGACGCAGTCGCCGCTCAACAAGACGATTACTGCGGCAGCTCGCGATGCCGTAAATGCGGCGCTCGGAACGGTTACGGGCGACATGCTCTTCTTCCAATTCGGCTCGTTCAAGCTGGTCAATGCAGTGCTCGGCGGTTTGCGTTTGCACCTCGGGCACAAGTTGAGCCTCGTTCCGCAAGGTCAATGGCGATTTTTGTGGGTGACGGACTTTCCGATGTTCGAGGAATCGGAAAGTGGCAAATGGGCGGCGGCGCATCATCCTTTCACGTCGCCCAAGCCTGAGCATATCGAATACCTTGGCAAAGACAATAGCCGGGTTCAAGCTCGCGCGTATGACTTGGTCTTGAATGGCAACGAGATTGCCGGTGGGTCGATTCGTATTCACCAGCGCGATGTGCAAGCCAAGGTCTTCGAAGCGCTTGGTTTGTCGGACGAAGACTTCCGCGCCAAGTTTGGCTTTTTGCTCGACGCATTCAAATATGGTCCGCCGCCGCATGGAGGTGTTGCATTCGGTCTCGACCGACTTGCGATGCTTCTGTGCGGAGCCGCTAGCTTGCGAGATGTCGTCGCTTTCCCGAAAACGCAAAAAGGCACCGACATGATGACGGACGCGCCTACGCCGGTATCGAACGAACAGCTCAACGAGCTGGGCGTGCAGCTCAAGAAGTAGAGCGTGGACGCATTCCTACTGGGTCTCATCGAAGGATTGACCGAGTTTCTGCCGGTCTCGTCGACGGGTCATTTGATCCTGCTCGGCGCGTGGCTCGGTCATTCCGACGAAACGTCGAAAACCCTCGATATCGTCATTCAGCTTGGCGCGGTGCTCGCGGTCGTCGTGTATTACCGCGCCAAACTGCTCGGTCTGGTAAAAGGTTGCCTCAAAAAAGACCGCGCGAGCTTGCAGCTTGCGGGAGCCGTTGCCATTGCGTTTTTGCCGGCTGCGATCGTGGGCCTAACGCTCCATAAAGTGATCAAGGAGCACCTTTTTGGTCCGCGACCGGTGGGCTTGGCGCTGATCGTCGGCGGAATCGTCATGATCGTCGTCGAAGCGCTGCGCTCCAAACAGGAAAAACCTCGCCAAGATGACCTGGGAAAAGTCACGCTCCGCAAAGCTTTCCTCATTGGTTTGGCGCAATGTTTTTCCTTGTGGCCTGGAGCGTCTCGCTCGATGACGACCATTGTTGGAGGTCAACTGGCCGGGCTTGGTACGGCGACGGCTGCGGAATTCTCTTTTTTGCTGGCCATTCCGACGCTGGGTGCAGCCACGGTATACGACCTTTACAAAGGTGGCTCGGCGCTGCTTGCTTCCCCCACCGGTCCCGCGTCGCTCGCGATTGGGATTATCGTGTCCTTCGTCGTCGCGCTCGCGGTGATTGCTTCTTTTCTGCGGTACCTCGCGCGATTTGGCTTGGCGCCGTTTGGCGTGTACCGGATTTTGCTCGGTGCAGTCGTGCTCGGACCGAGTTTGTTTGCGGGGTGAGCGGGTTTGCTCAATCGATCGAGAGCGGTTCGTCGTCGTCTTCATTGTCGACTTCGTACGTAGGCGGTTCAAGGTTACCAAAGAAAACGCGATACAGATCGAGGTGCTGTCCGTCTGGGTAATGCCTTCGAAGGATGTGTTCCAAGCTCCCCTTCAAGAATCCGTGCACCATTGCATCAAACTCTGCATTCATTCGTTCTCGCGTGAGCGTCGATTGGTCCATGAGCGACATCTTGTGCCAGAATGCTTGCAGCGCCTTTTCGTCGCGTGCCGTATATCCTGAGCCTAAGGCATAAACCGCATAAGACACGCCGGAGGGGTTTACCTTGTCCGTAAGTCCCATGAGGACGTCCGTCAATTCAGACGCTTGTGTTTGCAGGTTCCGAATTTGTTCAGCGATGAGACGTTCTTGCCTGTGCTTGACTCTTGCTACCTGGACATTTTGTTTCGGGCCCAACGCATTCAAGAGTGCCGCTCGAATCGTGTGCATGTATTGTAACTTCTGCTCGAGGTTTTCGATATGTTCACGGGTCCTGTTCTTCATGTCGCCTTCTCCCGTGCTGAACGTACCAACTGCAAGAACCTCCCTCTCATCCAACGGTCCTTGACTTGGGCCGCGAACAGACCTTCGAGTTTGCCCTTGAATGGTTTACGCATCCGCTTATCGAATGCCTCGATCATCGCTTCGCCCGTCACCGTTGCGTGGTCTTGCTTGCTCAACCACTTATGAAACTCGATCATGGCGTCTTCGTCAGCATCCGTGAAGCCAAGCTCCAGAAGAAATCGCGCGCGCCAACCCCATTTAGGTTTTACGGTGTCCATGAGCGCAAAGGCCAAGGCTTGGGTCTCGTCGAGTTCGTCTTGGATCCGCTCGAGGCGGCGCCTCAATTGTTTTTTACGCATGGTGGTAAATGCCCTTCCTCCCTCAAAGGGCGCCCTGGACAATCTTTTTTACCATGAAACCCGCGGTCGCAGCGGTGCTAGTGACCACGCCAACATTCGTCAGCGCATTCCTCACCTGGTCTTGGATGGTTTGCAGCACGAGATCTTCGTATTTCAGCAGCCCTTCGAGTGTAGTGGCGATTGTCGCCGCGTGTTTGACTACCGCTCGTAGTACGGCGGGTGAGGCCTCTAATTTGGTCAGCATCGCAACAGCGTCAAGCGCAGCAGCCGAGCGAAGCGCCTTGACAACCACCTTGATGGCCGTCTTGATCGCGGCCGTCTTGGCACCTTGCGG
>CAZETM010000902.1:0-3969 GCA_964514885.1 uncultured Polyangium sp. | reverse complement strand
ACTTGATGTGGCGATAATCTTCTTCTTTCGCCAACATCGCCAGCAAGCGATCCTCGACAATGGGATCCCCTTTGGCCCACCAGGACAACCCAGCCACGATCGCCGCATCGTCCACGAAATCTACCAGCGATCCCGGGCCGAACGAGGTAATGATCTGGCTATGCCGCAGATTGCCTTCGGGACGTCGATCTCGCCACTTGACGCCAACTTTCCACAAATCTTTCGTCATGACTCGTCCCTCGTCAGCGCCATCTGGCTTTGTCGCAAATCCGCGACGTACACGTCCGTCGTCCCTTCGACATCACGCATCGACCGATTGGCCACGAATACCCGCTCGTGATCTCGGCAGTTGACCAATTCTTCATCCAGCGGCATACGCAACAGCCACCGTTTCGATGTTTGCTCTTCGTATTTTTGATACGCCAAGCCCATTTTCGCCGGATCGTCTTTTACCACGCGTGCCCAGCTATCCAGTAATGCATCCACTCGCTCGCGCAAACTCGCTTTGACCCCGTCGATCGGATCGTCGCCATCACGAGCTTTCCGGTGCGCCTCCGCGCGGCTGGTGATCACGTCGCCAATGAATCCCAAGCGATCCTTTACATCCACGATTTTTTCCGCGCTATCAGGTGCCGTCAAGCTCGGTTCGCCCAACCTGGCCAATGCCACGACCAGCCCCGCCAAACCTCGATCCACCGCGCGCGGCGAAAATGGCGTAATACTCGTCGCCTCCACACCTCGGTAAAACGAATTGTGGTACGCCGTGAAATGCTCGAAATGGGAACGATCCCGAGGCTTGTGCGCATTGAGCAACGCCACGACCAGACCCGGGCGATTCGCATCACGTCCGACGCGGCTCGTGGCCTGAATGTATTCAGCCGTCGTTTTCGGCTGCCCGCAGACGACCATGAGCCCCAAACGGGCAATGTCGACGCCGACGGAAATCATATTCGACGCGAGCGCTACATCCACCGAAGCGTGTTTCTTCGATTTATCGAAAAAGACCTGCTCCAAACGCTCTTTGGCTTCTTTGACCGCATCCGTCGTCCGCCGGCTGGTCAATTCCACGCATTCGAAGGATATGTTTCGATTGACGAACAACGTGCCGGTCTCTCCGACGCGATGGCGCAAAAACATGCGCATCAAACGCGCGCGAACCTCTTCTTCCACGATACGCTGCGATCCGCCCAGCTCCCGCAGGCTATTGAAATACCCCACGAGCGTCATGTACGGGTCAGCCTCTTTCGGATTCGCGGCATACGCTTTTTGTGCCGACGCCAAAAGCGCAATATACGTGCGCATCAAAAGCACCTTTTGACTCCGGCCCGGCGCGGACAGACCCACGTAATACCGCGCATTCGCTCTCGTTACGGGCACCGTTTGCGCAAAGAAGGAATCGCGACGATTGGGTCCGGGCGGGGGAAAGACTTCCACGCGCGACCTTCCGAACAACGCTTGTACCTGCGCTTGAGCGCGACGCACGGTCGCGGTCGACGCCACGATTTTCGGCCGGATCTTTTTGTCCCCCACCTGCCGCGTCGTCAAATAATCGATCGCTGATTCGTACAGACCCACGATCGTACCAAGCGGCCCCGAGATCAAATGCAGCTCGTCTTGGATGATCAAATCGGGCGGTAGCAATGGCTCGGGCAAAGCTTTCGCGTTCGGCGGCGTTTGCGCCGGGCCGTAAAAACCCAGCTCATTGTAATGCGTGACGTTTTTCCCAAGCAAAAGACCCGTTCTGCCCTCCCACGGTAAGCTGGCGAATTTGTCCACCGTGGCAATCAAAAAGCACGGCAGCTCGCGATAGATTTCGTCATCGACCGCGAGGATCGGAATGCCTTCGGGGAATTCCTTTTGCCACCGGAATTCGCATTTCTTTTCGCCACACTTCACCCGAAGCTGCTGCGGGTTTTTATAATCCGGCTTCAGGTCGAACGTCTCTTGATCGAAGGGGCTTTGGCACCACGGACACTTGTCGATCGGGATCGGTGACGCGTTTTTCTGAGGGTTTTCTCGAAATGCATTCACGCGACGCAGGGCCGTCGATTCGTCGTAATTCTTTTCCGAACCAAAACGATTTGGTGTGGCACTCTTTCCGACCCACAAACCAATCGAGAAGCGTTTGGGGCCAAATTTCTGCGGCTCCTTCCGTCGCTTCAGTTCAAGCGCGCAAATCAATGCCGCGGCACGTTCCAATTGATCCAGCGTGAGCAGCCGCAACGTATAACGCATGAGCACCGTCACGCCCGCGGACGAGTTCCCGGAATGCCTCAGCCGCCGCAACACGAGTGTAAAGGCCGCTAGGCCCAAGTATGCTTCGGTTTTTCCTCCGCCTGTCGGGAAAAAGATCAAATCCACCGCGTCGCGCTCGTCGCTCGTCGGATCGATTTGCCCAGGAACGTTCATCAACAAGAAAGCTAGCTGAAAGACGCGCCAAGCCGGATAAAATTTGCCCGCGGCGACTTTCTCCGGGTCCTTGATCTTTTCGCGCGCAATCTGCGCTGCCGCCATCACTTCATTGGCCACCGCGAACGCTTCGAGCGCCAACGAATCGGTCTCCAATACCCGAATGCCTCGATCGATCCGTTCTTTCGCCCGCCGCGCGGCACTCAATAACGTTTCCGCCGTATCTTTACGCACCGCATGCCCGTCTACCTCGGTGTCTTGCTGGCCAATCCATTCCGCATAAGCAATCGGGAGCCGTCCCAGCTTTTCGCGTACGGTTTTCCCGTCCGTTATCTTGGCCAGCTCGGCCATTTTTAGCTCGATGCCGACAATCTTGTCGTTATGCTCGACTTTTTCCACTTCGGCCGAAGGAAGCCACGTCGTGGACACTTCATTGCAGAATCCGTCTTTGCCTTGGCCTTGGATTTTCGCTGTCGTAGAAACCCCGTGCCCGACCGCGTATTCGAACGAATCGCGATACAACAAGTCGCCGATCTTTTCGTCGATGTCGTCGTCTTTTCTCGCCCCACGTAAATTGGGTCGTGGTACGAAATCTTCGGCCGAGGAAACCGTCATTTGGGTTTGGAACGAGAACCCTCGGTCTTCTTCGGGGCGTCCGATGGGCGTGCGTTGATTGACCAAAAAAATGGTCGCATACCTGGTTCCATTGTCCACAAAGTCAAGCTCGGTCTCCTGAACCGGGCGCAATACCACGCGTAATGCCATCCCATCCGAGCCTTTGATGGGCTCGAAGTACGGTTTGTCGTCGAGCGCAATGTGCACCGTGTAATCGTGCGGCGAGCGGATCCAATGCTGGCGTGACCGAGTATCTTCGGCGGGAGGAACGTCGCTATCGCCTGCGCGACGGATTTCGCTCTCGATTCGTGCTTCCGGTGTTTTGGGCTCATACGTTCCGTAGGTCACGCGCACCGTGAGGCGCTTGCATTCTGCGCGTACCAGGACGCTCAGACCCAAGCTGGAAGGAAACATCGGGCGGCGCGCAGTGGACGTTTCGGTTTCGCCTTCCGCGGCATCATCGAGCGCGGACGACAATTCATCGTCGGCTTCTTCGTCTTGTTTTTCCTCGGTTTTTTGCCCCGTGGGCGCCAAAAACCCGGTCAAATACCAATGCGACGGCGACGAAGAAAGCGTTTCGCGCGCGAAAGGGGCATCGCGAGGATCATCAGGGTCGGGGCCGATGAGGTCATTACGAAGGGCATAAACAAGCTCGGCGCGAATCGCGGCAGAAGTAACCATCGTCCGGGACGATACGGCAACTGCGAACAAAGGGGAAGAGGGAGCGTGGAAGAATTTGAGTGACCCTGCATCCTCGGCAAATTCGCCGCAAACTTGTCCCGGCTCCATCGCTCGTGGTTGCATGTCGCGCGGAGGCACTGGCTGTGACGTTTCGACCTACCAAAACGAGTGTGTTTGCGAGTTGTTGTGCGTTGACCATCACCGCGGTCGGTTGTGGAGGGGCGCAGGACGAGTACACGCTGGTGCGTGGAGCGCCAGGCCAAG
>CAZETM010000901.1:0-3972 GCA_964514885.1 uncultured Polyangium sp. | reverse complement strand
CGTCCAACGACGAGCCGACTCGCGTGCTTTGTCGAGAATGATCAAACGGTTGCATTGGCGCCCCGCCTTGTCGAGAATGGCAAGAGCGCCCGAAAGCCCCTCGATAGCAAGCGCATCGAGTCGTTGTTTGAACCCCGAAACACTCCTGAAATTATCGATTTCCGTCGTCGCACCTCCTTGCGTGAACCGATATTGCGATTCGTTCAGTTCAGACCGCGGATCGAACGACAGGACCGATGGCATGGTCGCTGGTGCAAAAAACGTGTGCTGTGCCAAATGACGAACTGCCGCGGATCTCCAGGCTGGAAATTCCGGTAAAGGAGGATCTTCGCGGTCGATTTCAACGTCGCTTGTCGGTAGATCCGTAACGAAGGGGCCGCTCAAAAGGCGTAAAAGCAGCTCCGACAGCGCTCTGTGGCCATCATCATGGGCATTGCGCATTCGATTTGCCCACTGAATGAAACCACCGGCGCCCGTTTGTTGTACGCTGATGTCTGGATGAACGTGGAGCGGCGCTGGCTGTAGCCTTCGTTGTGCATCTTGAAGCGCCACGGCCACAGGGCCTAGATCCGTACGATGAGCCATTCCATCGATGAAATCGTGGTTGAGGAGCGCAACGGGTGTCATCGTATCAGGTCCGCCAGATCGATTGCAGCCTGGTCAAAGAAACCGGCCGGATACTTGAGCTTTCGGCCTTGTGAATCGATATCGACTTTTTGAAAGGTTGTACGACCATCGCGCTGCTCGAAGAAAAGCATTGAAACGTCATCGTTAGAAAGAATGCCCTCTTTAATGGCGAGGCACACAGCATTGACGACGTGCTCGCTATGAGTCTCGACGACCACTTGACGCCCACGTCGAGCGAGCTCGACGAAAAGCCGTGAGAGCCGGTGCTGCGCTCCCGGGTGCATATGAGCTTCTGGCGTCTCGAAGCAGACGAAGTCACCGGGAGTCGACAGGAGCGACGCTGCAATCACGGGGAGCGACTGCGAAAGCCCGAAGCCGACTCGTTCGAGCCCTAACCTGTCTGCGGACGGCGTGTCGACCGCGAGCGTAAAACCGAGTGCCGGTGCATCGATCTGCAATGCGAGTTTGCCGTCGAAGACATAGGACCACCAAGCATTGACCGTAGAAAGAAGTGGCGCCTTCCCATCAGGCGTACCTGGCGGAAGAATGTCGGTGCGCAAATTGCGGCCGGCCCAAAGTGCAGATGCAGTGTATTCACCGTAGGCCCCTAATGGCGGACCAGCAGCAGTCGAACGAGCGGGGTATAGCCTTTGAGGAGGAACGCGGAATGGCCCAACGTAGAGCGGTGGTCCATCGATCACGGTGAGCAAGTCGACGAAAGACACGCCGCGATCGCGGACTCGTCGATTCACACGCCAAGGATTCACGAAGGAGGCATCACCGAGTTCCGAGACGGGAGGGGCAGCATGCCATTGCCATTGACCATCAACCCGCTTCAGGCACCCGGCTGCATTGCCAGACGTATACTCACAATGCACGATTGGAGCCGTTAACGACGAGGAATCATCCGGCGGGCCAAACGACCAAAGGCAATCTACCGATTCCGTACCGCCCCGGTTCGTGCCTGTGAGGCCAATCGAAAAGGAGCGTCGATTCGCTGGTAACGTGCCTGATACTACTTGGTCGAACGACCCAAGTTGGCACCAGAGCCCATCGAGAAGAAGCTGGTCTCGGCTCTGCATCTCCTCTGATTGGACGAATGCCAAGATAGCCTGAATGACCGAACTTTTTCCGACGTTGTTTGCCCCCGCAATGAGTGTCAGCTTTCCGAATGGCAACGTCGTGGGCTGTTCGAACGATCGAAACCCCTCCAAAAACACGCTATGCAACATGTTCGAGCTCCTGCATCCATAGGTGAAAGCGGGTGTTCACCCCCGTCGACGTTTGCGACGCGCGGGTGATCGCATTGCTGAACGAGGCATCGTCGCAGAGCCGCGCCAACCGCCCCCGAATGTCTGCCGCTATTTCCGTAGACATTGGTTTTCCCTCGGGAAAGTATCGATCGAAGCCCACGAGTACGATATCCATGATCGAGCCATTGATCCGACGTGTCCACGACTTTTTGGTCGAAACATACCCACGGAATGCATGTTCACCAAAAACAAACTTGGTCCTCGCGAGTGCGTTGAGAAACCGAGCCTCGAGACCTGGAAGGCGCTCCGGCGTCATGTTGAGTCGAGTAATTGCTTCATTGAGAAACGTTCGGAGATTGCCGGTATAATGATCGTGCCCCAGAAACAGAAATGCCACTGCGCGAAGAACGAGTTCCTCTGTTTGCATTCGTGGGTCATCGCCACCAATTTGCATTCGTGTATCATCGCCACCTGTGCCAGCGACGTCGCGGAACGATCCCTGCGACATGTCGGCTGCGAGGCGCGATATCAATAGCAATTCATTGCCGTTGAAAAGTGCATGCCGCATTTCCTGGGTATTCAGTGGCACGCCACCATCGTTCAAGCGCTCGAAAACCAGAAATTTCACTTCCGGGTGGGTGCCTGGCTGAATGATGATACAGGTCAAGGCGGTGTTCTCGAAGCGGCGCTGCAATCGACCCTCGAGCTCCGCAAACTTCTTGCCCTGAAGGTCGGGGAAGAACTCGAGTCCGTTCAGTTCGAGGTCATCGTCGATGAATCGGAAAAGCGTGGTCAACCGCTGCTGACCATCAATCACGATGATCCTCTGCTCGCTTTCCTCCGAAAGATAAAACGCGGGCAACGGAATGCGTGCGAGGACAGACTCCACCAGGCGTACTTGCCGACGCTCATCCCACACAAACTGCCGTGTGAAGTTGGGAGAAATCTGGAGAACACCCTGTTTCCAGTTTTTATATAGCTGGAAGATCGACCACTCCACCTTCGCAATTTGCAGGGAACCCAGGATCGACTGCGCCAACGACGGCCTGATAGACGTATCAGGCTCGATCAACTCGGTTTCAGGCTCGAGTGTTGGTGACCCCGAAATGTCGGCATCCGCCATGCGGACGAGTCTATCGTACATGTCGAGGGTGAACGCAAGTTTCGTCCGCCTTTACATCATAGAGGTGCACCAGAGCAATCCACTCGAACTGCTGAGCCACGGCACCGACCCGACCGAAATTTTTTTGCAACCACGGTGGAAGCCACCCTGTCCAAGTCTCGGACGCATGGCGCCCCCCACTTCACCAACCTCCCCGCCCTCACCTTCCCAAAACCTTACGCACCGCAACACGCCCACCGGCGCAACGCGTCACAATAAACACCCTGTCCCGCCAACCGCGGTCAGCACCCGTGGGCTAAGATCGCCCCGTTCATGAGCCGTTCTCCGGCAAACCCCACGCCTGTCAGCGACACGCCGCCCGCGATCCCGCGTGCGCGACGTCGCCCAGCGCCACCGTCAGGCGCTCCTCCCGCCGACGTGGGCATCTTCGAAGAGGTCGGTACGGGCTTTCTCGAAGTCGCCGGAACCGTCGGCGGCATGGCCGTGCTCGGCGGTCGCATCCTGCGCAGGATGCTCACGCTGCGCATCGATCGCGAAGAGATCTTGCGAAACCTCCACAAGATGGGCGTCAGGTCCATCCCCATCGTGATCGTCACCGCGCTCTTCACCGGATCGCTCGTGGTCATTCAAGCCGCTCCGCTCGTCGTGCGTCTCGGCGCGCAAGGACTGCTCGGTTGGGCCGCGGGCTTCACCATCTTGCGCGAGATCGCCCCACTGCTCACGGCCCTCATGATCAACGGCCGCGTCGGTGCGAACAACACCGCCGAACTCGGAACCATGGTGGTCACCGAGCAGATCGATGCGCTGCGTGTGCTCGCGATCGATCCCATCTCGTTTCTGATCGGACCGCGTTTCATCGCCATGGTGATGACGCTGGTTTTGTCGACGATCTTTGCCGACACCCTGGCGCTCATCGGTGCCGCGTATGGCGGCTACGCTCTGCTCGGCGTCGAGCCCAAGACGTTTTAC
>CAZETM010000900.1:0-3973 GCA_964514885.1 uncultured Polyangium sp. | reverse complement strand
CTCCAGGTGCGCAATGTTGGTCTTCACCGCGCCGAGCACGCACCGAGAATGATCATCACGCGGCTTGCCGAGAACCGATTCCAATGCTGCTGCTTCAATCGGATCACCCAGGGGAGTCCCCGTGCCGTGCATCTCGATGTAGCCAATGTCTTCGGCCATCAGCCGCGCGTTCGCGAGCGCTTTGCGCAACACGGCTTCTTGAGCCTGCACGTTTGGGGCTGCAATGCCTGCCGACCGGCCATCTTGATTGATGGCCGATCCACGAACGATTGCCAAAATGGGATCTCCCGCGCGCTGAGCGTCGGAGAGGCGCTTCAACAAGACGACGCCAGCGCCTTCCCCTCGGACAAACCCATTTGCGGACGCATCGAATGTCTTGCACCGCCCGTCCGGCGACAAACCGTGGCTCGTGGCGATCAAATGCGTGATTCCAGGCGTCAGCATCAAGTTGACGCCGCCTGCAATGGCGACGTCCGATTCTCGAAGCCGCAAGCTTTGGCAAGCGACATGAATGGCTACCAGCGATGAAGAGCACGCCGTATCGATTGCCACGCTGGGCCCTTCGAGTCCCATCGCGTATGAAATACGCCCGGACGCAAAGCAATGCCCGTTGCCGATGACATCATAAAAGTCGTAGGTATCTGCGGACCGATCGAGCATTATCTTCCAAATGTTGTCGGTTTGCGAGATGCCAATAAAAACGCCGGTATTGCTGCCGGAAAGCTGTTCGGGGAGCTGCCCCGCGCGCTCAATGGCCTCCCACGTCAGCTCTAGCAGCAAACGCTGCTGCGGATCCATGGCCTGCGCTTCTCGGGGCGAGATTCCAAAAAAAGTTGCGTCGAATCGATCAAAATCATTGATGAAGGCGCCCCAGCGTTTTGCGCGCTCATCGGCGTCAGCGCCCGTGTCGAGCGGCGGAAGTTGCCAACGATTCGCCGGTACTTGCGCGACTGCGTCGACTTCATCCTCGAGCAGTTTGAAGAAGGCTTCCGGGGAATGCGCGTCGCCCGGAAATCGGCACGCCATACCAATGACGGCAATCGGCTCCGTGCGCTCCGCGTGGACCGCTTCGAGCTCGTCTTCCATTTCCTCGAGTTGGGCGAGTGCCCGGCGAAGACGGGCGCGATACTCATCAATGACGGAACTCATGATTTACTCCGGCTACGCATTCGTTGAAGGGATAGGTCGAACGACTTGAATAGCTCATCGTCCTCGGCCGTTGCCTCGACCGGCATTGCTCCCACGTCATCTAGCGATATTTCGAGCAATTCGACTTCCCTTATCGGTTCCGGTATCGCTGCCGGTGCCGCGTCGGGGATTACGAGCAACTCAGCCACGTGTTTGCCCATGGCGGCGACGGTCGGATGCGACCAGACCAGCGTGGCGGAAAGGCGAATACCAAGTGCTGCTTCCAATCGATTACGAAGCTCGAGGCTCATCAAGGAATCGATACCAAGCGCGCGCACTGGGGCTTGCCGGTCGATACGCGACGGATCCATGCGTAGAATGCTGGCGAGGTGTTGTCGCAGGAAGTTTTCCAGCAATTCCCCCCGTGCCGTCGGTAGCGCCTGATTGAGTTTGTCCAGAAAACCATCTTGTTCTCCGCTAAATGTTTGTCGTCGCGCAACTGGCGGAGCACTCGCCAGCGGATGCAGGCGCAACGACGCGGTCGCTTGCGGGTGGCTTTCGAGCCACCGGCGCAAGTCAATGGCGGCGACTCCCATGTGCACCCAATCGTTCCGCAAGGCACTCATGAGCAGCGCTGCGCCATCATCTGGCGATAGCCCATCCATTCCATGTCGCGCCTTGCGATCTGCGCCGCAGAGTTGCGCATCCATTCCAACGCCATCAAATGGCCCCCAATCAATACTCGTCGCGGGAAGACCCAGGTTATGACGATAATGAGCGAGGCCATTCAAGAAGACATTGCCCATGACATCGCCACCGAGCGATGGAGAGCCCATGAGCGCGTGCATGGAGGAAAAGAAGACCAAGAAGTCGATTTTTCGGTGCGCCGTCTCGGTGTGGAGAATCCAGCCACCGAGCATTCTCGGGGCAATGCTCTTGCTCAGTCGCTCCATCGTTTGGTGGGCTAGCGGTCCAGCGTCGAGATTTCCCGCGCAATGCAAGATCCCCTTCAATGGCCATGGGCCCTGGTCGATTTCGCGAAGTACTCCTGCCACCTGCTCCTGATTCGTGACATCACCTTGCGATAGCACGACACTCGTCCCCAGCGATTCGAATTCTGCCAATGCTTCCTGCTGGGATGCCGTCAGGATTTGTTCTAGATCCATGAGCACGAGATGCTGGGCACCTGCGCGCGCGAGCCACTGCGCTCCTAGCAATCCCATGCCCCCAAGCCCGCCGGTGACGAGATATGCTGCGTCGGCGTCCATCATTGGCAATGGTTTGGACAGGGCAGGGGGCTGCTTTCGTTGCAATCGACCGACAAATCGGCGCGCAGCGCGCAGGGCGATTTCATCTTCCTTGTTTTCGCGAACCACGAATTCCCTAACAAGAGCTTCGACAGTCGAATCGCGGTAATCGAGGTCGATGCGAGTGCATTTCAGTTCGGGGTATTCGAGCGAGATCATTCGACCAAGAGCCCACAGCGGCGCTTGCCTCACATCGATGGGTTCGGGTTCGTCCGCGACGACTTGTGCTCCGCGACAAACCAACCAAAGTCGGGGCATGTCGCGTACCGCCATCCTCGTAATCGCTTGTGCGGCATATAAAGCGCTGGCGCAGCCTTGCCGCCACGACGATTCCATTTCGATGGACGTCGGGTTGTTTGATGTGGCGGAAGGAATACCCCAGCAATGCACGATACCTGTCAGCGGGGTGGTGCCCCGAAGCGCCTCGGCAATCACGGCCCTCAATTCATCAAATGCAGCAGGGTCAATTTCTCTGCTTTTCGATGGCGCAGTCGCTTCATTATTTCGCGCCCTTATGCACAAGACGTCGTGTCCGCGCGCCATCAGCCGTTCACGAATCCGGTCGCCCAACCCACCGTCGTCGCTCAAAACCAGCCACCGGCCTCGCGCGCGTTCGCGGGCTGCCACCGGCAAATCTGACGACTCCCAAGTTTCTTCAATGAATACATCCGTGCGGGATTCGCCAATACCGCGAAGTACCGCCGCGATACGCGTCTCGAACCCGTCGATCGAAATGAATGCGTGCCCGTCGTCATCGTACAGATTAATGGTGCAATCCTTCGGATCGCGCTCCCTGTCGACGCGGGCGTGACTCCACGCAGTCGGGCCGGGGCGACGCGTGAATACCAATTTGCGAATGTGGGTGAGCAGGCGCGGTGCGCCGACGGAGTAGCCAGCCGTGGCGACCGCGGCGGCACGCAATGCCGCGTCGAGCAGCGCGGGGTGCACGAGGTACGACCCATGCTGAGCGGCGACGTTATCTGGCAACTCAATGCGCCCGAGCACTTCTTGATCCTCGCGCCGAATGCTCCTTAATCCGCGGAACGCTGGACCCATTTCGAATCCCAAGTGCGCCTCCCGGCGGAACAGGTCATCGACAGACAATTCTTTTTGGCATCGCTCTTGAACCTGCAACAAAGTAGGCGGTTGCGAAATGCCATGTTCCTCGGTGGCGAGGCGAATTTTGGCCTGCGTGTGCAAGCTCCAGATCGGCGCATCGGCAGGCTTAGCTCCTTCCGGGCGGGTCACCGTCGAAAACCGGAAGGACCACGATTCATCTACCCCGCGGGTGAGGGAAACCTCAGTATGCGTGTCGGTCTGCTCGTCGAGCACCACGGGCGCAAGGAAGGCAAGGTCTTCAATGACGATTGGGTTTTCCCCCAATGTCTCCCGAGCTGCGGCCAGCGCAATCTCGATATATGCCGCTCCGGGGAGAATGATTTTGCCGCCCACTCGATGGTCGGCCAAGAAGGGAGCCGTAGCCAGCGATAGTTCGCCCTTCCAAAAAATTGAATTCGGCTGCGTGGAGACGACGAATG
>CAZETM010000899.1:0-3979 GCA_964514885.1 uncultured Polyangium sp. | reverse complement strand
GGGCGGGTTTGCCCTGGCGGTGGAGAGGAGTTAAGATTTTGCTGATGGACGAGTACCGACGCCAGCGATCGCTAAAAGAATCTCTCGCTCCGCGCTCGCCGGAAGACTGAATCGTGATCGATATCCCTGGTCGCGGCGTTCAGTCAACCACGCAAGCGCATCGGCTGACGAAACGCCCGTCCGCAGAAGCGCACCGTACAAGTGCGCATACTCGTCGGCGAGAGAGGCCGCAAAGGTGACCGGATCGTCCGTATTGATCGACAACAACAGGGAGCTATTGTCAGGCGTCCTCTGGCCAGGCAACGGAGCCATGCGGAACGAGGGATGTTGTTCGACGCTCACGAAGTCCCCAATGAGCCAATTGCTAGACGGATTGCTCTCAATAGTAATTTCGAGCCGAGCCACTTCACTCCGAAGCCACGCTTGCGCCGTTTGAAGGAATTCGATCTCCGAATTCTTCACGGTAACCTCAACCAGCATTTGGCCCCGATGGAATACTTGTTCGTCGCAAAGATAGGCGACGAGCAACTCCTCTGATTCCCCCGCTGGTCCTATCTCACGACGGAATGGAAAACCAAACCGAGCAAGCCAACGTGGATCGTGACGCATTCGGCGAGCCTCGAGAAGATCTTCAAGATCAACGCGGCAGCCATAAATATCGCGAGCCAACCGAAACGCCTCCGAATTCGCATACGCATACCGACCCGAATCCACGCCGAAGTCGCCGCGGGCGTATCGATCAAGTTCCCAAAGCAGATCGTCCAGCCGCTCTTCCGCCGGCTGCGGAGCGCGCGGCAAGCTCTGCGCCAGTCGCTGCACGTCGTCACCAAGGCAGATTCCATGGCCAATGCGATCACCCAGCCCGAGAATGCCGAACTCAATCAATTCGTGTACGCGCCGGAGCCCCTCGACGAGCCGACCATAATCCTCTCCTGCGTGGCACGTCATTCGGAGCGGTTCGACTTTCCATGCGGGATGGTGTCGATGCACCAATGCCGCAGCGCGCTTGGAAACTTCACGCAAGCGCGCGAAGAGTGGCACGAGAGGCCACGTTGGCACCGCAAGCTCGGCGGCTGCTACGTCAATCCCACGAAATACGACGAGCAATTCGGGGCATCGTGCCAATGCATTTTCTACCGCCATCACCGTGCGTAATGCAGAATATCCCCACACTCCGAACCGAATACCATGGACCGCTTGTGCGGGGTTCGCGTGGAGCCTGCGATTTTTTCCCTTGCCATGCGCCTGCTCCTTGATGAAATGAAGCAGAATCGCGACTTCCGGACGGTTCTGTTGAATGGCTGGAACAAACTGTGCCGCTTGTTTCGCCGCGCTTCTGATCTCACCGCGGAGCTTGGCCCAGGACATCTCGGGGCCGATCCGAGCCTCGAGCGCTCCAAGGTTCAGGCCGCGAGATTGCAAATCGAGCGCAATTTCTATTTTCGTATCGCCTTGGTGCCGCCGCAATGGTTTTAGTCGATTGTAGTGGACCATGAACCAATCGAGCCCCGGGGTTCCAGGCTCTTGAACCAGGTAACGATAGGTCAGGCAACGAATGCGTTGATATTGCCAGAAAAGATGCGCGAAACTCTCGTCACTGCGCCCTTCGTGGAGCAGGTACGAAAACGCGCGAGTGGCGAATTGTGTTTCTGGCAAAGCTCGACCAGCAGCAGAAGCGAGCCACGAGGTGATTGGATCCTGTTCCAACAACTCGGCAAGAGAGTTCGGCGGGCGTGTTGACGAAATGCCATGAAGGGCGCGATGGAGAGCGACGATGCGCGGAAGTGGTAGCTGCGGGTGCATCTCGCCGGTTACACACGCGCGCATTGCGCGGCGTAACGCTCCAATTGCATTGGATTGTCCCCACGGCCAAACGAGGTTTTGTGCTAACCGGGAGGCGTGCTCGTCAAAATCGCTTGCGAATGCGCCAACGTTTTCATTCCGGCTATGGCGACGCAAGAATGCGGCGAGCAATACGCGCGAAACTGCAGCCGCATTGAGCAAATACACGAATGAGTGTGCTCCCCCGAGAGGTGCATCCTTGAGTGCGTCAGGAGCGGGAGCGTCGCGACCAAGGGCGGGAAGCAGGGTATTCCAAAGAACCGGAAACGATACGGCGGCGCCGAGATGCAGGTGAGTCTCGGCAACCGGTTTTTCATGCAATAGCTGATTCAATTGCAGCGAGCATAAGTGAACGGCGTCTCCCGGCGGTTCGAGATCTTGATGCGCAGCATGGGCAGCAATGAGCAAGTCCGGCGGCAGAAGGAGCGAGGACCAGCGCGCGTGTGCGAGACGAGCGGCATAATCGTGGTCGCGTTTGAGGACGACGTTTGGGCCATCGAATTGGAGGGTTTTGTTGGCAATGTGTACGAGAACGTCAACGAGCGAGCGTTCATTGTCCTGCTCGGGAAACCAGGTGGATTCACAAACGCGGCGCAGAGTCTCGAGCGAAACACCACCAGCTCGGGGTCTCAGCCAATCCTGGAGATTGCGCCAGAGGTATTCGGTGTCGGAATCGAATAAAGTGGCGCCGTGACGACGAAGGTGCAGGGGGCCAATGCGGAATGCCGCGTCCGAAGCAAAAGGCCATGCCTCGGCGGTGGCTACGAGATAGTCGTATGCGACTTCGCGGGGCATGGATTAGGTGGCGGAGTGAGGGCCGAATAGTTGCACCCAGGGGTGGTCGGGATTGGCGCCATCAATCGACGCGAGTTCGCGGTCGATTTGATTCTCAGGGATGCCCGATACCCGTGCACGTTCGACGCGGGCGGCGAGAACGCGTTTACCAATTTGGTTGTTGAGATAAAGCAGATGCTCAGCAATTTGGCTAGAGAGACCCGATTCAGGGGCGGCAAACAGGAGCAGATTGTCGCACCAGGTTGCATAGGCGTTGTCTCGCACGGAGTTTGTCTTTGCAGGGCGCGTGCGAATTGCCGACGTCGTAGCGTCGAGAAAAACCTGTCGATCGACTTCTGTGCGAAGCGGCGCGAGGAGTCGTTCACCGCGAAAGACCGCGCCCACGCTCAGTATTAGCCACAGGGCGAGCCCGTCGATCGTCTTTTGTTGCGGATCCGCTTTGGCCGCCGCGTCAAGATTCAGCGCTCGCAACGCGATATCGTTCCATGCGTTGGACAGGACTTCCCGTTCATAGCAGGCAGGCCACTGGGGAACAGGCCACAGGTAGTCTTGTACAGGAAATTGATTATTGGAACGAATCCCGTTCCAGTAGGGTGCCTTCCCCAATGGAGGAGGCGACTGCGAATTCTCGACATCCATTGCGTCGATCTGCATGTCGAAAAGAACCCGGAGCAGCACCGCTCGAAGGCTCCAAGATTCGCTGTCTTCTGCATCCATGCCACTGATTGCCCATTCTATTGTTCCCACTGGGACGCCATAGAGTGTTCGATTGGTAAATCGGGTAGTTGAGACCGGGTGCGCGGCGCCAGAATTTACCAATGGAATCGTAACGCGCCCATCTTTGGCCGCAATATCATGCATTGGCTTTCTTGACGCAAGACACGCGGCTCGCCACAATTCAACAACAGCATCTGCAGCTCCATCCATGCGATTTTGATGCGGCGCGACGAGATTGAGCAGTTCGTTGATACGTTCGGCGGAATTAAGCCTTTCGATGCAGGGCGATCGTGACGAGATGTCGAAATAGCTGGCCAAATTCGGCCGGTGCGCATTCCAAGGTGTCGGAATATTCCGAAGCGCCGTCCAAAAACTGTTTGCAAGTTTTGCCGGATCCAGTTCGACAATTTCGTTCCATTGATGATTGGGACGACTCCGACCAATAGTTTCAAGCAATTGGTTCACATCTTCTTTAATAGGTGTGCCATCGGCCTTTTGGGCACGTATGCGGCGTTCTTTCTTTAGCGCTTGTCGGGATTCTTCCCATTTCGTACCAAACGTCTCCTTCAATGTACTGAGCCATAAATTGGCCGGCTCATGTCCCAGCCCTGATTCTGAGGCAGCT
>CAZETM010000898.1:0-3981 GCA_964514885.1 uncultured Polyangium sp. | reverse complement strand
CGCCGCAACAAAATACAAGGACCAGAGGCGATGTTCTTTCGTCAACGAATTGACGCAATTAGTCGCACAACAGCTTTTACGGCACGTCCGTCAAAGAATTGACTGCAATCGTTATTACAATCAATTCGTCCGTACTAAACGGCATCCTGTTCGATGCGTGCCATTCGCTGCTGTTCGTTCCGAATTGCCAGTCAGCTACGAATACGTCCTGCACCGAACTGGATGGCCATCGTCAGCCTCCCACCACCCGCATTACGAACCACACCAACCCGAGCGCTGCTATCCCCACGCTCAAATAACGCACGCCACGCTTTGCAAACCATTCCCGCTTCCGAGCCATTACCACCAACGGCAAAACGACCGCGAGCGCTGCAAGCTGCCCCGTTTCGACACCCAAATTGAATGCGAGCAGCGCTTTCGGCACGTCCGCGCGTGGCAGACTGATTTCCCCCAGCGCCCCGGCAAACCCGAACCCATGAATCAATCCGAACGGAAACGTGATTCGCCAGCGTTTGTCAGCGTCTTTCACATAATGGTTTTCCACGCCCACGTACGCGACCGACAACGCAATGAGCGGCTCCACGATCCGAGGGCTCGGTGCCCAGACTCCCAACACCGCGAGCCCCAGCGTAATCGAATGCGCCAGCGTAAATGCCGTGATCACCAGCAAGAGCGACCGCCAGCGACCTCCCACCAATACCAAACCGAACAAAAATACTAAATGGTCGTACCCGAGCAATATGTGCTCGATACCCATCAGGAAAAACCCAAAGAAACTTTTCGACCCCTCGGCTTTTTCGATCGTGCCCGAATTGTTCACCGGGGCAATTTCGATTTCTCGCTGCGATCCGAAAAGCACTTCCTCCACCACCGTTTTGCCAGATTCGGCATGCGCGATGTGCCGGTGACCAAACGATAAATCATCGAACAAATCCAATCGTATCCGCGCCGACGGGGGAGGCACCGGGCAAAGAAAAACCATTCGGACGGACAAACCGTCTTCCTCGACGAGAAATGCATCATCGACGCTCCCCGCGCACGTTTCATTTCCCGCCCGCACAATCATTCGCGGCGTTATCGCTCTGCCCAATGCAATGCGCGCGTTTTGCACCTCGACCGCCGTGATCGCCCCGTCCCCGTCATCGTCCAAACCGCGCACGAGCAGCGCCACATCTGCCCGGGCAAACACTAGCTCAGCCGTCAGCATCGCTCCGTCGAGCCGATATTCACCTCGCGACAAACCCGCTTGATGCGCCTGTGCCGCCCGTGGAAAAACCGCGCAAACAAAAGCGACCAGCCAGGTGGCCCAGAAAAACCGAATGAACTTGTGCACTATTTCACCCCGCCGAGCAGTATTTTCGCCTCGTTGACCGAAGTGGAATCGAAATGCGGATTCAACTTTAATGCATCGCGCACGAATCTTTCGCCTTCTGCCTTTTCACCCTGCGCGATACGAATGGCTCCGGCATGGTACAAAAGCATGGGCTCGCGTGTGCCATGCTCGAGTGCTGCATCGATTTCGCGTCGAGCGCCACTAAAATCGCCTTGTCGATAAAGCGTCCACGCGAGCACGTCCCGCGTGTGAATGTCGTTGCGCTTCTTGGCTTCACCTCGAGCCAGCACGAGACCAATGTTCGTAGCTCGATTCTTTACCGCCAAAAATAACGCCGCCGTGCGCGGATCCGTCTTTCCATGCCGATCGGTTACCCATCCATACGCTTCTTCGGACCCAGATACATTGCCCGCAGCCGCTCGTGCGTCTCCCAAAACCCACGCGGCTTCACTGATCGGGCTTTGCTTATATGCCCGCTCCGCCAATTCCGCCGCCCGCTTCGCATCGCCTTTCGCCAGCGCGATCCGCGCTTTTCCTACGAGCGCGTAAGGCTCGTCCGGGAATGCTGCTAGCGCCAGGTCAAACCCCTTGTCCGCGCCATCGATATCCCCTTCGTGCCAGAATATCGTTGCGATTTCCGTTAGTACCCAAGCATAAGGCTCCGGATCGCGAGGGTCTCGTGCATCGAATGCAGCGCGGTAAATCTTCTTGGCGGCTTCCGAATCACCTTGCAACCAACGCAGGTGCGCCGCTCGTGAATACGATGGCAAATTCGGCTTGAGGTCCACCATTCGTTGCGCAGCTTCGAGCGCTTCGTCAAAAAAGCCGAGTTCGAGAGCGGCATCGCTTTTCGTGCCCAACGCGGAAAGATTGTCCTTGTCCTCGACCAGCAGTTGATCCGCCAAGTCTTTCGCCTCCGCAAACGCGTGCTGCTCCAGCAGCACCATCGCCGATAACTCACGCGCCAAACGATGTTTCGGCTCGCGCCCCAAAGTAATTTGAGCGCACGCATTTGTATTCAGCCAATAACCAGGATCCTTCGTGCGCCTTGCTTTGCGCGCCCACATGCGACCCAACAAAATCCAAGTGTCCGTCGAATCCGGCTTGGTTTCGAGTTGCTTTTCGAGAAGCTCGATTTCCTTATCGATTGGTGTATTACCAACCGGCTTCTGTAAAGCCAGTGCGCGCATCGTTTTGGACGTTGACGCTTCCGCCGCCTCCGCCGCCTCCGCCGCTGCAAGAGCCTGCATTGCAGCCGACGCCGATGCCGCCGGTACGGGAGCAGTCTTCTGTTCGGATTTTCTGCAACCGGGCAGCACCAGGGACACGCAAAGCATAAAGCGCGTCGCATAAGCGCGCCTCATCGCAAAAAAACCTTGCCCACACGATACCATATCTGCCATTGAATCATGCATCGGCCGTTTTGACATCCCTGGTCGAAGATTCGAGTTCATGAAACGTCTAGCATTTTTGCTGTTCGCGCTTTCAATGTCGAGCGCTTGTGGGCGTTGCGACGCAGAAAAGCAAGCTGCTCTGCCCGCGAGCTCGAGTGTGTCGGCAGCGCCAGCGCCAAGTGTTTCAGCCGCCGACATGTCCGCCGGTGGCGAAGACGACGTGCGACCGGTGTATCCCAAAACGGCTGGGCCTCCAGATCCTCTTGCCGAAAAACTTTGCGCTGCCTTGCACGATGTGTCTACAAACCGACGTGCGGCTTGTTGTAATCATTCGCCCGGTTTTTCGTTGGTCAGCGAATGCGTGCGCACGCTCAGTCATGCGCTTCGCGACCAAGCCGTCAAGCTCGATTCTGCGGCCCTCGATGCTTGCGTCGCCGCAATGAATGCAGCGCACGAAGGTTGCGAATGGGTCGGACCCGCAAATGTCCCAGTTCCGAGCGAATGCAATGCAATCGTGCAAGGAACCATCGACGAGGGCAAACGCTGCCGTTCGTCGCTCGAATGCCGTGTTCAATATCGTTGCGTCGGGGTTGGTCCCACCGATCCCGGGGTTTGTCGCAAGCCACCTCCGAGCGGATATCCCTGTGCGCTTGCCGTGGATACGCTTGCTGCATTGACCAGGCAGGATGGAATCGACGCCGGACATCCCGAATGCGCCGGATATTGCGCACAGCGAAGGTGCCACGACTTCGTGGCTTTGCATGGCGCTTGTAAAACGAGCGTCGAATGCGGATCTGGAATGGCCTGTGTGGGTGGCCAATGCGAGGCGGGGAGTTTGCCCGGGGAGGGAAAACCTTGCGCCAAGGGTACGTGCGCAAAGGGACTCCGCTGCGAAAACGGTACCTGCGGTTCACGTAAGCGCCAAGGAGCTACGTGTTTGACCGATGCTGAATGCCTGGGCGGATGCATTCGAGCCGATGGTGGCAAAGAAGGAACGTGCGGAACGAAATGCGGCCCGTGGTGAATGGGTTGTCTATCAAAACCCGAGCGTATCGCTGGTTCGTTTTGGCGGAGGCGGCGGGCGAGGTATGACGATCGGTTTGGCTGGCGCTTTCCGCTAGCGGCGCGGCGACACAACGTTGAATGTGGTTTGGGCCCGATCCCGGGGGTATTGGGGGGCGGCACGGCCAGCCGCGCACCCCCCAATCGTAGACAAGTCTCGCGTAGCGCGCGTTTAGGCGCGCGAAGCGAGGT
>CAZETM010000897.1:0-3982 GCA_964514885.1 uncultured Polyangium sp. | reverse complement strand
ATGCTCTTACCACCTCCCCCCTCTCCACGTAGCGGCGAAGCCGCGAAGTTGGAGAGGGGCTGGGGGTGAGGCTCAGGCCGCAATCTCCGTAGCTTTATCGAGCAGCATGTCCCGCGTCGCCGGGCCGTTCACGCTTGCGCGCACCGACGCGACCAACTCGAGCAGCTCTTGTCGCGACGCCAAACCACCATCCAGAAGCGCGCGCATGTAACCATCGACCGCGCCCTGGAGCTTGGCGAGCTTCGAGTAGCTCGATCCATTCGCTTGCGCGCTCAGCGACTCGTTCAACATACGCTCGAGCTCGACCAGCATCTCTCCCTTGCGTCGCATGGCACACCACTCCCTGTCCCGGCGCAGCCGTCCTTCGAACACGCACCGCGCATGCTCTCTGAGGCTCGGTCTGGCTAGCCGCGTCGAACGCGACTCAATTGCCGGTATGACGGTCCTTATCGAAACCGATCAACTTGGGCCAAAATTTTGGGTGCGATTTTTTTACGGCTTCGGGAGTAGCCGCTGCAGAGCCGCATCCGCGAGCGCCGGATCGACCTGACCAATCGCCATCGCCGCGCCCTTCTGCGGCATGATCAGCACGCGACATCGACCTCGACCCACCGGCACGAAGTTCGTCAGGGCAAAGTCGAGCGCGACACCGACGGCAACGATCAACGCGCCCATACCGAGCAAGTCGGGCGAGCCCGCACGAGCACCATCGACGAAGAGCGACACGCCAACGTAGCTGCCAACTGCGAGCGCGAAGAGCCCCGCATACAGCGCCAACCGCGGATAACGAACATCGCGCGCAAGCAGCGCCAGTTGATCCACCGGCACGACGATCTCACGCTCACGCACTGTTCGTCCGAGCAGTTCTGTTTTTGTGTGCACTGTGATCGACGTCGACGTCACCCGCAGCTCAGCCGGACGTCGGTAACGAAGCACCACGCGACCAAGAAAACGCGCCACCGGAATGATCACCAGCAGCCCCGTGATCGCCATCAACACGAGCGCGACTGGACCGCGCGGCGCAGGAACCATCTCGCCGGAAGCTGCCACGTCTTCACCCGCGCGAGCATTCGCCAGCAGCGATCGAAGGACCGGATCGCGCGCATCAACGCTGAGTGTCTTCGCCTCGGCGCGTGCAACGGGTGAAACGCTGGACGCGAGACCCGCGGCTGCAACGATCGCGCTTGCACGACTGATCGCTGCCGTCCCGTCTTCGATGCGACGAACCAGCGCGGCAGCTTCACGCCACAGACCATCGCCCTTCGAACCGAGCGCTGCATCGATCGACACGAGAGCATCGATCGGCGTGTGTGCAGCTACCCAGACCAGCGCTTCGACTACGCGACGTTCCGCTTCGGTGCCATCGGGTGGTGACAACGCCACCCCGCGAGCGAGTAGTGCGGACAGCAGCGCGCGTGTGCCCGGACGAGCTTGTGACGACGACACACTTTGCAGCGCCGTGATCACGTTTCCGTGCGACGTGTCGGCGTCTTTCATCGACAGCGACAACTGCGCGGCCGCATCTTCCACGCCATCGGGCAGCGTGGTCTTCCGTTCGTCCGCGCACGAGAACGCGACAGCGTGAACGAGGCGCGCGAGCTCATCACCACGCGGGTGACCTGCGAGCTCGGCAAGGACGGCTTGGGGCGTTTGGTCTGCAGACATGTTCGTGTGGCGTAGCTCTCGGGCCGCGCTCGGATTAGTCGAACGCTCGCGCCGAGGCTAGTCTTCCGCAGAAATCACCGCGCGCTCTACTTGCTCGGGCCTGCGTCTGCCGCCAGTTTCGCTTGTTCTTCCAACCTCTGCTTCGCGAATCCCATGATGTAGATGAGCTGCTTCTTGGTTACGTGAGTCTCGGCACGGATCAGGCTCCCCGACGACACGAACGGGGTTTTTCCAATAACTTCGAATCGACCCACGAACGGGATGTCGATCCCTCGAAACGCTTCGAGAAGCAGCTCGAGCTGTGCGGCATGCTCACGCGCCAGCGTTTCGTCCTTGTCTTGGGCTTCGAGAACCACGTCCACGCCACTGTCATCCGTCGGGATCACATTGATGCGCATCCACTTCAGCGTGTTGGGGATCTTCACCGGCGTACGATTGAACGCGTTGTGGGGCGTCAACAGGTGCAGAGCGATTCCTACAGCGCTCGATTTGTTGAACGGCTTGATCGCTTTGACCTGCTTCAGTTGATCCTTCGCTTCGGCCGGCAACACCACGACCAGGTGTTTGCCCGGGACCATCGCAAAAATCCGCTCGCCCTTCTCGGCCTGCGCGATTGCTGCCGGCACTGGAGTGCCTTCGAGCCACTTTCCCTTCGGAGTGCTCCGTTTGATGATCCCATCGATCGTCGCGCGCGCTTTCGTGTCGGGCACGTTCAGATCCATCACCACCACCACTTTGCGCGAGTCAACAAGTCCAGGCCCGGCAATGAGCATGTGGTCGATGTCGCGAACCGGATCGATCCCGCTCGTTCCGATGAACGACTGCCACTGCGGGATCGCCGAAAGCACATCGCCGAACATCTTCCCCAGCTCGTATTTGCGCAGTCGATCACCCGCGATGAGGATCTTCACCGCCGGGTTTTTCCCGACCAGATCCGATGGCGATCCAGCCACGACCATCGGATCACGCGTCACCGGGCCTGCATCGACGGGCCCTGCATCGATGGGCCCTGCATCGACGGGGCCTGCATCGGGAAGGTTTGTCCCGGCATCCAGCGCAGCGCTCGCCCCTGCCCCGCCATCCGAGTCAACGCGAGCGATCGGTACGGCGGCATCTTGATCAGGCGTACCCGAATCGTTTGAGGTCGAAGCATCGTCAGCGCCTGCGTCTGCGATGTCACCTGCATCGGCCAACGCAGCATCGCCGCCAGCGTCGTTCTCGCCTGCATCATCGCCCCCATCGACGACGCCTGCATCCGCAGCGGACTCGGGAGGTTTCTTCTTTGGCGTGACGATCGGTGCGATCGCGACCGGCTCGGTGAACGAGTCATCTGGTAACGCTAAACCTTCAGCGACGGGAGCTTTCGGATCGGCGGTTTGTCCGGGCTCGAGATCGAAGTCGATCGGGATGATCACTTCCCCATCTGTCTCATTCGGCTCTTCGGTCGTATCGGCTTGCCACCAAATGGACAGCCACAGAAACAGCCGTGACGGGATGAATGGAAGGTGCAACGCAAGCGCCACGATCATGGCGATCGTGAAGGCGCGCCTGGCTGGCATACGCACGTGTTCGAAGAGCGCGCCTTGCAGCGTGTCTTTCGAGCCACGGTGGTGACTTCGTTCTCCCACGGGTCCCTACGGTAGCAGCGCTGCCAGGTCCGTCATTGTGACGAACGCTGCTCGTGGCACGGTCCTTCCAAGACCCGCTTCTTCCAGAATTGCAGAGAAGTGGATCAGTCATGAAGGACCAGCTACGAAGACTCGAGAGCCCGTCGGATTCGCAACAAAACGACGCTCTTTCTTCAGCGATGGGAAGCTTTTCCGCAGACCGCCCCAAGTCAGATCAGCATCGGCCTCGGCCGCCGATGAACTCACGTCCGCCTGCGCATCGCACGCCTGTGCCGGGACCTGCTCCAGCAGCTCCCCCGCCGTCGACGATGTTCGCAAGCCTTGCTGCCTTCACGCTCGTCGCGAGTGTCGCGGGCGCTGTCGTCTGGATGAGCGGCTGTCATGGCGATGCACCTCCAGGCGCATCCGCGGACAAACCCACGCGGACAAACCATCTGCCAGCACCTCGAGCCACCACGCCCGCGTCTTCAGGATCGGTACGCGTCGCGGCTGCTACGCCCACGCCAGCCGCATCAGACGACGCAGGCGCGGCCGATGCATCCGCTGAAGTTGTCGAAGTAGAGAAGCCTTACACGGGTCCGCTCCTTGGCGCGCTCGCGATGCAAACGCCCGTCTATCCCACGATGGACATGGGCACCAAACGGCTCGGGTACATCCGTCTCGGAGGCAAGGCCCCGGTCGATCCCACG
>CAZETM010000896.1:0-3986 GCA_964514885.1 uncultured Polyangium sp. | reverse complement strand
GGACATTATTCGACTCATCTCGACACGTGCCCAAATTGACGTGTCTTGTTCGATTCGTGCTTCATTTTCAGGCATTTTCGTACAGCAAGCAGAATCGCCGAAAGCTATGACATTAAATGTCCGTGGTGGCTTCGCGGAACGTGGGGAATGGCGTGCTGCGAATTCATTGTCGATCGGACATTTTTTGTCCTGGTGGTGGAAGTCGTTGCGATTCCCGGGGGTTTGGGGGCAGACTGCGCGCCCCCATCGTAAACTAGGCCTCGCGCAGCGCGCGTCCCACGCGCGCGAAGCGAGCTTGCAGATCTTGGCCCGGTTTCATACAAGACCTTGGAATCCGTTTGCCCGCTCCGTCGTCTTTACATCGCTCCCATGCGCCTTGCTCTGCCCACAATCCACTGCGCCCCGATCGCCGCCCTGCTCGCCCTCTTCACGAGCGCCTGCGATCCCACCGCAACCGCGGCCACGTCCCCCGTCAGCTCGTCCGCTTCGGCCCCCGCGCTCGTCGCCGCCGCGCCCGACGATGGCGCCACCTGCGCGTCCCGCATCGCCACCATCGTCGCCTCCCCGGCTTCCCCCGGTGCTCCCGCTTATGACGCCGCCCGCATCGAATTCCTCGGTCGCGTGCGCGGAGAGCCCGTCATCTTCATCCGCGAGCCCGCGGCGATTGCCCCATCAGCGCTCGATCCACGCCTCGTCCCATCCGCTCAAACCTTTGCCAAACAGAAACCCGGCGGACGGGTCGTCAATTTGCTCAAACGCCATAAACACGACCCCAAAGCCTTACGCTCGCTGCTACTTCGCGAAGGTTATGCCTACGCCCCCGACTGGGCCGATGCGTTGATGCTCATTACGCAAGTTTCATTGACCGATCTTTTCGACGAGCCTCGTATCTTTCTACAGCGTAGCAATTCAGTGCGACAGCTCGAGCGCACCACGGTCAACAAAAAAGAAATTCGTTATCTGGACGTTTCGGGCAAACCCGCGGACATGTTGTTCGGCGATCGTATTGCCGTCACCGAAGCTGAATTGTCCGAGCCGCTTCATCGAGACATTGCCACGGTTTCAGAATCGGCCGGATTCGACCGAGCGCGCATTCGACATTTAGCGCCTAGCGCCATCGTGGCCGAAGCTCGATTTGGTGACACGTGGGCCAAGGTCTTGTTGTCCTCCAATGGCCCGAAATTATCGCTCGATTGCATTGCAGAAGATCGCCCGGCACGCGACGCCATTGCAACGTATTTGGAAGCTTCGGCCTCGAAGCACCGAGGCATGCAAGCCATTCGCGATACCATCACCAAACAAGTCGATGATTCATTTCGTTTCGACCGTCCAGAAAAGGAGCCCAACCATTTTCGAGACGGCATTCTGCGTCCGTTATGGATGACGGCCTATCTGCAAGGACGCACCAACTACACCTTTGAAAAGCACTCGTATTCCGTATTTACGCCCGATGGTCGAGCCTGGCCCCCGGAAGTCTGCGTCGATTTCATCATCGACACGTACGAACGAGCTGCCGGTTCGTGGTTCCGTCCGCAAGGTGAAGCGCCTGCACGAGTTGCCGGGCGGCTATCGCTCAGCGCCCCCAAAAAACCTGCCCCACGCGGAGTCATTGGTTTTGCAGACTTTGCCGAAGATTTACCCGACCTATTCGAGGTCCGGCGCTATCAAGGCAAAGAGCGAGTTCCTTTTGGCGAGCGGACGAAGTATTTCGAGAATCTACGCGACAATGCCGACCTTCGTCCCGGCGATGTCGTCGCCATTCAAGGATTGAAAAAGGACGACTATGTTCATCAACATGGCATATTCGTCGAGCGGATCGATCCTTTGACGGGTTTTCCGTATGGCGTGGCCGATCAAATGAAAAAACCGCGGCGGCGCACGTGGGAAGGCATCATGGCCGAAGCGCCGAAACGCAGCTTGTATTATCGAGTCCGGCCCAAAGAAGAAATGTGGAAGAAGATCGATCCTGGTCTTGGTTCTCAATAAAATAACAAAACAAAAAGCCCCACCTTTTTCAAGACGGGGCTTTCCGGTCGCAGTGGCTCGTAAGCCGAGTTCTGTATTGCGCCAAAGTCACCTCGGACGCACCAGCGATCATTCCTCTAGGACTCGCATTGCTACGAGCCTCCAGCAGCCTACCCGGAGGCATTGGGCGGGCCACCCTTTCGGGATTTTTGAAGTCCCTGCGCCTCCCTACATGGCCTTGCTCCGTGTGGGGTTTGCCGTGCCACTTGCGTTACCGCAAGCGCGGTGGGCTCTTACTCCACCGTTTCACCCTTACCGACTGGCTTTCGCGAGTCGGCGGTCTTTCTCTGTTGCACTCTCCTCGAGGTCACCCTCACCGGGCGTTACCCGGCACTCTGCCCTGTGGAGCTCGGACTTTCCTCCCGCGAGCCGAAACTCGCCGACGATCGCCTGAGCCGCTACGACGGGCGCGAACATATCCTCTTGAGCGCAGGATGTCGAGCCGTTAGGACTCAGAAGGCCAGCGAATGGATCCTGCGGCCATCGGCGATGACCGAAAAGCAGCCGCCTTCAGCCGCTGTTTTGCCGTCTCGAAGGCTTCGGTTGGAGGGCTTTTCGAGCGAGGCACAGCATCGGAAAGCGAGCAGCCACACCAAGCGCCGAAGAACATGTCGAGAAACGAGCACCATTTCTCATCTCCACGGCCGATGAAATGGACCTCATCCGCTGAGCACGCGGTCAGCACCAGACGCGCGTCTGGCTTTCCAAGGGGCAAAAACGTGCCCGAGTAACATGTGGAAAGGACGAGCACCTGCATACCTCGAATGGTATCCAAACATTCGCCGAGCGCATTGGGAGTCAAAATGGTCTCGCAATCATCATCAAACTCATCGACCACTGCTTGCGCGGTCGCAAGCCCATTCGTTGAACCGTGATTGACGGCGACGAATAACAATGCATCAGCCGTAGTAGATTTTTTACTTATTCGACTGGCCAGTCGCTGAAGGTCGGCGAGCGTAGCGCCAAGAACGGGAGTCCCTAATTCAGGGGGGCGAAGATCATCACGGACCAAGCACGCATAAATCTCGCTAGCCGGTACACCAAGCGCAAGCGCCGCACGAAACGCCAGCTCCAAACCATTCGCCTGGATCGTAAAATCATCCAGTGGCAACAAGAAATCGCCACGTTCCTCGACTCTTCCCTTGGAGTTTCGCATGTTAACCGCCCTGCGAATCTGTCCACACCAGAGTATGGCACGCTTCATCACGTGTTCACCTCGATGAAGAGAACGGGGCACGCCGTATTTTCTGGGAATTGGGTATCTTGCAAAATGACTTCACCACGACCATCCACGGGAACAAAAGCCCAAATGGCGGGATGGCCCCATAAAGCAGAGATATCGGGATCGATCAGTGCAACATAACAAGCATCGTAAGCCTTACTCTCCGGAAACCGAACACGTGCGCCAGTCATATCAAAGAGGGCATTGCGTCGCACGATCTCGGTGGAGATTTCAATCCGTTGGAACGCAATTGCATTGGCAGAAATTTTGCGTCTGACGAGTTCGATAGCCTCTTCGCGGCAAATGGTAGGCTTTGCCGGAACACCAAGCGTCTGTTCGAGAATGGATTCGATGCCTGACGGTACACCAGCTCGAAGCACTCTATTCTCCATGAGTATCCCAACCAGGCAGCTTGATCACATCGTCGGGTGCACACGCCGCAAGATAGGGCGATTGGGTAGTGATGATCAATTGCGCATTTGGTAGCAATGAAGAAATGCCATATAGCATCTGCCGCTGCCACCTAGGGTGCAAGTGCTGTTCGAGTTCATCGATCAGAACCACGTTATCCTGCGGACTGCGAAGTGCCAACTCTGCGAAAATAAGCAAGACGGCACGCTCACCGTCACTCAATGCCGTCAGTGGAACAATGCCCCCGCGATGGTCGCGAAATCGCAGCATGGCCCCTTCGGGCTCGATTCCATCGAGGTCCTGATGGACACGCAGTTCAACGTGGTAC
>CAZETM010000895.1:0-3998 GCA_964514885.1 uncultured Polyangium sp. | reverse complement strand
GTGATCCTATGGGGTCGCGGTTTGCGATCGATGGGTTCTTTCCTGAACGTTGCAGACGTGCGTATCACAGGCGGAGGTGGACACCTAACTCTTTTTATGGCGAGCGTGACACGACGCTGTTCCTGGTTGTGCAAGAATTCCCGCGCGCCTTCGCGAATATTGACACCGTCCGCCGTTTCTTGCATGGTCCGCACATCCGCTGTGCCGAACAATGATCGCAACTTCGCAAAGGCATTCGCCAACAACCGCAGGATTTCCGGGTCGGCACACACGTCGCCGGAGCCAGAAGTTGCCCTGCCATTGACGCGCAAAGTGCCCAGCGATGATCATTCATGCTGCACGCTGACCAAGGGCCCCGCTGCGTGTACGCATTTTGGCCGCACGCTGGCCAAGGGACCCGATGCGCGTACGCATTTCGACCGCACGCTGGCCAAGGTCCCCGATGCGCATGAGCATGAAGCGCGCTTCACGCACGCCACGCGGAGAGAACGGTGCTGTGCCGGCGGCGATTGCGAGTCTTCGTTCCGCGTCCATGCCAGCCACTCGCATAAGAGCGACCATTTCAGCGGCGAAGGCGTATTCAATGGCCAGCTTAGCATTGATGATGAGCTTCAGCGAGATACCATCGAGAGGGCCCCCCTGATTGAATAGCAACATGCGGTGCGGACCTCATAACAGTTACCCACCAAACTAAATGACCTGCACCGCATGAAATTGCGGTGAGCTACCTCTCCGTCACCAAGGGGTTGCCGGGCAATTTCTTTTAAGCGTGAAGCGAAGACGAGCCCAGCACGACAAGACCAATCGGAAATTCAATTCACGCGAACGAGCGTCTCTACGAAGGCGCAGAGTTGCTGAAACGAAGGACATCGATTGGCACAAGTACGAAGGTCCAATATCTTGGCAAGTTCCACATTTTCGTTGGAATCGTATTGGGTTCGTCCAGTCTTATGCCTCGATAATCGCTCAAACTGCTCCTTCGGTTTCGCAATCCGATGGGGTGAGTGGTGGGCCTTGGCTTTAGGATTGCCTTTCGTTGCCTTCTGAACCGTGGCTTCATCCGACCAGAACCACGCTTCAATCTCTTCAATGGGAATACAAATCAAAAATCGTCCCGCGATTTCTGACGGAGTTTCAATTGCCGCAAGGTCACGACGAAGCGCCCGTTCGTCATTGAGTTGGTCATTGGCGGAATTTCTGTCCAGATCATGGACAAGGACAGCGGCACGACAGCCTTCGTCAACCATCAACATTAAATGCCGCTCGGCTTTTCTACGCAACCGCGCACAACCCTTGGACGAATACGTCTTGATGCCCGGCGTAATCCCCGCAGCAGCATAGGCGATGCGTTTGATAAGCTCGGCAATGGCGCTGCAATCGGTTTGGTCTTCCGCAAGGACACCAATTCGAAACGATGGTTTCACGCCTCGCTCCGATGATAGATGTATTCAGAAAATGTCCCGTCATACGACAAATAGCGATGAACCCGCGCCAAATCGTCTTCACCGAGTACCGACACGATCGTGCGCCCTTCATGACGCTCCACCAAGCGCAAGTCTTTCGGCTTGCACCAATCGACAATTTGCGGCGAATGCGTCGAGATAATGATTTGCCGATCGGATGAATAGGATTCGATAATGGCAAGCAGCTTGGCGAGCAAGGATGGATGGACTGCTATTTCAGGCTCTTCGATCAGCAGGCAAGTGGTATCGTGTTGAAGAAGGTGGAGCAATATTTCTCCGACGCGTTGCGTCCCGTCCGAGCAAAGACCGATATTTATCCCGTCAAACAGCACGGACGCATACGTGCGTGATTGTGTGGTACGTGCACGCGTTGGACGAGGTTGTTCCAAGAACGCGATTTCAACATCATCAACGAGTCCGAGACGGCACAAGTGTTCATGAAACTGCTGATAGTCCTCGGGATTCGCTTCAGACATTCGTAGAATGTCGCGGGCAAGTCGCGCGACGCGATTACCTTCACCTGATACCGGTCCCCACACGCGCCGATTGCCAGGCAGAGATTCACTTGACATCAGAATTTCGCGACGATACGGCGCAATCCCCGATCGAGTCTGATTGGTTCTGGGAACACCAGCTTGAACGAGACGGGTGCCCTGAAATAATTCCTTCAGCTCAATGGCCTCCTTCGGCATAACAAACCCAATCCGTTCTGCCACAAGCCCGGCAGACGCAAGCCCGACATGCTCAAAAGGAATCGTAGGTTCACGCCCGAGTCTCAATCCTGCATTTTCAATTTTCCAAATGTCGACATCAGCACCCGAACGTCGACAGGATTCGGTCCATGCTTGAACTCTCCCACGATCTTCGTCATCACCTGGCGGTGCCATGTCAAACTTATATTGATAAAAATAGCTCTGTGCACCTGAATGCGTTATCTCGCATCGAAAGAATTGCGGGGCGTCGAATGCGTCTTGAGTCTTGGGAGCTGCCGCTCGCGTTGCACCGTGAATTGCTTCGACAATCAAGGACTTGCCAGCACCATTTTGACCAACGAGCACCGTCACGCGCTCGGACACACTGAGCGTTACATTTTCGCCTAGTCCCGGCCATTCACCGATTTCAATCGCCGCCAAGCATGATCGCGCCTCAGAAATTCCACCCGTTCCATCCTTTTGCTCGTCGGCACTCATGCCCTGTCCCTACCACAGCACCCCAGAGATGCGCAAGTTCGTTGTTCGACTCTGTGTAAAACGGCGCTATTGTTTGCCTTTGTCGACGATACCTGAACGAAAACCGATTCGCAAGACCAACGATATCGTTGTACTCCGCTGCTCATCGCCAATGCAACTCCGACGTCAGCAAAAGCGTTGGCATTGGGGCTCATCACGAGCGCGCTGGCGACACAAGGCGAAGACGGCAGTCCGCGCATTGTGGTGATCGCGGAACCCGATGCGGGAAAATACTTACCCGCAGCGGCTCGCGGCGCTGCTCGGCGGGCGTACCCTTGCGTGGCTGTCCGGCATCGCCGACAGTGCCCAAGCGAATGTCCAGGAGCGTGAGCGCGTGGGTGGAGTGCTGGCCTGGGGCGCCGGTCGTGTCGACGCCATCCTCGCGCGGGTGACGGGCCCGAACTTGGTCGGCGATGCGGCGAGCCTTTTTGGCGACCTCGCCAAGGCGCGCGGCCGCTTCGTTGCGCTCGCTGAGCAGGCGGCGGGCCTGCTACTGGGCGACCGAACGTCCTACGTCCTGGTGGCGGCACCCAGCGCCGCCGCCCGCGACGATGTTTTCTATTTGCATGCGCGCCTCAGCAAGATGGGTCGCGTCCCGCGGGCGCTCGTGCTCAATCGCGCCGACGTAAAGGTCGCTGGTTACGCTTCGACGCTGCGCAATGCTCCTGACACCCAGTTGCCGGTGCTCGAGACCGTCGAGCAGCTCGAGCTGGAGCGCTTGGCCCGTTCACGAGCCGCTGACGCGGTCGCCTTGCATTGCGCGAAATCGCTGCCTGGCCTGCCGCTCGTCAGGCTGCCGTTCATCGAAGCGAGCCGACGTGCGGACGTGGTCGTGAGCCTGGCGCGTGAGCTTGGCCCCTACTTAGACTCGCTGCTGCCCCGGACGTGATCTACGCGGGCCACGTGACGATTCTCGTCAAGATCGCAGAAATGCTCGACAACCGAATCCGCGGGGAGCGTCGTGAGTCGAAGAAGGAGTTTCTTTTCATTTAACGCATCCTGTATCCTCCTTCGTGAGAGCGTTTCCGGGGGCTCGCCGTTCGTCCATGCGCTTGGCTCGAGCGCGATGATCATTCATGCCGCACGCTGGCCAAGGGACCCGATGCGCATACGCATTTTGACCGCACGCTAGCCAAGGGACCCGATGCGTGTACGCATTTTGACCGCACGCTGGCCAAGGGCCCCGATGCGCATACGCACTTCTTCCGCACGCTGGCCAAGGTACCCGATGCGCATACGCATTTTGACCGCACGCTGGCCAAGGGCCCCGCTGCGTATACGCATTTCGACCGCACGCTGGCCAAGG
>CAZETM010000894.1:0-4001 GCA_964514885.1 uncultured Polyangium sp. | reverse complement strand
GTACCGAAAGGCCGGCGAAAGTCGGTCCCAACGCCGAAGGCTGTCTCTTCGGCGGGAGGGAAGGTGGTCTCGGTCAAGGAAGCGGACCAGCAGCTCCTGATGCCCTTCGCAACAGCCGACAATCCGCGGAAGGTGCGCGGAGTCGGTCATCCCCTTGCGGCGGACCGATCCGCCGTGAAGGTGCGACCGATGCCGAAGGCGAAGGTCAAGATGGCGACGGCGGGTTCCGTGACCATGGAAGAAGTGGCGAAGCGGTTGTACGCAGCGTTCGACAAAATCGCGGCGAACAAGGGAGCGCCGGGGCCGGACCGCCAGACGATCGAAATGATGTCGAAGCACCTCCCGATCGTCGTGCGGCAGCTGCACACCGGTCTGCTCGACGGAACCTATCGACCCGGTGACATTCGCCGGGTGTGGATTCCAAAGGCAGGCGGTGGGCAGCGCGGGCTCGGAATTCCCAACGTGATCGACCGGGTGGTTCAGGAGGCGGTTCGAGAAGTCCTTGAACCGTTGTACGAGCCGACGTTCCACCCATCGAGCCACGGGTTTCGTCCGAAACGGGGCTGCCAGACGGCGATTGCCGAGGCCAGCGGCCACGTCAACGAGGGGTACCACTGGGTCGTGGACATGGACCTCGAAAAGTTCTTCGATCTGGTCCATCACCAACGACTCCTCGCGCGGCTTGCGAAGCGCGTCGAGGATCGGCGACTCCTGACCCTCATTGGCTACATGCTGAAGGCGCAGGTGGTCATGCCGGATGGCGTGAAGGTGAGCACGGAAGATGGCGTACCGCAAGGTGGTCCGCTCTCTCCGTTGCTCAGCAACATCGTACTGGACGAACTCGACAGCGAGTTAGAACAGCGCGGACACCGCTTCGTGCGCTACGCCGACGATTGCAATATTTACGTGCGTAGTGAGCAAGCGGGGCATCGAGTGATGGGAAGCATCAAGCGATTCATTGAGAAGCGATTGCGCCTCGAAGTGAACGCAGAGAAAAGCGCCGTTGCTCGGCCAGAAGAGCGGCATTTCGTTGGATTCAGTCTGCGGCGCGAGCCGCTTGACGGGACCGTCGATGTGCTGTTGTCGAAGCGCTCGAAAACGCGCATCGACAGCAAGATTCGAGAGCTGACGCCAAGGAATTTTGGCAACTCGCTCAAAGCCTGCATGGAGCAAATGAACGTGTATTTGCTCGGGTGGATCGGCTTCTTCTGGATATGCACGGATCGGGCAAAGCAGGTGATGCAAGCGCTGGATGCACACATCCGCAGGAGACTGCGAGCCATTCAGCTCAAGCACTGGAAGCGCAAACGAACAATCGCGCGAAAACTGATTCAGCTTGGCGTCAATCGCAAAACTGCGTGGCGCGGGATCTATAAAGGACGTCAATCCTTATGGGCTCTGAGTCACTGCCCGGCAGTGGATCGAGGACTTCGCAACGCATATTTTGCCGAACGAGGGCTCGTATCCGTCGAGCAGCGGTGGAGAGAACTTGCCGAGCGCGCCGTCGCCCCTGAGCAAATGCGTTTGCCCTGGGGATAGGAGAGGTCGCAAAACGGCATAACAACGCACGGGCGCGATTCTGCGCAAAACTTCGCACGGGAACGAGTAAGACCAAGCGCTGCTCACGATCGGATTGCTCAACAAGACAACGGCGCAACAGCGTCGCCCGATCGATATCCCCGCGTTCACCGAAAACCAGTGGAACGAGCACACCCGGAAGACCCGCTGGCAAATACCCCAACCATAGGAACATCTCTGCCGACGTGCGAAGTTTTTCATTTTCGTAGAGCGGCCGAAACGACAAATTCAAGCTGCTCATCAAGCGATCCCGGCGAAATCCAGCGTCTTCCTCGGGGCCCGGTGATTCTCCATAAGCACCCTCCGACTCGACGCGTTCCGCTCCCTCGTGCTCTAGCCGCGCCCAAATCGTCGCCAGCGGGAGTGAACCCACCTGTCGAGCAACAAGCACAATCGAATAAGGATGGCCATCGAGCCAGGTGAGTACTTCATTCAGGATCGGTGACTCGCGCTCTGTTGGTGTGAGTCGATCGGCTGCCACGGAGATGAATACCTCCCGTGAGGCCGTCATCGATAATTTGCGAAGATGAACGACGGATTCATCGCATTCTCGCAAATGGCCAAGTCCTTCGCGCGTGGTCAGCAAAATACGAAGTGACGAACATACCCGCAGCACTGTCGAAATCAATTCGCGCGTGTTCCCACGATCGCCCTGAATCGCATCTTCGGCATTGTCGAGCACCACGAGCGCTCGTACATTCTTGATTTTTGTGGCCAGCGCAATGTCCGTCGGACAATCCTTGGGCTCCAGTCCGAAGGCATAAACAAGTGCGCTCCGCACGTCGTCGGCGCGCCGCATACCGTCGAGCGATATCCAAAGGGCTCGGTCCAAGCCAAAGGCTTGATCCTTCGCCGCATCGCGCGCAATGGCGATCGCGACCTCGGTCTTGCCAATGCCAGCAACCCCAGTCACCGACACGAGGCGCGAATTCTTCAAAGCGGTCAGGCCTCGGGCGATATCATCCTCGCGCCCACGAAAATGCGTCCATTCCTCTGGGGCTCCTTCCACTGTTCCCGGCGCAGCAGGAGGAGCACGCAATGAATCGGCGGCCTGCTCCAGCGTCACGCTGCGACCCGCCTCGGGACGCGCGTAATAAGTAAGCGCGGCCCATTGCAAGTCGCTCGAAGCAAACGCCGTTCGCCCCTCACTCACGGCCCGCTCGAGATCCCGCTCGACGGGCAGCGCTTCCAGCAGCTTCGCCATCATCGGAGACGAACCATCGGCACGAATGGCAGCATGTGCTGCCACGACGGCGGCAAGGTTACCCTTGTCCGGATGCAACAGCGCTGCTCCGAGACTGTCCGATTGAGGACCGGGTTTTCCCCCATAGCAAACCCATAATAGCGCCACGTCCACGTTTCCTCGTCGAAATGCAGTTCCCAGTTCCGTCTCCGTCACAGACCTGCCGAGGTCATTCGGATAGTCAGGCGCATTTTCTTGGTGTAGCAATAACGAACCACCGCGCGGAGAGCCATGCGCCACGAGGGAGACCACGGTGGTCTTGTGTTCCTCGACGAGCCGCTTTTCCAACATGGGCAACGTCGCGTGCTTGCATGGTGCTTTGATCTTCAACCCCAGACGATTGCCTTGCGTTTCGAGGCTCTTTTCGTGATCATCGAAAAGTTTTTCATCCAAGCGCGGTTGGGTAACTGGATTCGCCCAGGCGAGCAGCATCGTGTCTTCTTCCGAGAGACTCACGGTGCGAGGTTCGAGGCCTGAAATGACGCGAATGAGCGTATATTGATAACGATAAAAAAGAAACCCATGCTCATCGGCCAGCAGTTCGAAGGGGATATTAGAGACAAACTCCGCGTCCTCGGGAGGCAAAAGCAACTCGAGTCGCAAGGGTTGGTCCTTGGCACGACGACGTGCTTCGATTTCGTTCCAAAGTGCCCGCACCTCCTTGTCTGCCAGGAGCTTGTTCAGCAAATATTTACCAAAAATGAGACCATCCGTGGATGCTCCGGAATCGCCACGCAGAAAACTCGCGATGAATGCATCGCCGGTGATTCCGAGGCCATCAATCGGCTGTGTGCGCAGGTCGAGGAACGCGGTTCCTGGGAGGCTCCTCGCGAGTGTACCAGCGCGTCCTCGATCCACGAGCTGCACATCGAAGCGTGCCTCTTGCGTGCTCGTTTCGCGGGAACGCATGAGCTGAAACTCCACGACGTACGGCTTGCGTTGCATGATCACCATCCCAGGATGCGAGCCAACGATCGCAACGGGGGACCGTACACGCTGACAAGCTGCGTGCCAAGGGCGTATTCGCGCTGTCTTGGTCGCACGTGATGCTCAACCGTGAAGCCCCGACGACCTGGCTCCCAAGTGGTTCGAACCATTCGCCAGCCCCGACGACCTGGCTCCCCAGTGGTTCGAACCATTCGCCACCCCCGACGACCCGGCTCCCAAGTGGTACGACGCA
>CAZETM010000893.1:0-4005 GCA_964514885.1 uncultured Polyangium sp. | reverse complement strand
GGGTTTCACCCGCATACGACGTGGAGTGATTGTACGGCAAAAGGGGCGATGAGATTGCTCGAAGCACATGGGAATTGCAGTGAAGTGCGGCGGCTGGGTGTATTGCGAACGTATTTGACGCGTCATGGGCAGGGGCCATTTCCGACGGAGGCTGAGGGGCTTGGTCCGCGGCTGGCGGAATTGCACAACGAAAGCGCGGGATGGCAGGGAATGTTTCGAGTTGGATATCCGGATCTGGTGCTGGCGCGTTATGCTGCGCGGGTAAACGGAGGCATTGATGCGCTGGCGGTGACGCATATGGATCGTCTTGCGGCGACGGATCGGGTGGCGGTGGCTTATGAAAATGCTTCCGACGATTCGTTATTCGTGCAGGATGGGCAGGGGCGAGCGATTGATTTGCGGGAGGGGGATTTACCGCACCAGGAGCGGCTGGGCAATGCATTGCGAGCGGTGCGACCGGTATGGGAGGAAGCGCCGGACAATGTGGAAAAACGAATGGAGCAACTCGAGGTGGCGGGTGGTGTGCGGGTAGTGATTACGTCGGCGGGAATGACAGCGGGTGGAAAGATGTGGCGCGTGTCTCCGTAAAACGTTTACACGGCGCCGAAAATCCTTGCGGTCGAAGGTCAAAGCTCTGTATCCTGGTCCCATGTCGTTTCGGACGGCGCTGCATTTGCCATGTATTCTTGCGGTTTTGTTCGCCTTCGGATGCTCGCGGGACCTGCGTGACGTCATTGAGGAGCTCAAGCCCAAGGTCGAGCCGAAGCTCGCCAAGCTTGCTGCGATCCGCGAAGCCGCGAAAGTCGCGCCGCCGGTCACGACCGATGCTGTCGTGGTCAATGGCCCTCCACTGCGCGTGGCGACCTACAGCCACGATCGAATCACCAACGTGGCCATCGAATACCTCGAGGACCTCGCAGACCTACAAGCCTTGGGTAACGTTCCGTTTCGCATTCCCACTGCCGGCATAATGAATCGATGCGCCGCCGTGCTCGAGACGCACCGAGAGCCGTACAATCCCGCGTTTACTGATGTCCCGGCCGAATCCAGTTGGTATACTGCCGAAGACGTGCTCAAGTATTGCGATACCGCTCGTTATCTGTTCGTGATTCGTTCGTTGGCGTTTACGTTGCCGTCTCCGGTGCGCGAATTCCAAGGCATTTGCCCAACGCTAGCGGCGGATGCCGGCGTGTCGGATGCGGGCGCGGCCGATGGAGGAGCTGCCGACGATAAATGCCATGTGTTTACCGGCGGGTATTTGCGCGCGGACGTGCTGGTATTCGATATCGATTCCGGGAAGCAACTTGGCGGTTTCCGCTATGCAGTCGAAAACAGCACTCAAGTGGACGTAGCGGGAGCTTCGGCACCAGAGATTCCGATCGTGACCGATTTCGCAGTCAAATCGCGCGCGGCATTCACGGCAGCCGTGGAAAAATGGGTTCCTTCCGTAACGGTGACGAATTGAAATGACGACGATAACCTGGCACGAAGAGACGACGAAACGTAGAGTGGAGGCGCTCGTGCGTGAAGTCGAGTCGAAAAGCTCGGCCGAGATCGTCGTGACGGTAAAACCGCAATCGGGATCGTATCGCGCGGCCGATTTCATCTTTGGCGCGATCGTGGCTGTCGTTGGGCTGTGTATCTATGTGTATGCGCCGACCGAATTCACGGACGACTTGGCGCCTCCATCGATCACGCTGCTCTTTTTTGCGGGAATGAGTTTTTGTACACATGTTCCCACCGTACGACGATGGTTCACGCCGAAGTCCATTCGTTCTGGAAACACACGAGCTGCGGCCCGAGAAGCATTCGTCGATCAAAATATTTCCTGTACGCGGGATCGTACGGGAATTTTGATTTACGTGAGCACATTCGAGCGGCGGGCCGAAGTCGTCGTCGACATTGGTATCGTGCGGCGGGAAAGCGACGATCAGCCCGCGAAGGCCATTGCCGAAATCGAACGGGTAGTGGCCGAAAATGGGGACCTCGAAGCCCTGGAAAAATCGGTCCGCGCCCTGGGAGAATGGCTCGCTGCAACGCTGCCGCCACGTCTCGACGATACGAACGAGCTTGCTGACGAGGTGAAAGTGTCATGAGGCGACGAACTTGGCTTGTTGGCATTCTCTCCGCGTCCACTTGCGCGCTTTTCGATGACGACGCAGAGGCCAGGCCGGGCGGTGGAAGCTCGTTTCGAAGCAGTTCTCGACCGAGCAGTGGCAGTAGTTATCGGTCGTCATCTTCAGGTAGCAGTTATCGTTCTTCGAGTTCGTCGAGCAGCAGCACTCGTTCTAGCTCGGGGTCGAGCTATAGCAGTTCGGGGTCGGGAACGACGTATGTCGAGCGCAAGCCAATATGGGCGGTGCGTGAAAAAAGCGGGCTCGATAATGCCAAAGTAGCTTCGTCACCGGCGGAATCTGTTTATCCAGCGCCTCCGCCACGTCCTTTGGTGCCCAAAGGAAAAGATAGGGAATCGGTCGGTAAAAAGATTGCGACTTTCGTCGTCGGTACGGGCATATTTGCGATTGGAACGGCGGTCGTCAGCTCGCCGTTGTGGATCATCGGCTGGGCAGTAGGCCGGTCGCGGAAAAAAGCCGGAATGGATCAATCGTGGTCGTCATCGGGATCGTCCGCGGCAGCGGCTCCCACCGAGCTGTCTCCGGCCATCGTACGAAAGCAGATGGAATCGATCTGCGGGACGGATCCTGATTTTTCGGTGGTCATTTTCGAGGATTTCCTCGCGGCGCTCTACACCGAAGCGCACGTGGCGCGTAGTTCGCAAGTGCTCGAGCGGTATTCGCCTTATTTGCGCCCGACGGCGCGGCAGACGCTGGCTTCGTTGGCCCGCACGCCGGTGTCATCGGTCATTGTCGGCGCGATGCGACCTTATCAGTTCTCACGCGACGATCACGCTCGCGTACATCGCGTGGTGATGGAAGTCGAGTCCAATTACACGGAGTTGGTGCCCGCGGGGCAGCAAGCGTATTACGCGTGTGAGCAATGGACGCTGGTCCGCGCATTGGGCGCTCGTTCGAGACCGCCTACGAAAGCTCGCGCTTTGGTTTGTCCGAATTGCGGTGCGCCACTCGATCGGACGGTGCATGGTCGCTGCACGTATTGCAGTCAAGCCGTGGACTCGGGACAATTCGATTGGGTGGTGGAAAAAATCGCCATTGTTTCCCGCGAGACACGGGGCCCGATGCTTACGGGAACGACCGAAGAACAAGGGACGACGAGCCCCACGGTATTCGATCCCGAGCTGGCAAAACGGCACGAGGAATTGATGCGAGTGGATCCGTCGTTTACGCGCGAGAGCATCGAACAAAGGTTGCAATGGATCTTTGGGACGATGCAACAAGCCTGGAGTTCGCTCGAATGGAAACGCGCTCGGCCCTGCCTGACGGATCGGCTATGGAACGCGCAGATTTATTGGATCGAGGCGTATCGACAGCAAGGGTTGCGAAACATCACGGAGAACGCACGGATTACGAACGTCGAACTCGTACGCGTTTCCTATGACCGTTGGTATCAATCGATTACGGTGCGCGTGCATGCAACGGGGCTCGATTACACCATTCAGCAACAAAGTGGCGAGGTCGTGGGCGGTAATCGCAAAAAAGAACGAGCCTATACCGAGTATTGGACGCTCGTTCGCAGCACGCACCGACGAGCTACTTCGGACGGGCGGTTGGGCTGTCCTGCGTGTGGGGCGCCATTGCCCGCAGAAATGGCTGAGAAGTGCGCTCATTGCGGTGCATTGATCGAATCGAGCGCATTCAACTGGGTGCTGAGCCGCATCGAGCAAGATGACGTTTATGGGGGGTGACCGCGTCCCGTAGGCCGGGGCGGGAGGTGAAGAGCAAAGTTCGAGAATGGGCCGAAGTTACGTTTGCCCTTATTCTTCGTCCTCTTCGTCTTCTTCGTCTTCGTCCTCGTCTTCGTCCTCGTCTTCGCCGTCTTCGCCGTCTTCCTCGTCTTCCTCGTCTTCCTCGTCCTCGGCTTCTTCGT
>CAZETM010000892.1:0-4028 GCA_964514885.1 uncultured Polyangium sp. | reverse complement strand
GGACGCGGTGAAAGAACGTCGAAGCTTTGATTTCGGGGACTTCGTTTGTCGGTACGAACGGACGCTCGGACGTAACGATTGCACTCGAGGGAGCGGGGGCCGCCATGAGTGAAGTGGGAGCGAATGGCAGAACGTCTGCTCGTTCCGCTTCGATCTGCTCTGCAGTCGACAAAACGCGGGTGGATTCTTCGTGGTCGTGCGGGGTTGCGGCGGGGTTCGCATGCGCCACCGAGGTCGCTTGTGATGCCGGTATGAAGGGCAGCACGGGAGCACGAAATGGCAGGGCTGGGGCATTTTGGAGGCGTGACTGCGCATCTGGGCCGATGGGCGCCGTGACGTCATCCAAAGCTTTTGTGGCATTTTCTTCGATATGCTCTTCGGGCGTTCGTCGGGGTACGCGCTTGAACGGCAATGCAGAGGCCGTGATCAACCGTGCTTGTGCTGTCGGCGAGAGTGTCGCCGTGTGCGCTTCTTCAGCGTTGCCGATGGGTCTTTCCGAGAGCTCGATGGTCGCGTCGTCGGTGTTCGTTTGTGGAGGAGGCGAATCAGGCGGTTTTGCCTTCGGCATGATTTCGGTCACGTCATCCGAGCTGCCGTCATCATCATCGTCGCGCATCGTCGCCCACTTCTATCTGTTGATGCCAACAGCCGTCAATGACGAATCCGGTTGCCGGTACCGACTCGCTCAAAAGGGTGTAATTGCAGCGGCTCGGTTCCTCGTGATGCGCAAAGCTTCCATAAAGCGCGGTTCCGATTGAATCGACGAAAAGAGAGGACAACGTTCGAGCCAACGGATGTCGATGAAGCCGGGCGATTGCGCAGCGTAGACGATTTGGTCGAGGGCCACGTCGAGTCGATTGCGCGAGCCCAAGATTTCGGCACCCCATTGAAAGGAAAGGCTCTTGAGTCGGGGACTCACCGCCGCTCCAAATTTTTCATTGTAAAGCTTTACGCTGGCAATGGCATCGTCGATATCGGCCCGGAGACAACTGCATATCCATGCCATGGGACCCATGACGGTCTTGGCGGATTCTTCGGCTACGGGGAGGATTTCGGCAAGGGTTTGTTCGTCGCGGTGCCACATTGCATCGCGAAGTCGCGCAAGCATCGAACCTCGGAAACGGTTTGGGGCTTCGAGTGGTTCGGCCTTCGCGAGGGCGGCAAATGCGCCTGGTCGGTCGTTTATGATCGATCGAGCGAGGCCGATCTGGTTCCACACCGAGGCGCGGTTTGGCGCATATTCGGCGGCCAATTCGAAATGGGACAAACCTTTTTGGACGTGCCCGGCTTCGCATTGCAACATGGCAATGTATTCATGCGCGGGTGCACAGGTCGGAGCGATGTTGATGGTCCGCTGCAAAGCCGCCATTGCCAAATGATATTCCGCTCGGTTCGCTTGAAACATCGCGTCGGCGAGTTGACTTTCTGCGATGTCCGGGGCGATGGCGACAGCACGCGCGACGCTATCTTTTGCGCGCGTTCCCCACGCATTGCCACTCGACAAATCGAGAAACCAAGTGCGTACGGTCGCGAGTGCATGCGCGGCAATCGCTGGCAAAAATCCTGGCGATGACGTGATCGCTCGTTCGAGCAGCTCGACGGCGTGGGCCGTGCCCTGAACATCCGCATGATGCAATTCGCGCCGGGCCTCGAAATAGGCGTCCACCGCTTCGGTCGGCGCCGAAATGGAATGCGCCATCGTGAATAGCTCGACGCGCAGTTCTTCGGCCACCGACCTGACGACGGCATCTTGAAACGCGAAGAGATCCGATGTACCGCCGTCATGTTGTTGCGTCCATCGTTGCACACCCGATGTCGTTTCGAGCAATCGCACGGTTACCCGAATTCGCTGGCCCATGGCTTGAACCGCACCATCGATCACAGCTTGTGCCGAAAGCTCTTTCCCAATCACGATCGGATCACGATTCGTTCGAAAACGTTCTGTGGCGCCACTACCGAGAACGACCAAGCCACGTGTGCGCGAAATAGCGTCGACGAGTTCGTCAGTTAAAACATCGCCAAGGTATTCCTGGTCCGCTGGACCTCGATAACGAAAGGGTAACACAGCAAGTTTTTGGGGTGCACTGGCGACCGGCGCGACTGGCATGGAAATGGGTGCATGGGCGGGGCTCGGGGCAATCTGCGGAGCAAGTGCCGTGTAATCCGACGACTCGACGATGATCTCGTCAAGTTTGGCGATGAGTTCTGCTGCAGATTGAGGACGACCCTCGGGATCCATCGACAAACATCGCAAGACGAGTTTTGCAAGCGATGGCGGAATCGTCACGTGTTCGCGTTCGATCCGCATGGCAATTTCGTTTGATTTTCCGAAGGGACGTTCTCCGATCAGCAATTCATAGAGCACGACACCAAGCGCATAAATGTCGGTGCGTGCGTCGATATGCCCGTTCGTTGCCTGTTCGGGCGCCATATAGTTTACAGTGCCAATGGCCCCGTGGGTCAAACCAAGGTCTTCGTCGATGCATCGGGCGATGCCGAAATCCGTCAGTACGACGCGACCGTTCGGATCGATGAGCACGTTTGTCGGTTTCAAATCGCGGTGAATGATCTCGACCGTATGCGCCGCTCGCAGCGCTTCGGCGATGGACCGGGCAAACCCCATTGCCCGCATCGTCTCGACACGCTTCTCGCGTTGCATCACCGCTCGTAATGTTGGACCGGCAATGATCTCCATGGTCATGTAGAGAAGGGCGTTGTGTTCACCAATGTCGTGAACTCGAATCACATTTGGATGATTGACCCGACGAGACAGGCGAACCTCTTGACGAAAGCGAAGTGCCAGTGCTGCATTCTGGTCCGCGTGAACCGGCAGTACTTTCAAGGCAACATCTTCGGCGAGGAAGAGATCTGCCGCATGGTAGACGGCACCCATGCCTCCGCGCCCCAAAAGCCCTTCGATTCGGTAGCGGTCGGCAAACAACGATCCAGAAACGAGTTCGAACGATTGCACTGGTGGCTGCATGAAAATGTCCAACCATACACGAGTTCGAATCCCAGCACGAAGAAAATTGCCTCGGGCATTTTTTGTTCATCTTTCGTGCAACCCGAGCATTGCCTCCAGCGGAAAAAACCGATCGAATTCCAATTCTTCCGCTCGAAACCATGCCACACAGGCGTCCCTGGGCTCATTCAACACGGCACATCGTGGTCGTCTGACAAGTCCAGCGTGCGGTCGGTAGGGTTTTGTTTGCATCGAACGATATTCCGGAGCATTCTCGCAACGCGCGCATAAGGAGATACCATGGAAGATCGACTCGAACGAAACAAGCGTGTGGTGCAAGAGTTCTATCACCTCATGTTCAACGAAAACAAGCCGCGAGAGGCCATCGAAAAATACGCGGGCACCAAGTATACGCAGCACAACCCCCACGTCGCGGATGGCCCAGAAGCGTTCATCACCTACTTCGAGAGAATGGCGAAGGAGTACCCGGGCAAACGAGTCACCTTTAAGCGGGCGTTTGCGGAAGGCAACCATGTGATCTTGCATTGCCACCAGGAGTGGCCGACCGACAAAGACCGTGATTGGGCAGGCATCGATATCTTTCGCCTGGACGATGACGGCAAAATCGTTGAGCATTGGGACGTATTGCAGGTCGTGTCCAGCTCATCGGCCAACGGCAACACGATGTTCTAACCTGGTCTTATAAACGCATCCACTTCATTCTTTTCCGCATTGCTTTTGCGGCTCACGTCCCCGCAAATGCGCCGCGAGACATTTTGGCATTCCCGGCTTCTCGCCCGCGCTGGATCTCGGCTTGCCGCGTTGGGTGGTCTCGTGCCGCTCAAAGGTGAAGGTTGGTGGTCAAAGCAGATGCGTTCGAGGTTCACGCAGCGAACGAGGTGCGTCGTCTTCGTCGAGCGCTGCCGCGGCTTGGGATCGTGTTACCGTTTGGCCTCTTTCCCCTGCTATGAAAATTCGTTCAAGCCCAGGTCGATGTGCAAAACGTAGGGGCGCGATTCATCGCGCCCCTACGTCGCGTTTTCATCTCTGGTGGGTGAGGCGAAGC
>CAZETM010000891.1:0-4031 GCA_964514885.1 uncultured Polyangium sp. | reverse complement strand
GGCAGCCGCAAGCCCAGGACGATTTCCCACGCGCACAGCCGTCATCTTGAGGCCCGCGGCGAGACCGACCGCGGTGGAAATGCCCGCACCAAGCGGCCCCGTAGTGACTTCGACACCGGGCGTGATGCCGACTTCAGGATGCCCTGGAGTGCGTGATCCAAGCTGTCGGAAGTTCTTCAGGTCGTCGATCTGGAGCACGCCGGATAGATGCAAAAGCCCGTAGAGCAACATCGATGCGTGCCCTGCCGAGAGCACGAAACGATCACGATCGGGCCATGCAGGCTTGGAGGGATCGAAGCGCAATTCGCGCATCCAGATCTCGAACGCGATCGACGCCAGCCCCATCGGCGCGCCGGGATGACCCGAATTCGCCTTCTCGACGGCATCCACCGCGAGCATCTGGATCGTCTGAACTGCCTTGTTCACGAGCGCCTGGTCGATCTGCATGCGTCCTCCACGCCAAACCCGATTCGGTAGCGGAGCAGTCTCTAGGCGAGATCGGCGCAGAAGAAAAGCGGACGGACCCGTTTGACGGGCAAAGGCGAACGGGCAGGCGTTCTAAGGGGTCTAAGCAGTGTGCGCGGAGGCAGGAGCGACCCGGTCGGACTGAGCCAACGTGGGTGGCGTGATGAATCGTGCGCCAAGATCTTCGCTGGGCGGAGGCAATTCGTTGTAGCCGCGGAAAGGCGCGAGCATGTTGAAACGACGCGACATCCAGCCGGGAATGACGAGCGAGTACGTACGAGCCAAACGCCTGGGATCGTCGAGCGTGCGCAGCATCGCCTGATACGTGAACTCGCCGTACGCCGCTTTGAACGCAGCGGCTTGTTCGGGACGCGAAACCCAGTTCATCACACCCGGCCGATCAGCCTCGGGATGAAACTGCACCGCTTCGATGCCCGCTGTCACATCGAGCCCCAAAATCGCGCGTCCCTTCGAGATGCCATCGCGGCTTTCCCGCGCAAGGCACACGCCACCGAGCGACGCGAGCTTGGACTCGTCGAGGTCAATCGCCTCCCAGTTGCGATGCTCGAACGCGAAAAGCCGATCACCGAACGCACGGAGCAACGGATGGGTTTGTCCTTCCGGCGTGGTGTAAATAGGCATCACCCCGAATTTTCGTTCGCTTCGAGGCTCGATGGCGCAAAGTTTGAAGTGACGAACGACCATCTCGAACGAGTAACAAATGGCAAAGAGCGCACTCTGCGTCTCGCCGCCACAAATGGCCGATTCCGCGACGTTATCGCAGAAACGCGAGTAGTCATCGACCCACGGCTCACCATCGCCATCGAACGGCGAGCCAGGACCGCCAGTGGATATGTAGAGGTCGTAACCCTCGGGGACCGGATTGTTGGTATCGCGCGGAGAGATCTCGCCCAATTCACACACGAGGTTGGGGTTCTCGCGCCGAACTCGATCGAAAAAACTGGACACGATGCCGCGTAGACAACGCATCGCCTGATTGACATGTGCATTGTTCATGTCGACCAGACAAACCCGCAAAGGCATCAAATGCGGTGTTTTGCTCGTGGGATGCATCGTTAGGTCTACCTTCTCCACCGACCCCCCAAACCTCGACGCTCTTAGCCTAGCTGCCAGATCGTTCCTAGTGAAGTTTCCAGCCACTGGGCTATTTTCTCAGAATTCGTTGCGCCACATCACGAAGCACGTGGCTCTCCGTGTTCGCAAGCACAACCGATACCGAACGCGCTCGTGCAGGATCGAAACGAGTGAGCGTATCGAGCGCGGCGGCACGGAGATCCGTACTGGCTTCATCTCGTCGAACGAAGTGTTCAGCCAGGTCGAGCGCCCGAGTTCGCTCCACACCGCTCGATGCACGGACGTAAGCACCTAACGCACGAGCACGCAGAAGCTCGGCATAGGTTTCGTCGACCGCGAGCGCACGCAATTCCACTGGTGCCGAAGCTCCCGCGACACGCATCGCAAGCGCCTCGTAGTCGGCTTTCCCCTGCGCACACCACACACCACCAAGCACTCGTTCGAGCGCGGAAGGATGGTTCGGCATGGGTTTGTCCGGGCGAATCACAGCGGATGCATCGACGATGAACTGCGGAGCAGGTGCGATCGCGTTCGACGGCGGATCAGGCTCGATGCCCGCCGAGAAAACGCCGCGATACAAGACGCTCGCTTGCAACACGCGAACCTGTCCGATCGACAGATCCGTCTCGCCATACGCGATCGGGAACATCGTGTTGGTGACGTCAGGACACGCGTCGGGATTCGACTGAATGGTTGCCGCTGCGCACGCGACGGTGTCGGCGAACGGATCGGTCTCTTCGCTGACCATCTCCGTCGTGTGAAAGAGCCCCGCGAGGTGACCGATTTCGTGACGAAGGACCGTGGCGTCATACGCAGGATTGCCTGACGGCTGATACGCGACGCCGCTCATGGTGGTGCCATGCAACGTCGGGCTGCCGGGGATACCGCCAGCAACACCGATGGCCCCGGCAAACTCGGTTCCGAACTTGTTGATGACGAACATGTTGAGCGCCGGGGTGGAGCCAACACCGGCCGACGATGCAAGCAGCGCTCGATACTGCTCGTACGTATCGATGATCGAAAAGCTCGAGTCGAGCGGTAGGTAGTTGACGTTGCCGAGCTTCAGGCTCGCGTAGTCCTTGAAAAGATCGCTGAGGACGACATCGAGATAGTTCGGCGTGCTGGCGTTGGGAGCGACGAAGACGTTCACGTCGACGAGGCCGCCGTGAAACACGCCATCGCTCGTGTGACGCGCCCAGATGCGGACCTTCGCGCTCATCGCGGATCCGTCCGACCCGACCAGGATGCGCCACAAACCGGGCTGCACAGGCCACGCTTGCGCCAAGTCCGATTGCACGCTCGCACCGGCCACCCAGCCCTGCTTCACGAACGCGAAGTTCGATTTGCCGGTGACCGAGTAGTCGAAAATGACCGGGTCTCCCGTCGGCGGGCGCAAACGCGAGATGCCGACGACTTGGTCGATGCCAGGCGCCTCCACGATCGCCGTGATTCCGAGCGCGTTTGCAGGAACCTCGAAGCCGTTGAACACGTTGAGCGCGACGTCGCCGACTTCAACTTCGGTCAACGTTTGCACCGCGGCAGGCGGCTGCATGCTCGTGCCGGTGCTGCCCGAGCCCATGCCTCCTCCACCTCCAACACCGACGGGATCCGAGCCTCCGGAGTTCGACGACTCGATGCGGGTCGTTGGACCGCAAGCCATGAGCAGTGCACTGGCGAGAGCAGCGAGCGCGGCGACGGACAAACCATTCGTGCGTGTAAGGTTGTTTGTCGGAGCGGAACCAAGGCGAGGGATGAAGGCGTATTTCACTCTAGGAGTGTGCAAAATTGATCGGTGCGCGGCTCGCCTTTTTCACGCGTTTTCAAAATTTTTCATCGGCACATTGCGTCGTAAGCCAGGCGTGCTGCGACTCTTTCGGCCCAGACGACAAAATCACGCTAGAAGCGCAGCGTGCATGGTGGAAACCCCGAGGCGCCCGCGACCCAACTGAGTCCGACGGACGTCAAAGCAGTGACAGCTCCGAGCGCTGCCCGATCCGCCGCGCTCGTGACGCTGGGCATCATCCTGTCGCGCATCGTAGGACTCGTGCGCCAACGCGTGATGGCGCATTATTTCGGCACGTCCGCGTGGGCAGACATGGTCGCCGCGGCGTTCCGCATCGGAAACATCACGCAGAACTTGATGGGCGAAGGAACGCTGTCCGCAACGTTCATTCCGCTCTACGCACGTTTGACGGGTGAAGGAAAAACTCGCGAAGCAAAACACTTTGCGTTGAGCGCGCTGGGGCTTCTGCTCGTCGCAACGCTCGCTGCATCCGCACTTGGAGCGGTGTTTGCCCCGCAGCTTTCATGGATCGTCGCAGCAGGGTTCGATAACGACAAACTCCAAGCAACGGCCACGATCGTGCGGATCGTTTTCCCCATGACGGGGTTGCTCGTGTTGTCCGCATGGGGCCTCGGAGTGCTCAACGCACACCGAAGGTTTTTCCTGCCGTACGCGGCTCCGGTCGTGT
>CAZETM010000890.1:0-4060 GCA_964514885.1 uncultured Polyangium sp. | reverse complement strand
TGCCCACCGAAGAGCGTATTGAGCACCATGACCGCATCGTAATCGGGATTCTTGCGCGAAATCCCCACCACCGCCAGAGACACGTGGGACTGCGAAGACCCGGGACGATCAATCACCAGAACTCGTTTGTCGGTTTTCTTGAGCGGTACAGGATCGGCAAACGGCTTCTTCGGCACGGCTTTGCCAGCCCAATCCCCGAAATACTTCGTGACGAGCGCCACGGCCGTCGCCTTGTCGATGTCACCCGCAATCGTCACGGTGGCATGCTCGGGTCGATACGCGGCCTGATGAAGCTGCACGAGATCCGCCACGTTCATGGCTTTGGTCGTCGCTTCGTCACCACTGAGCGGAGCATGATAAGGATGCCCCTTGGGATAAAGCAATTCTTCGACAGCATTGTCCAAAAGCACGTCGGGAACATCGGCTTGAGCCGCCAATCCGGAGAGGCGTTTGGCTCGTTCACGTTCCAGCTCGGCCTTGTCGAATGCCGGGTTTCTCACGACGTCGGCAAGAATCAAAAATAGGTCGGAAGCCTTGTCGCGCAGCACTTGGCCACTGACGCCCATTCCGTCATGATCGGCCCACGCGCCAAACCTTGCGCCAATCGCGGCCATGTCATCGCTCAGAGCCAGCGCGGACCGCGATTTCGTGCCCGTCAGCATCATCGTTGCCGCCATGGTCGCGATGCCAGGTGCGCGTTGTAGGTCCAGCCCTCGATCGACGAGGATCTGCACGGCAACGATAGGCATGTCATGCCGTTCGGTCACGAGAATGCGCAGACCATTCGGCAAGCGCGCTTCTTCGATTTTCGGCGCAGCAAATATCACTTCCGCTTCACCCTGCGGAGGTTCTTTACGGAACGACGGATCCTCCGGCGTCGGTGCTTTCACCGTATCGGTCACGACCACTGGATCCGGCGGAGGAGCAGGCGGAGGCGGAACTACGATCGGTGCACTTCCACAACCCATGAGCGTCACTCCGAGGCCCGCTAAGACAAACCAATTTTTCGTTCTCATGTTCACGGCCTCCTCGTCACCAGGCGCCCGGATCGCGGAGCTCCCTCGGTCGGATGCACGAACGTCACGAGCCGACGATCTTTGGGCAGATACGTCGATATGGCTTTCGTCACGTCGACTGCTTTGACGTTTTCATAACGTCGCAGGTCTTTGTCGAAATACCCAGGATCACCGGTACGTCGATTGTACATATTGAGCGTGTCGGCACGACCCGTGACTCGTTCCGCGCCAAACACGAGCCCCGTGAGCGATCGCGTCCGGGCGCGATTCACTTCATCGTCAGGCGGAGCGGTCGCACGGAGCTTGTCCAGCTCTTCGTCGAGCACCGTCAGAACCTGGTCCACGCTCTTGCCTTTTTGCAGCGTGACGGAAATCTCGAATACGCTCGCCAGCTCAGCAGACGATTGATACGCCGCTACGTTTTGCGCAATCTGCAAATCGTAGACGAGCCGCTTGTAAAGACGACTCGACTTGCCCGAGGAAAGAATGTCCGACGCAATATCGAGATCCGCATCGCCGGGCGCAAAATGCGGAGGCGTCACCCAGCTCAGAATGATGCGCGGAAGCGTCACGCCCGCTTCGACATCGAGGCGCTTTTGAACAGTAAGTGGCGGAGGCGGAAGAGGCCCACGAATGACACCGGGATCCGAACCACGCAGCAGGCCGCCGAAATACTTTGTGACCAGATCTTTGGCTTTGGCAGGTTGGAAGTCACCGGCAATGACGAGCGTGGCATTGTTCGGCACGTAGAAGCGCCGGAAAAACGCTTGCACATCTTCGATCTTCGCCGCGTCCAGATCCTCGGGCGAGCCAATGACGGGCCGATGATACGGATGCCCTGCGGGGAAAAGCGTTTCGTAAATGTATTGACTCACGAACCCGTACGAGGCGTTCTCCGTGCGCTGACGGCGCTCGTTCTTGACGACTTCGCGTTGCTCGTGGAACGTCTTTTCATTGGCATGGTCGAGCAGAAATCCCATGCGATCGCTTTCGAGCCACAGAGCCAAAGCTAGCTCGCCGGAAGGTACGGTCTCGAAATAATTCGTGCGATCGAGGTTCGTCGTTCCGTTCCTATCGCTCGCTCCAGCACGCTCGAGGTAATAGAAAAATTTGTCTTCGCCGACGTTTCTCGAGCCTTGAAACATTACGTGCTCGAACAAATGCGCGAAGCCACTTCGGCCAGGTCCCTCGTCCTTCGAACCGACGTGGTACCAGACGTTTACGGCCACGACGGGCGTGCGGTGATCCTCGTGCAGGATGACCTCGAGGCCGTTGGGCAGGACGTACTTTTCAAAGGCCAGCGAGACGCTGGGGCCGGTCGTCGCAACTGAGGATGCAGCAGGTTGAGCGACGACCATGTTCATTGGGGCAGCTAGGCAAGAGATTGCCAGGAGCACAAGAGCGGCTCCCTTCGGGGTGTTCGGTCGCATGGAGCACGTTTGTAGCAAATCCCCGTGCAAAACTCCTTCATTTTCGCTCGCCCCGCAACTCGTCGGGAACACCTGCGATGCGCTGTTGTCGCCGTGGGCCGACCAGCCTAAGCAAGACATGCACAAGCAAGGAACGAATCCGATATGCGCAAGCTCTTCCCCTTTTTCCTTCTCGTCGCGATGACCGGCTGCGGAACGAGCGCGGTAACGCCTACGGGCGGGCCGCAAACACCGGCCGACACCGCGAAAGCCTCGAGCTCCACCAAGGGCGGCAAAGGCGCAGAAACGACCGCGACGAGTGACGTAAAGCAGGACAAACCTACGTCCACGTCGAAGCCTGCTTATCGGGAAGAGCCTCTCGCAGAAGCCGCTGCGATGGATGTCAAAGTCGCGCCACTTGCGGACGCACCCAAAGGACTCGCGGAACCGCCCAAGGCTTGCTCGGCATTCGTCAACCGCAAGGCGGCTGCAGCGCCCGTGTGCAAGACGCGCGATGAGGCGCTCGATGCGCTGGACAAAGTCTTGTCGGAAGCATCCGCGGACAAACGCGACGGCTTGCTCGCAGGGCTCGAGAGCTGCGCAGGTTTGCCCGCTGGTCTTGCACGTGCTCTACGAGCCGAGTTCGCTCCGAACGAGTGTGGCGACGTGATCGTCGAGTCGGTCGTGAAGAGCCCTCCGGCAGGGATCGATGGAGCGATGTACGCGACGCTGCGTGGTCTCGCGACGGCAGCGCGAATGGCTCGCACGGGAAACTCGCCACCGAAGCTCGCAGCGCCCTTCGATCGCAAGAAGGTCGAAGAGTTTGTCGCGGGACCGATGAAGGAATGGATGTTGGCGCAAGCGACGGCCATCGAAACGCTGTCGAAAGAGGGAATGAGGCTCGCGTCGTACTCGCGCGGGATCTCCGCGATCGAAGCGGGCATGGCCGAGCTGCGAATCGTGGAAGCCGTGCGCAGTGCGCCGCTGTCGCCAGAGCTGACGGCCAACCCGGATGCCGCCAACCAGTATTATGCGAATCTCGATCAGGTCCTCGATCCGCGCAAAGAACGAGGTCGCGATGCGGCGCTCGTAGGTCTGCGCGATCTAGCGCTCACGGGATCTTTGCGCGACGCACGTGTGGAGCGAGCGCGGGCATTCTTGTCGCGTCTCTACGGTGGCCGCCGCATCGATGCGCTTGATACGATCCTCGTTCCCCCGCTCGCGAAAGCGCAACCGACGGACGTCTACGGGCGTTTGGCGATGAAATTACCCACGTTCTATGCGGGTTTGCTGCTGCCTCGCGAGGAAGCGAAGAAGCCGGCGACGCTACGTGCGCTGCTCGAACGAGGCATCCCGCTGGCTCATCGCATCGCCCTACGCGATGCCGCCGATCTTTCACCGGACGCACGAAGACTCTACGCGCGCGGACGATTCGAGTTTGGTCGGACGTACCTACGTGCACTCGATTTCGATCAAGCTGCCGCTCTTTTGGCTGGGCTTGCCGAAGCCGAGCGCACGGACGAAGACAAACTTCTGGGCGCTCTCGTCGAAGCCTTGCGCAACGGTCCGGACGACGCGGCCGTGATGGTGCGTAATGCTCCCGTGCCGATGCTCGGAATGGGCGATGTCAAGGCG
>CAZETM010000889.1:0-4069 GCA_964514885.1 uncultured Polyangium sp. | reverse complement strand
GGGAATTGCCGTAAAACCTGCGGGATAGGCATTGCGGGATATCGGAAGGAGTGCAGGCGGGCTCACGCGTCGTCCCAATCGACCGCAACGACCGAGGGCTCGCCGTATTCCGCCGCGCCGGTAAACACCACGAGGTTCTCGCGCGGTGCTCAACCAACGAAGCCAATCTGGGCTGGAGACGTCACCGTTATGCCAGCACGCGGCTTCGAATGGCGGAACGTGCGTGAGCACTGTCACGTGGTGGTGTTTTAATCCGGGTCGGTGTAACGAACATCGAGACGCGGTAAGTGATGAGTTGGATGGTCACCAACTCGCGGGGAACCGTACCTAGAACCGAAGTACCCCGCCCTCGAACCGGACATGGAGGCCAGTGGCCGCCGGACGGCCATCTTTGGGGCTCAGCGTATAGCGCGATTTGGCCACGACCGCATTGAAGATAATGCTCGTGGTAATCATGACCGCACCAACGCCAATGAGGCTGAGGGGGAATACTGGATTCCATAAGAACGAGGTGTTGTTCGTGGTGTCAACCTGCTCGTCCGCGATCAGGAGGTCGAAGCCGAGCAACATACCGCCTCCAATGACGGAGGGGATACCGATACCCATGAGTGCGTCTCCAGCGGTCTCCCAACGGCGGCTGGCCACCGAGACTTGCGCTGTGACATCGCCGTGCAGGTTATCGAACTCGAAGGGGTTCGATGGCGCGAACCCTTCGCCACCAAAGAAGAATTTCTCTCCTTTGCGAGCGTCGATGACTTTATCACAAGGGGCGCGGCACTCGAATTGGTTTTCCACGCCAATGAGATTGCCATTGGAGTTCAAAACCCGAAGCACCTTCGTGCTGCGTCGGAGCGCGACCCCTGGGGCATCGGCGTCGATGTGAATGCGCGGGCCGACGGGGACAATAGGCGCTGGCAAGGGCGCAGGTACAGGTGCAGACGATTGCGTGGGCGCAGGTATGGGCGCAGGTATGGGCGCAGGCGCGTATTTGTTTCGCTCGACCTTGCCGATGTCGGCCCACGGGATGGTGCGTGGCTCGTTCATGGGCGCGAGCAGGATGATCACCTGTTTGTCAGGTTCCAGAGCGATGATGGTCCCGCGAAGCATACCCCCGTTCGCGAGGCCAATTTCATCGGCGCCGGCGCTGGTTTCGTCAGCGTACGCGGTGCTCGACACAGCTGAGGCAAACAACGCGAAAGCAGCAACGAGAAGGCATGATGGTCGGATGAACATGGGATCCTCCTCGGCGGGTCAGAACGAGAGCGTCAAGCCTGAAAAGCGTGGGGTTAGGCTTGCTGCTGTCGAACTGCTGCCCTTCGGGCGAAGCGTATAGGTTGTGTGGCCTGTGGCAACGAAGTAGATACCGGAGATCACCGCCGCCGCGGTAATGCCAACGAGGCCGATGCCAGTCACGAGACCTCCCACGGACAGTGAATTGGCACTCTGCGGGTCGCTTGCATTCGACGGCAAACTGCCATTGATTACCATGGCGCCCGCTATGCCTGTGAACAGGCTGCCGAACAACAGGCTCATTCCTCCTGCCATCCGGTTCGAGCCAACTGCGGACACATGCGCCACGATCTCGCCGTGCTGGTTGTCGAGCTGAAACTTGTCGGACGGATTGAGCCCGTCGCCAGTAAACTGGAAGTCGTCCCCGCTATGAGCATTGATGATACGATCACAAGGCGCGCTGCACCTGACTTCATTCGCGACAGCGACATCGTCCGTAATACCGACTGCATAGGTGGTCCCCTCGAACGTCGTTAGCCGAACCGCATCCCCAACGCGCTGAAGCGCGATGCCCGGATGATTGGTCTCAATGTGGATGCGCAAAGCACCGGGACCCGGTGGGGCTGCGGGGGTTGCTGGCGTAGGTGCGGATGCAGGTGCGGGTGGAGGCGTAGGTGTTGGTGCAGATGGAGATGTCTGTGCATATTTGCCTCGCTCCACCTTGTCGACGTCGGTCCATGGAATGGTGCGCGACTCCTTCGTGGGCGCGAGCAAGAGGATGACTTGCTTGTCAGGCTCGAGCGCTATGATGGTCCCGCGGAGCATACCTCCGTTCTTGAGGCTAACTTCGTCCACCCCTGCGTTGTCTGCGTGCGCAACGTTCGAAAGATTGACGCCAAAGAACGCGATGGTGGTAACCAGAAAACAGGCTGTTCGATTCATGATGAGGCTCCAATGGGCGGAAGCGTGGATGGCGTTGTATAACACGAAACGGAAGGAACACACCACAAATCTCTGAATGAATGGCGAGCGACTGCGGAGGCTCATTCCGGCATACAGTTCGGTTCCGTAACGGCATCCGCTCATCGCACGGATGACTTGGCTCGGGTCAATCGAGAATACGTTCGAGCGCGGCTTTTCGATACCGAATTGGGGCAATGCACAATTCTCTGGATGGCTCGCAATGCCGTATCTTGTTCCCAGTATTCGACGAGGCGGGGAGACGCGAGTTTGTCGACGCAACCGCTCGGTCAAGTCGTCGCGAGGCAAGATGTCGCGATGGCAAAGGTAATTTCTACGCGCCTATCGAGTGCTCGCAATATGTACGCTTCAATCGCTGCGCCGAGTGCACCGTCTCCAAGTCGCGTCGACATCAACAAGATCCGCCGCTTCGCTTGCTCCAATGCTCTCACGAGTTCTCGACGATGCCCACCCCGAGGGATGAGGCGCACGGTGCGTAAGTCGGACTGTTGTGTCGAAGCAAGATCGCGTAACCACCGCGCCCAATCGTCTTTCCAAATCTTTACGCTGATTTCCGTGCCTTGAGTCGGGGCGGCAGGATACTCAAGGGACTACGCTCTTGAATGATTGCCCGGCCGCCCTCGTGTCCCATATCCGTCATAATGACACGCCGCAGCGCGGCGTCTGGACATGCCTGACGAAGCGCTTGCACTGCTTCAACCACAGCGGTCGGTACCTGCGAGCGTGGATTTTTAATGTCATCTGACGAAATGCTCGGGAGAATGACTCCAATAGTCTGCCTACTTGTACTCTTGGAGCCGAACCAATCAAATGCTCGCACGAGCACGCGCTGCAAATCACGATTCTCGAAGCGTCGCCACGCGAAATCGACGCACGCCGCGATTGGCTTCGTCGGTGTGTGCGTTCGTCGTGGACGCTCGATGATGCGGACGTCGAGGACGCGGTGCAAGACGTCGCAATATCATGGGGTTTGGCCGGGTTGACCTCCAAGAATTCCATGGTTTGTCCGGTAGGCGGGGCGTTGGTCTTCCGAAACCGCCGTGTAGTGCCGAATTGTGGATTTGACGTAAATTGGCGGAGATATCATATTGGGGTCCGAGAGATCCCGATGTACTTGCGTCATTCCACGAAGCAGAAGAACGGAAAGCCGTATACCTACTGGCGTTTGGTGCGTTCCGTTCGTCGCAATGGCAAAGTCGTTCAAGAAACCGTCGCGCAACTTGGCGAGCTCGATGCGCAAGGGCGCATGGGCGCCAAAGCGCTTTGTGCCCATATTACGGGCAATGCCAGTCAATTGGAGCTTTGGGAAGACGGTCCCGCTCCCGAAACGGTCAAAGTGCGGCTAGATCGAGTCCGCGTCGAAAGATCTCGTGATTTCGGCGATGTATGGCTCGGATGGACGCTTTGGCGAGCATTGCAATTGGATACGCTGTGCGCATCACTGATGCCCGAAGGGAAAGAGTCCGTCGCGTGGTCGACGATGGCTGCGGTATTGGTCATCGCACGGCTTTGCGAGCCGTCCAGTGAATTGCATATCGCCGAAGATTGGTATCGCAAAACGGCACTCGAAGACATTCTCGATTTGCCCGCCGCGCGGCTGAATGACGACCGGCTATATCGAGCACACGATCATCTCTTGCCGCACAAGGAAGCCATTGAACGGCATTTGCGTAAACGAATGGGCGAATTGTTTTCGATTGAATACGATCTTCTCTTGTACGACGTGACGAGCACGTATTTCGAGGGACTTGCCGAGAAAAATGAGCTTGCTCAGCGTGGGCATAGCCGTGATCACCGCTCGGATTGCAAGCAAGTTTGTATTGCACTCGTCGTCACGCGTGAGGGAATTCCGCTCGGG
>CAZETM010000888.1:0-4071 GCA_964514885.1 uncultured Polyangium sp. | reverse complement strand
GAAAGATCACCGACGAGCATCGGTGCTCCGGGGCGCAAGCGACTGACGACTCCTGACGCGTGTTTGATGGTTTCGACGAGGCGAGGCGTACCCCACCTGGCGCTGTGTTCGCGCAAGAGACGAAATGTGTGGGTGCGCTTGGGTAACGTGACGCCATCGGTGAGCACGCCGAAGTGCGACAGCCCAACGGATCCACGTACGTTTGGCGTGAGTGGGGAAGGCGTGCCGACGCATCCCGTGGTGAAAACCACGAGCAAAACGACGAGGACGATAATGATGATGTGACGCATGCGTTTACGAGCCGTGCGGGCTGTGCAGCGTAGGTAACCAAAGGATTCGCACGACGGGAAGCACAGAGTGCTCATTGCTTCGAGTGCTCGGCGAGGTCAGGCTTGGGCGCGATGCAGGAGTTGGCCCGGAACGAGTACGCCGTCATCACGCGCGAGGTAGGGTTTGTCCGAGTGCGACGAACCGCGAAGCCCATGCCAATACAGGCGAATCGGGCTACCGACGATTTGATCGACGCGTTTCGGATGACTGTTCCGCTGCGCGAGCGCAAGAACATGGGCCTGTTGATCGATTCGCGCGATGCGCCGCTGTTGTCGGATGACGACACGGGTACTGCGATGAAGCCGGTCATGGCGGAGATGTTGTTGGGGTTTGCCCGCGTTGCGATCCTCGTGAGATCGGCGCTGGGGAAGTTGCAAGCGACGCGACGCTCGCGTGAAGAAGCCGCGGATGATCGTCGGCCGGTGTCGGTGTTCTCGGACGAACCGTCGGCGATTGCGTACGTGCTTGGTCAGTCGTCGTCGACGGGTCCCATCTCAAGGCGTTAGTTTCTAGAAACACGCCATCGCGCAGTTCGTCGCGACGCACGCAGTCCAACCGTTGCACACGCCGTTCGTGCAACATTGCTGCTGGCATTGCTGCGGGGTTGTCCCGCTAATCGCGCAACGCTGGTAGCAACCCATGCTCGCCGCACACGCGCCGTCCATCAAACACGCTTCCGTCTGCGCGCAGCAACTTCCGACGACGCATTGCGAGCACGGAGTGCCGCCAGGATCGAGGCTGCACGAGCCTGCATCACCAGGAGGCGGCATGCCGCAGAAGCCGCCGTTGCACACCAGGCCCATGCAACATTGCGCGTTCGAGTTGCACGAGGATCCCGTCGGCAAACACATGCCGTCGCCGCAGATTCCGTTCTGACAAACCCCGTCGCAACACTGATCGTTTGAGCTGCAAGCAAATCCATCGAACTGGCAGGTGGCACCTCCACACACGCCGCCGTTGCACGTGCCCGAACAACAGTCGAACAGTGACTCGCAAGCGGAGCCGTCCGGGAAGCACTGAGTGCCGCCGCAAATGAACGTGTTCGGATCACAGAAGTTGTTGCAGCAATCGAAGCCCGAAGAACACGGCACGCCGTCGGGTGCGCACATCGGGTTGATGCACGATCCGAAATCGCAGACGCCCGAACAGCACTCATCGCCGGTGTTGCAGGGGAAATTGTTTGGGTTGCAACTACCTAATCCACACGTGTTCGAGAGCGGATCACAGATGCCGGTGCAGCACTCGAAGTCGTTCGTGCAGAAGTTCATGTCGGGCAAGCAGCCGCCGAAGCCGCAGGTTCCCGTGTTCGGATCACACAGGCCCGAGCAACACTCGAAGTCCGCCATGCAGAAGTTGCCATCGGGGAAACAACCGCCGAAGCCGCAGCTATTCGTGTTTGGATCACACACGCCCGAACAACACTCGAAGCTCTCCACGCAGAAGTTGCCATCGGGCTGGCACATCGTGAAGCCACAAATTTGAGCGAATTGATCACAGAATCCCGCGCAACATTGAGCATCGGTCACGCATGGAACACCGTCGGGCTTGCACGTGCCGCCACCGCAGACGAAGTTCTCGCAAACGTTTGAGCAGCAATCACCTGCGAAGTTGCAGCCGGATCCATCCAAGCCGCACGCGCTGAAGTTGCAGATGCCTCCAGGGCACACGCCCGAGCAACACTCGGAAGCTGCGCTGCACGCTGCGCCGTTGGGAACGCACATCCCGGTGCCACATACGCCGTTCGTGCACGTTTTCCCGCAGCAATCGCTTGGGTCTTGACAGACGAACCCGTTGGGTTGGCACGCCGAACCGCAGACGTTGTCGTTGCAAGTGGTGTCGCAACAGTCGGAGTTCGCGAAGCAGGTGGAGCCTTGAGGTTTGCAAGTGCCGGGTCCGCAGTATCCGTTGGAGCACAAACCATCGCAGCATTCGTCATCCGTGGCGCACGTCGAGCCTTCGGGGTTGCATTCGATGCCGCCGCAGAAGCCTGAGAAACAGTCGAAGTTGCAGCACTCCTCGGGCGCGAGACACGCCGAGCCTTGAGGCTTGCATTCGATGCCGCCGCAGAAGTCGCTCACGCAGTCGAGGTTGCAGCAGTCGACGGTGGTGGTGCAGGCCGAACCTTGAGCGGCGCAGAGCGTGGTCGGTTTGCAGACGCCTTCCTTGCAGAGCAGCTCGTCGCAGCAGTCGAGTTTGTCCGCGCAAACGTCACCGATCGCTCCGCAAACGGGGTTCGTATTGCCAAACAGGTCGAAATCTCCCGTTCGTCCGCAAGAAGCGAAGCTGAGCACGAGGATGGCAACGAGCGTGCATGCGGAAGCGACGCGAGCGGCAAGCGAAGGACGCATGTGTGGAGTTTACGGGGCTGAAGGGCAAAGCGGAACCACGCGCCTTGCAAAGAAGCTCGCCGGAGAGAAAACTGCGCACTTCCATGAAGCAAAAAGGTCCGGGAAAGCTGGTCGACAAGCCCTTGCCCGGTGATTCTTCAGGTGGGGGCAGTGGGCTCGCGGGCGTCGTCGCCGCGGTGATCGTGATCGGTGCGCTCATCGCGGGCGTGCGATTCCTTGGCGGGCGCGGTGAAGACGTTTCATCCAAGACAAACCTCGACCTGGAGGAAGACGCTGCCGTGGCTCCGGCACCGGTCGTCGTGCCGCCTCGTTGCAAAGCGGTATCGTCCGAAGCGTTCGTTTTGGGGGACAAACCCACGTCACGTGCTCGCGCGAATGCCGGACCTGTCGACGGGGGCGATGTTCAAGGCGACGAGGCCGAAGAAGAATTCGACGAGCTTGCACCGTATGCGGTCGAATTGGGTCGCGGCGCTGTTGTTGGCGATGGATTCGCCGTGGGCGCATTACGAGATAGCGGGGGTGGATCTTATGCTCTCGTCGCTAAGCTCGGTGCCGACGGTCGAAATGGGAAACTCGTAAAACTCGGTCGCAGCCGAGGTGATTTCGACGCGCCTACGGTGACTGGATACAAAGATTCGGTGCTTGCCGCGATGCTCGAGCCCAATGCAGGCGGGCGGGCGATTCGCATTGCGAAGGTAACGGGCGAGCAGGTGACTTGGGGGCCCGAAGTGAGCGAAGGGCGTGATGAATCGCTGGCGATTGATATCGCTACCTCGGGCGATCGTGGAGTGCTCGTCTGGGACGATGTGAGCAAAGACGGCAAACGCACGATGGTGATGCTCGAATCGTTCGATCCGCAAACGATGAAATCGGATGGCGCGACGCGGCCGATTTCGTCACCGAAACACGATGCGGAATTGCCGCGGCTGGCTCCGAGGCCTGGTGGGTATTGGCTGGCGTATATCGTGGTTGGCGAGTCGAAAAAGCCCAAGGACGAGGATACGGGTTTAGGTGGGGAAGCGATTGCACCGCGGTGGGTGGAAGTGGTTCCATTGGACGAACGAGGGCAAGCAGTATCGGCGGCGCGTGCGGTGACGCCCAAAGAAGGTCATGCGCTCACGTTCGATGTGGAATCGACGGATGACGGTGGAATGGTGGTTGCGTATCGTGACGATGATACTCCGAGCGGCTCGACGGGCGGGAAGGTATTGACGATATGGGTTCGTCTTTCAGGATTAGGCGAGCCGCAACTGGTGACGGAAGAGACGACGTCGACGGGCGTGCCGGACTTGCTTCCGGGATGGATGGCGATTGCATCGTTATCGGGCGCGACGCGTATTGGGCCGCTATCGGCCAAAGGCGAGCTATTGGGAGAATTGCGCCGCGAGCCGGA
>CAZETM010000887.1:0-4073 GCA_964514885.1 uncultured Polyangium sp. | reverse complement strand
GGTGGCGAGATCTGCGACGACGGTAACGACGTTTCGGGCGATGGAGGCAGCGAATGCTCCGTGGATGATTGCTACACGTGTTCGACAAAAGCGGGGCAAGCCAGCGGGTGCACGTTGGCTGCGGCCGGCACGGGTTGTTCAAACACGCGAGTTTGCGACGGCAAAGGAGGGTGCTTCGAATGCGTGAACGATGTGCAATGCGCTGATGGCTATTGCCATGAAAACGTCTGCGCCAAGTGCGACGACACGATCAAGAATGGCGACGAGGTCAATGTCGATTGCGGGGGCAACAATTGCGGGAAGTGCCTCGAGGGAAGCTGCTCCAACGCAAACGATTGCGAGTCGGGCTTCTGCGTCGATGGCTGGTGCTGCACTGACGCCTGCAATGGATCCTGCACAGCCTGCAACTTGACCGGTTCGGAAGGAGTCTGCGACTTCATTCCCAAGTATGAGGAAGATCCGGATTTCGGAATGGCCCAATCGTGCATGAAGGCCAACGCCAAAGCGTGCAATGGCGGAGGCCTCTGTGGTGCTGTGCTTGGCGAGTCGTGTATTGGCTCGGCCGGATGCGCCAGCACGAAATGCGCCGATCCGGATGCCGACGGCAACAAGACATGTGTTAAAGGCACCGGCGAAACGTGCACGATGAATGCCGAATGCTTCAGCAACATGTGCGATCCGGGAACGATGAAATGCTTGTGAGGGCATGGTCCGAAACAAGCCCCCGTCAGTGCCTGCGCAATCCATCGCTCTAAGGGCTCACGTGAATAGGCAAATGCCACAATAGAGGCTTCGCTGGGGAGCGAAGTCAGCCAGGCAATGATGACTATTGCGGATATCACCCGCCAATGCGGCGTCGGCGCTTGCCCCTTGCCAGTCAGCCTCGACAGCTACAAAGACCGCCGACAGGGGGACTACCATGACGAACCGTTTGATTTCCGCGGCCGAACGCGAGATTTTGCCCATTCCACATCGCCCGTATGTGGGTCCTTTGCCGTATGATGCAAAAGATCCCGAAGCGAAATTTCCTCCCATTGTAGCCATACGCCCCCCCGCGGGAGCGCCGAATATCCTCATTGTCTTGCTCGACGATGTAGGATTTGGGGCAACGAGTGCATTTGGTGGGCCGTGCCGCACGAAAACGGCCGAACGACTTGCAGCAAATGGGTTGAAATATACTCGCTTTCATACCGCCGCATTGTGTTCGCCCACGCGCTCTGCGCTGCTTACGGGCCGCAACCACCACAGCGTGGGAATGGGTACGATTACCGAGACGGCGACTGCCGCGCCGGGGTACACGTCGATCATTCCGAATACTGCGGCAAACGTAGGCAAAATACTCAAATACAATGGTTATTCCACAGGGTATTTCGGAAAATGTCACGAAATTCCTACTTGGGAGACGAGCCCCGTGGGACCCTTCGACCATTGGCCCACGCACAATGGTTTCGAGAAATTTTACGGATTCATCGGCGGGGAAACCAATCAATGGTTCCCCAACGCGTACGAAGGCACTCGGCGAGTCACGACGCCAGACGATCCTGAATACCATTTCATGGCGGACATGACGGATCAAGCCATTGCATGGATTCGCACCCAGAAAACATTGGCACCAGACAAACCATTTTTTGCCTATTTCGCGCCTGGCGCTACCCACGCGCCGCACCATGTGCCCAAAGCTTGGGCCGATAAGTATTCGGGAGAATTTGGTGACGGGTGGGACGCGTTGCGTGAGCGCTCCATTGCGGCCCAAAAAGAGATCGGCGTGATTCCGCATGATGCGCTGCTTACGGTGCGTCCGACGGAAATTCCTTCTTGGAATGACATGCCCAAGCAACTTTTGCCCGTGCTCGCGCGGCAGATGGAGGTTTATGCCGGCTTTCTCGAATATACCGACCACCACATCGGTCGGTTGATTCAGTCCATCGAAGAACTTGGGGTTCTCGATGATACGTTGATCCTGTACATCCTCGGCGACAACGGAGCTTCGGCCGAAGGCACGTTGCAGGGGACGTTCAACGAAATGATCAACTTTAATGGTTTGGGCGCGCTGGAAACGCCCGAATTTCTCGAAGCTCACCGGGAAGAGCTGGGTGGACGCAGTTCGTACAACCACTATGCCGTCGGCTGGGCGCATGCGCTCGACGCGCCGTATCCGTGGACAAAACAGGTTGCTTCCCATTGGGGCGGAACGCGCAATGGAATGATTGTCCATTGGCCCGCGATGATTGACGCAAAGGGCGAAACCCGAGCACAATTCCATCATGTCGTCGACGTGCTTCCGACCATTCTCGAAGCGGCTGGTTTGCCGATGCCAGTGATGGTGGAGGGAATTCAGCAACAGCCTATCGAAGGCGTGAGTTTGGTCTATTCCTTGAACGACGCCGATGCGCCGGAGCGGCACGTTTTGCAATATTTCGAGATGTTCGGCAATAGGGGCATTTATTTACGCGGCTGGGCCGCGGTGACCAAACATCGTACGCCTTGGGAGCTGGTGGGCGCAAAAATGCCGGCATTCGACGACGACAAATGGGAACTCTACGATGTGACCCGGGATTGGACAGAGGCTGAAGACCTTGCCCAACAATTTCCAGACAAACTGCACGAACTCCAGCGTGTGTTTCTGATCGAAGCGGCGCGACATCAGGTATTGCCTTTGGACGATCGAACCGTTGAACGAATTGCGGCCGCTGCATCCACGATGCCCCAGCTCGTCCATGGTTCGTCGCAACTTCTGTTCGAAGGTATGGAACTCGAATGGCACGCCGTGATCGATGTCAAAAACCGATCCTTTACCATCACGGCCGAGATCGATACGCCAGCATTGGGCGCTCGCGGCGTCATTTTTGCCAAAGGCACGAATTTCGGAGGGTATGCATTGTACGCTCCCGAGGGGCGATTGAAGTTCGTTTACAATTTCCTCGGGCTCGGCAACTATGCGATCGAAGCCCCAGACGCATTGCCTTCCGGCAAACACGAAGTCCGTTTGGAGTTTGTTTATGACGGCGGCGGGCTCGGAAAAGGAGGTATGGCGTCTCTGTTGATCGACAGCGAGAAAGTGGCGGAAGGACGCATCGAGCAAACGGTACCGGTGATTTTTTCGGCCGACGCGTCGGCCATGGTCGGAGACAAACGAGGCGCTCCGATTGCGCCCGATATTGCTGTGGAAGGGAATCGCTTTCAAGGGCATATTGGATGGGTGCGCATCGACGTGGCTCCCGAGACAGCGGGCGAGGTACCACCCGAACACCTGTTGCGCATTGCCATGGCAACCCAATGAGGTTTCGCCGCACTCTGCCGCGATCACGGTCGCGGTCGAAGATATCGATTGCTCCACGATTCCCATAACGCATGCCTGCAATGCGCAGAGGTGTTTTACGGGCGTGTCGAGGAGGCTGTAATACGTCGGTAAGCTGCGCTCAACACAAAGTTCTTGAACGCGGGAACACTTGACGTTATACACTGCTCCAGACATTCGAACAGGAGCTCGAAATGACAGCGACACGAAATGTTCTGTTGGTTGGATTGGATCCAGCGGTCGTTGATTACTCCGCCTTCCCCGACTTGACAGCGACAAAGTTATCGGCGGCGTTAAAAGCGGATGAAGAGCGATTGAACCAAATCGGCTACACGGCCGAATGGTGCCTCATTGATCGAGGAGAAACGGCAGAGGCCGTTCTTCTGAAACGACTTGGAGAGAAGCACTTCGACTGCATTCTCATTGGCGCCGGCGTGCGAACCGTTCCAGCGTGTTTCCTTTTGTTTGAAAAGTTGATCAACGCGGTCCACGAACACGCTCCGCGGGCGAAGCTCTGCTTCAACACCAAACCAACCGACACCGCCGAAGCCGTGCAACGTTGGCTTTGAAATCCCTGTCGAAAATCCAATCCTGATCCCCACGCCTGAAATGCCGATCAACGCTCCATCGCGCTCGTGACGGACGCATCCGAGCAGTAACCAAATCTACAAAAAGCCAGGTCGTCGGGGCTTCGGGGAGGTTCGAACCACTTGCGAGCCGGGTCGTCGGGGCTTCGGGGAGGTTCGAACCACTTGCGAGCCGGGTCGTCGGGGCT
>CAZETM010000886.1:0-4091 GCA_964514885.1 uncultured Polyangium sp. | reverse complement strand
TCCCGCATCGCTAATGCTGAACGGCTTGACTTCCGTCGGATCGCTACCGGCCACCAGATCGCTGTTGGCCAACGCATGCGACGTGAAGGTACCAATACACGGCCCCCATACGCCACCGGTGCACGTGCGCGTGCCGTTCAAACACGTGAGCACACCGTTGTTTTCGCCGATCGTGATGTGACAATCGCGCTCCGACGCCTCGATGCACGGTCCGCCTACGTCGACTTCGCCCCCCGAACCGCCCTCGCCACTCGAACTCACCGATCCGCCACTGCCCCCGGTTCCAACGTTCGACTTCCCGCGCGGAAGTCCATCGTCCACGGTGCAGGACGCCAACGTCGTGACGGTCGCTCCCAACCCAATGAGCGCTGCGACCCCTGCCGCCACACGAATTCGCGCCGCAGAGGCCCTCTTATTGGAGCGCCTGGCCATCGATCGGGGGTGGGGATTGTTCATGGGGGTGAGTCTCCGGCTGCGTGAGTTTGAATGACATTTCGCCACCGGGTAAAGGAAAGTCAAGCATCGGCGACATCCCTGGTGACTGACAATTCAACTATACCAAGATCTGCCGGCTCACGTCCACTGGAAAAAACGCGAACGCCGTACGGTCAAGACGCTGCGCGCCAAGGACACACCGCAAACGTCGGCGCAGCCTGTCGCCCATTTCGTGCCTCGCCCATTCGCCACGCAACCCAGCATCCACCGAGACATCGAAAAAAGTGGCGCTCGTCATGAACGGGTCTGCGCTCGCGCTCGATTCGCGGGCCGACCAAGCGACTCGAGCGGTTGTGCCCTCGTTGCAAAGGCGAATCCAATGAATAAACACGTGCTTCCTACTTCCATGGCAGCGACCCTCGCCCTGGTGTGTTCGAGTTGCGCCGAAGGCTCGGGATTCGACCCCAGCGCCCTGGCCCAGCCCGAAGCTCACGTTCCTCCATCCTGTGTTCCGGCTTGGAACGTAAAAGCCGTGGACGCCCATTGCGGCGTTTTTGTAAGCTCCTCCCGAGGTGACGACAACGCCAGCGGAAGCCAGGAAACACCCGTGAAAACAATCGCTCGAGCCATTACTCTCGCCGGCCCGGGCGGATCCATTTATGCCTGCGCTGAAGACTTTCACGAATCCGTGCAACTGCCCGCGGGCACGAGCATCTTCGGAGGACTCGATTGCCACGAAGGCTTCCGCTGGATCGATGGTTTCACCAAATCGAACATCGTCGGCGCTGCCGATGAAATACCATTGACGCTCGCACCAAGCTCCACGCTGAGCCGTATCGAAGATATGGCCATTTATGCCGCAAGTGCTCAAAAACCAGGAGGCTCGTCCATTGCCATCGTCGCCGATCACGCTCGTGCCGAACTGATGCGCGCTTCGGTCTACGCCGGACAAGGCGCCGATGGAGAATCGCCGTCGAGCGAAAAAATGCCCGCTGCAGATGGAGGGACCGGGTCGGCAGGAAATCCATCGTGCAGCGCCGATCACGCGGGCGGCGCTCGAACGCTGCAATCATGCGATACCGGGGACGAATCTGCCGGCGGCAAAGGCGGAGACGGCGGATTGGTTATTGCGAGCACGCTCGAAATATTGCCCGGTGAAGATGGCGCCGATGGTGAACCGTTCACCGGAGGCGGAATCAAGGGCCAAGGTGGAGTTGGACAAACCTCGGTCGGTTGGAATTGTCAAAATGGAAATGGTTTGGCAGGAACAATCGGATCCGATGGACAATTCGGTGCAGGCGCAATAGGTTTCGGCTCTTTCGATGCCCGTGGCTATGTGGGTATCGCCGGACAGTCAGGCGCAAAGGGTTTGCCCGGACAAGGCGGCGGAGGCGGCGGCGGAGCGCGCGGAGGAGCTGCGATATGCGCCGGGGGCCTTCCAGGTGCAGGAGCAAGCGGCGGCAGCGGCGGCGCGGGCGGATGCGGAGGCAAAGGCGGTTTGGCAGGACAAGCGGGCGGAGCAAGCGTGGGAATCGTGAGTTTTCAATCGTCGCTTTTATTCTCTGATACGGTGATCAAAGTGGACGTCGGCGGCAATGGAGGAAACGGGGGAAATGGTCAACTCGCTGGGATGGGTGGATTGGGCGGCCCAGGCGGAACGAGCGTCAATGCGTCTGGAGCATGTGCAGGCGGCGCAGGCGGCAGCGGAGGCCGAGGCGGCCCCGGAGGCGGAGGACTCGGCGGACCGGCAATCGTGATTGCTCACGATGGTCCCATTCCTGAATTACGCGGCAGTGTTTCTTTGATTCAGGGCCTGGCGGGCGCCGGAGGGCTTGGAGGAGATGGCAATGTCGCGGAAAACAATGGCGCCGCCGGGGTAGCGGTCACGATGTACGCATTTTGATTAACGTTCGACGGCACCCAACGAGGTGAGAATGCGACTACCCGTGGTCGTGATTTCCTCGTGAAGCGCACGTGCACGCAGCTCGGCGCGATCCAGGAAACGCTCGGCCAATTCGCGACGCTCCGGATGCTTTTTCGCCTGAGCCACCAGAATCTCCGCAATGGCCTCGTCCGCGCAAAGCCGCGTGAGACGTTCGGCATGGAGCATGGCGAGCGAAAAATCGCGTTTTGGATCCCAGCCTTTTTTCAAGGCGTTACGCCAATCCGAAAGCGGCAAGTCCGACAGCGCGCGCAGCTTTCCAGCCGCCGTACGTGTCAACAGATGCTGCTGCGCCGAGAGCGACAAACTCTGAATCCGCGCCACGCGTCGATCGAAAACGTCGGCCGACCTTAATGCAGCAATACGCGTCTCCGCAATCCGCCCAAGAAAATCGCTCGGACGTTTGATGGCCCCCGTGAGCGTGTCTTTCATCACCATGAGCGACTGGATCTGACTCGTGCCCTCGTAAATGGGCATGACGACTGCGTCACGCAGAAGTTTTTCGACACCATAGTCTTTCGTGTATCCCACGCCGCCGTGAATTTGAATGGCTCGACGCGTGATTTCCACGGCCTTTTCCGCCGCAAGGTATTTGAGCAAAGGCGTGAGCCGTCGCGAACGAGCCCGGAGCCTTTGGACCTCGCGGTCTTTTTCGCCGCCCGTGCCGCCTACGAATCGACCGAAAATGACGCGCTTCTGCGCAACTTCTTCGCACCACGCCGCTTCCACCGCCAATGCCCGGAGCGCTTGAATGTCGGTGTGCATCTCGTCGAGCATGTCGGCGATCATTTCATGCTGCGCTATGGGCTTGCCCATCGAATGACGCTCGTGTGCATAAGCATGCGCCAAACGATATGCGTTCTCTGCCAGCCCAATGCTTTCGAATCCGACGCCGATACGGGCGTTGTTCATCAGCATCAGCATATACTTGAAGCCTTCGCCACGCTTACCAATCAGCTCGCCAGGAACGCGGTCGAACGATAACGCCGCCGTCACCGAACCGTGATGCCCCAGCTTTTCTTCGACGCGGTCAATCGTGACATATCGCTCACGCGTGCCATCGGGACGATCTTCGTACGCCTTCACCAAAAACATCGACAAACCACCGAGCCCTGAAAACGGGTCCTCCGGATCGTTTGCTTCTTCGGTCCTGGCAATCACGAAATGGTATTTTCCGTGGCCCGACGTGATGAAAATCTTTTGACCGGTCAAGTAAAACCGACCGTCCGAACCAAGCTCCGCACGCGTGCGTAATGCCGCCATGTCGCTGCCCGCATTCGGTTCGGTTATGTCCATGCAGCCCCACGCATCACCCCGAGCCAGTTCATCAATCGCGCTCGAAAATCGAGTCGACACGATGCGCGACGAATCGAATGTCGTCGTCCCTTCGTGAATGCTGAATGCGAGCATTGCCATGGCCATGCCGCCATGAAACGAATGATGCGTCATCACCGATACGTCGGCCCGCGCAATCATTTCACCTGAAAGGAAATACACGAGCAGCGGGATATTCAGCCCACCCAGCTCGCGCGGCAGACACATGCGATGCAGCTCCGCAGCCTTGATCGACTCGAATACCGCATTCAACGCCGGTTGCGGCGCCGTCTCGCCCCCAGCGAGAAACGCACCTTCCCGATCCATCTGAGCCGCACGCGGCGCGATTTGCGTCGCCGAAAGCTCCCCAACGGATTCGATTGCCTCGCGGTAAAAGGCC
>CAZETM010000885.1:0-4092 GCA_964514885.1 uncultured Polyangium sp. | reverse complement strand
GGTTTGCCCGTCCCAACGGACACATGCACGTATGACAAATCCGGTAGCTTAACAGCCGAGCCCGTGTCAACCAGGAAACGAATCCGGCTCATTATTACTCTTCGACACGAAGAGTTCGATCAGGTCCAGATCCCCACTGACAAACGTTCACTCCTGGACAGACACATTCACCGCCCCACAACGAGCGCTCGAAGCTCCCGCGGAAAATCGTCCGGACCAACCCCGTCCGTCACGAGGGAACGCGCATTGTGGGTATTCCAGCATCGACGCGATTACGCCATTATGGACTGGCTACTTAATGCCCATGCGCTCAGCCTCGGCTGATGTCAAGCCCATTGCAATGGTCACTTTTGCAGCGGTGGGGAGTCCATACACGGATTGGAATGCATTCATGATTATTTCGGAGCGATTCTTGAGGTCCAACTCCGCCCAATCATCCCATATGACGAACAGCCGTTTGATCGGGTCGGGCTCAGGCGGCTCCGCATGAATGATAGGCTGGACTCCCTGTTGGAGATTCGGCGTTCTGAATTCGTCTGTCAATCGGCGCTCGAGGTCGACGACGGTTGGTTGGCGGGTGGTTGCAATTGCACGACGAAACGACATGTTCAGCTCCAGAGGGTAAAATGATTGGCCCTAATCCAACTGACGTCATCAATGACTTGGAGAAGCTCGATATTCAATAATATGGACGAAACGCTTACTGGCGGAAGACTAATGCTGCGGTATCTCATTTCGACTGCCCACCGCTCGTGAACTCGTTGCGCACGACCTCGAAATTCAGACGCAAATACAACGGGAAATGGTCGAGAGGCTTGATCCCGTTTTACGATTAAGAACTCTGCCCAAAAGGCAATGGAGTGTTAGCCGCAGTAGGCGATTGACGAAAAATTGCTCTGGCCGAAGGCTTTCGCCGGACCAAGCAATGGGCCGACCTGATTATGTGCAACTTTGCCATCAAACCGGAAACCTGCCGACTTGAGCAGCATTTCCGCAACATACCCAAATAAATAAATAGCAGCCCAATGGTGTCCCTGTAAAGACAATTCCCACGCTTCCCAATAGCGATCCTCCGCTGCTCCCTCCAGATCTTGAATAGTTTCATGAAGCGGTGGCGCGGATGATGACAGTGGTGGAAACAACAATGCGCGAATCGGCACGGAAGCTGCATAGCACGCGTCTTCGTCAGAGGCAACATGCTTTCGCTGAAGGCGGATCGATGCGCACTCCCTTCCCGCATGAAACGCACCTCGCGGGGAATCACCGATATCACATCGTCCATGCTGGATGACACTCAGTCCGGCCGGTTGTCGAGTCCACGGCGCCGAAGGCCTAACCCCACCGTTTCATTTCACCTTCGTTAGCCACGCATCGATGAGCTTACGCGCCACCGTAATCGGCGGAGGCAACATCGGCAATTCGTCACGCCGGAAAAACCGCGCATCCTCCAGCTCCGTCGTGTCGACCTTCAATTCGCCACCACAACGACGCGCAAAAAAACCAATCATGATCTGATGCGGAAATGGCCAAGGCTGACTCCCATAATACGTGACAGAATCCACCTCGATGCCGGTCTCCTCGAGCACCTCGCGAATCACGCATTGCTCGAGCGTCTCACCCGGCTCCAAAAATCCCGCCACGAGACCATACATGCCCTCGGGAAAACGAGGCTGCCGCGCCAATAAAATGCTGTCCCCATCCTCGACAGCGACAATCATCGCCGGTGCAACCCTAGGAAAATAATCGATTTTGCACTTCGGACATTGCTTGCACCGACTACCCGCTCGATATTCCAGCAGCTCGGCACATGCACCGCATACCTGATGCGTTTTGTCCCAATATTGAATCTGAAACGCCGTCCCCGCAACATCGAACGATGCCTGATCCAGCCGGCCAAACAATCGCCGCAATGAATACGCCGCATACCCCGCAGGCAAATGAGCCGCCGGATCCAGCTCCGCCGAACACACCGGACGACCATCGAAATGGCCAATCACCTGCGTGCGAATCGGCTCGATCCCCAGCTCGGACAAATCCCGCACGATAGGAACGTCAACCGCCCCGCCCCCTGCCGAATCACGCACGACGAGATTTTCGCCGCGAAACGCATACCAAACAATTTCACCTTGGTAAACGTCGGGCAAGGTGAAGCTCGGGAAAAATCGAGGCGCCATGACATTCAGTGTACTCGAAGATGCACGCTTTAGGAAGATTTCTTCAGCTTACGCTGGAGCGTCCGTCGATCGATTCCCAAGAGCTTCGCCGCTACCGCAATGACCCCGCCGGAATCCTTCAGCGCCGCGTTGATCGTGTCCCGCTCCAGCTCCTCCAACTTGTACGTCGTCCGCGGCCCAGAAGATTGCGGCGCGCTCGCCCGCGGAGCCTCGAAAAGCATCGTCGCCTCACGCAAAAGACGATCCACATCAATGGGTTTCGTCAACAGCGTATCGGCACCTTCACGCACGGCTGCCACAGCCAAAGGAATGTCACCAAATCCCGTGAGCATGATGATTGCCGCCTCGGGGCATAACCTGCGAAAACGATGCAATGCGGACAAACCATCCGTCCGCGGCATGCGATAATCAACCACGACCAGATCCACCGGCGCATCCTCGACAGACAATAACCCTTCGTCCACCGTCGCTGCCGTCCTCGCCTGCACTCCTCGACGCCGAAGCGCTCCCTGAAGCGTCGTGCGAAATGCATCGTCATCGTCCACCAACAGCGCTGTTTCGATCTTCCGCGGCACGCGTCATACCTCCGAATCGCAGGGCGAAATGTCCCGCGCCAAACGAATTACCACCCGAGCCCCCCCGTCCTGCCCATTACTCACACAAAGCACGCCATTCATCCGGTCAAGCAATACCGAACTGACATAAAGCCCCAAACCCATTCCACCTTGTTGATCCTTCGTCGTTTGAAATGGCTCGCCTAGGTGCGCGACCATTTCCGTGCGAAACCCAGGACCATTGTCTTCCACGACGATTTCTGCAAACTCGGGCTTCGTGCGAATCGTAATTTCAATACGCGGACGCTCCAATGATGCCATCGCCTCCGTCGCATTCGTGAGCACATTGAGGAGCACCTGCAAAAGCCCCGCCAAAAGCACCGTCACGCGCACCGGATCCGGCACGTCAATACGCAATTCCCCCGAATACCCAAGACGCCGAAGCTCACGCGCCGCAACCTCGGAAACGAACTTGCCCAACTCGACTTCTTCACGCCGCTGATCCGGCCGAATGTATCCGCGCACCAATCCAATGATGTCACTCGCCCGCTGCGCTTCCCCCGCAATCGTCCGCGCCAACTCCTCGGCTCCGTTCGGACCGTCTTTCGTGATCTCCGCAAGCTCCCGACCCGCCAGCAGAATCGTCGCCAACGGCGTCGAAAGCTCGTGCGACATGCCTCCTACGACCCGTCCCAACATGGCGAGTTTTTCATTCCGAACCGCTCGCTGACGCAATTCGTCGAGACGCCGAGCATGAACGAATACGAAGAGCCCCAAAAAACCACTGACCCATGCCACCGAAACGAACGCTCCCAAATGATGAATGCGCTCTTTGCCCAATGGCGCAGACTCGAGCGGCAACGGATCAGCAAATGAAACAAGCGCCGCAATGCCGACCGTGAGCGCTGCAATGCCAAGCGTCGACCGCCCTCCACAAAGTACTCCCGCCAGCGCAATTTGAAAGACGAGAAACGCCGCAAAGGGATTGCCCGTACCCCCCGAAACCCATAGCACCGCTCCAAGCGCCATGACATCGAATGCAATTTGCGCAGCGATCAACCGGCGCTCGTGTCGAAGCACGCGCCCAACCACCAACGCAAATAAACCATTCGCCAGCGCCAATGCGCCGAGAAGCGTGAAAATCGGAAATGTCTCGAGGCTCGGAACAAGGCGTTTCGCCGCCGCCGTCGTAGCTCCCATGCCCACGATCGCCGCCCAACGAAGATGGATCAGCCAGCGCTCAGCCGTTCCTTCGGGAATCGGATCGACGCTCGTAAGCAGCGCTTGAACCGACTGTTGTTCTGATGTCGCGGGCTCCGCAAGGACACGCCCCTCCCCCGGTGCAAACATCGAGGCCGGGGGCA
>CAZETM010000884.1:0-4093 GCA_964514885.1 uncultured Polyangium sp. | reverse complement strand
TGTCGAAAGTATTTTGTTATTGGCGGACGTTGGCTCGAGAACACCGCGAGCGGTCGATCGAAACCCATCGACGTGATTGGCTCTTTGCCCGTTTCTGCCATGTGCCGGACCGTGCGTACGCGGTCCATGCTCCATCCGAACATGTTGAGCGCCACCTGCGAAGGTTTGACCTGCAAGTAGTTTGTCTCGACAATCTGCGGGATGGACACCAGACGATTCGTCGTCAGCTCACCGAAGTTGATCGGCGTCTCGGCCAGCACACGCGAGAGCACGTCGGCGGGACGCAGCAGTTTGTGCTCGCGCATATCGAACGCGATGCTTTCACCCGGATCGAGTTGTCCCGTCTCGAGGATGTCCTCGAACGCCGTCGGCACGGCACCGATCTCGGAACCGATCACGAGGCGTCCCGATCGTGTGATCACATAACGCAAAGGACGAAGGCCCATGCGATCGAGCGCGCCGACGAGGTACTGTCCATCGGTCGCGATCACGGCTGCGGGGCCTTCCCATGCGCCAAGGGCTCCGAGCGCACGTTGTACGCCGCCGTAGAAACGCGCAGCTTCGTCCGGAATATCCACGACGTCTGCAATCGCCGTGGGCATCATTCGACACAACGCTTCGAGCAGCGAGACACCATGCGAAGTGAACAGCTCCACGAGCCTGTCCATGTCAGCAGAGTCGGAGCCTTGAGGCATCAGCAGCGACCCGAGACCGAGCTCTGCTTCGAGGTTTTGCACTGCGTTGCGGTTGGCCTTGATCGTGTTTATCTCGCCGTTGTGGCAAAGCGTGCGAAATGTCTGCGCGAGGTACCAATTGGAGAACGTGTTCGTCGAATAGCGACGATGAAACACGGCCGTGTGTGCGCGTAGCTCGGGATCGCTCAGGTCGGGATAGAAGCGCTGGAGTTGTGCACCGGTTGCGAGAGCTTTGTAGACGAGCGTGTCGGGCGCGAAGGACGCGATGTACAAGTCGCGTACTTGCTGTTCGAGTTGCGCTTTGACTCGATGCATCGTGCGCGCGAGGTCTTCGCGCGGGACCATTCCTTCGCCGATGAGCAGTTGCCAAATGTCACGACGCGAAGCGAGCGCGTTTTTGCCAAGCGCCGAAGCATCGACGGGGACGTGTCTCCATCCGAGCGGCATGAGGCCGTGACGGCGCAAGAGCGTGTCGATTTCGTGTTGCCAATGCGGCAGGTTCCAGGCTTCTCCGAAGGGAAAGAAGAACACGCCGACGGCGAGATGATGGGTTGATGGGAGAGTTTTTCCGGGCGTGATGAACCGCTCGAAGAACGCACGATCGGTGGACAGCAGGACGCCGGCTCCGTCGCCGGTTCCGTCGATGCATCCGCCGCGATGTTCGACGCATGCGAGGCCCGTGAGCGCGAGCTGGAGGATTTCGTGTGAGGCGCGGCCTTCGAGATCAGCGATCGCGCCGACGCCGCATCCTCCGCGACCTGGATGAGCCTTCAATCGAGCGGCGATTCGCTCCCACGTGCGTTGCATTGATTCGCAGCGTGTAGGTGGCAACGCGTCGCGTCAAGAGGCTTTGAGTTCGCTGACGATTGCGCATTTGTTTTTAATTCGACGAAGAAGTCGAATGCGCTGCAATCGAGCCCATTAGCAGCGAAAACTGCCAGCGAAAACGAAATCATAAAACGATTTTGTCTGCTCTCGCGCAGGTTCGGCTTGGTGCTACGTTCACGCGCGTGCCTGTCCTCGTTGCTCAAGAAATCACCAAGACCTACGGCCAAAGATGCGTTCTCGACAGCGTTTCCTTGTCGATACATTCGGGGGAACGCGTTGGGTTGGTCGGGTCAAACGGTAGCGGAAAAAGTACGCTCGCTCGGATTCTCGCGGGCCTCGAACTGCCCGACAGCGGAAGCGTTGCCGTACGTCGTGGAGCTTCAGTCGCATACCTTTCGCAGGAGCCTATTCTTGCGCCGGAGTTGACCGCGCGCGACAGCGTCACGGAGGGGCTCGGGGCTTGGTCCGTGGCCAAGACAAACTACGATACGATCTCGGAACGTATCGCCAGCGGGGAGGGTGATTCGGACAAACTCCTTGCTGGACAAGCTGAAGCGGCTGCGCAAATCGAGCGTCTTGGCGGCTGGGACCTTGCTCATCGCGTAGAAAGAATTCTCGGACATCTCGGTATCGAACGGCTTGATGCGCTCGTTGGTGAGTTGTCTGGTGGCGACAGACGCCGCGTTGCGCTCGGCCGCATTCTCGTTTCACCACCGACATTGCTGATCCTCGACGAGCCTTCCAATCATTTGGACGTCGAAACGATTGCGTGGCTCGAGACTTATCTGCTCGAAGAATTCCCTGGAGCATTGCTCGTCGTCACCCACGATCGATACCTGCTCGATCGCATCGCGGATCGCACGCTCGAGCTGCATCGGGGCAAAGTGCACTCGTTCGAAGGTGGCTACGAATCGTATTTGGAGGCGAAAGCCGAACGTTTGGCGCTCGAAGCACGTACCGAGCAAAACCGCCAGAATTTCCTCCGCGGGGAGCTAGAATGGTTGCGCCGTCAGCCCAAAGCTCGTTCGACCAAGCAAAAGGCGCGCATTCACCGTGCGGAGTCCGCCAAAGACGCTCGTCCGGCAAAACTGGAGCGCGCGGCCAAACTGTCGACAGAAGCATCCATTGCCGGGAAAAACCTTCTCGAATTGCGTAAGGTCTCCGTCGAACTTGGCGGTCGTTCATTGATTCGCGATTTGGACCTCGTGGTCTTGGCTGGCGAGCGTATTGGCATCGTCGGCCGAAATGGGACCGGTAAAACTAGTTTGTTGCGCACGATTCTGGGCGACATGGAGCCTACCAGCGGCGAAGTGGTCGTCGGGAAAAACACGAAAATCGGTTACTTCGACCAACATCGCAGCGGTCTCGATGAAAACGCGTCGGTGTACGATAACGTGGCAGCGTCGGGAAACAAGATCGAGCTGGGGGGACAATTCATTGAGGTGCGGTCATTTCTCGAAAGATTCAATTTCGATCCGCACGCGCAACGGCAGCCGGTGAGTTCTCTGTCTGGCGGTGAACGAGCGCGCGTGGCGTTGGCGCGAATGCTCGCGGACAAACACGGGTTGCTCATTCTGGACGAGCCGACGAACGATCTGGATTTGCCCACGTTGTCGGCGCTCGAGGACATGCTGCTCGAATATGGTGGCAGTGCGATTGTCGTGACGCACGATCGATGGTTTCTCGATCGCGTGGCCACGTCGCTGCTCGTATTCGAAGGTGACGGGCGCGTGGTGAAATACGCCGGCAATCACGCCGATTATCTCTTGCAGCGCGCAGCCGCTCAAGCTGCCAAGGAAGAAGCGTCGCGCGCGGCGGTGGCCGAAGCGAAATCGATTCAGAAAGACAAACCAGCGGCCAAGACAAACGTTTCCAAACCAAAAGGTTTGACCTGGTCTGAGCAACGCGAATTCGACACCATTCTCGATCGCGTCGACGAAGCTGAAAAAGCCGTGGCTGATTGCGAAAAAGCGCTCGCTGATCCGACGCTTTATTCGACGCGTTCCATTGAGGTTCCGGCGATGAATCGAAGGCTCGAAGAAGCAAAAGCCCACGCTGCGCAGCTCGTTGCCAGGTGGGAAGAGCTGGAGCAGAAGAAGAGTGGGAGTTAGCAGTCCGTTGAATTATTGAATGCGAGCGCCTGAAAGCTAGGGCGATAGCGAGGAATCCTGCTGGATTTCGACCGATGTCGCACGTCACGATTTCGGGTAGGCACCTCTCACCAAGGAAAAGTAGCTCTTCCGTAGCGACCAGGCGCCCGACGCGGCGAAGCCAAGGCCAAGGGGCCGAGGTCGAGCACATTCCGCCGCCTCCCGAGACGCCGAGCGGCGCAAATCCCTGAAATACCAAGAGATTCGGTCGCTCGGCAGGGGGTCGACGACCCGCGCCGAGCGCCATGGATACCGTCGTGTGGAGGTATCGGAGGCTCCATCGGCAGCCCCGAAACGATCCGTGCAGGTAGGCACAGGCACAACCGTACGTGTCCGATACGCTCGGTGCAGGTAGGCGCAGGTACAACCGAGCCTGTCCGATACGCTCGGACCGGGCTCGCATTGTAAGGAAGACCCAGT
>CAZETM010000883.1:0-4096 GCA_964514885.1 uncultured Polyangium sp. | reverse complement strand
GGCGGAGGCGGTCGCGCATTCGATGGCGATGGCTCGGGGCATGTGTTCTAGGAAGCGCGCCTTCGTTATGCACCCAAACGATTGCCCACGACGCCTTTGGAACGAGGCTTCTTCGTGCAGAAGACGCTCCGTCCGGTGACGTCGGAAAGTTTGTCTGCGGCATTGTCCGGACCAACCCCACCCACGGTGACCTCGTTTGCCGGTGGAGATCTCGTACTCACCGAGATCGTCGTCGTGGCGTCTTCGCCGCGCGAATACGTGGTCATCGATGACCCGCTTCCTGCCGGTTTCGAGCCTATCGATGCGCGTCTGGCCACGACTGCTGGGGGGCTCGATGCCGATGCCGAGAGCGGAGATGACGGCGACCCGGAAGATGCTCTCGAGGAACCGGGTGGTTACGACGCAGTGGCGACGGGACGAGCGTTCTTGCCCAGCCGTTACGTGCGCGAGCTACGCGATGATCGCGCGGTGTTCTTCATCGATCGCATGCCGGCCGGCATGTATCGCTACCGCTATCTCGCCCGAGCGACGACTTTCGGCACGTACATACTTCCGCCCACGCGCGCCGAAGAAATGTACACACCCGAAGTTTTTGGTCGCACCGCAGCCGGCACGATTCAAGTCAACCAAGCCACCAGCGGCAAGTGACCGATGACGTAAGTTCGTCTGGACGCACGGTCGTGGCCCGAGTTTTTCTTGGCCGCATCGTGCGTCTCGTGTGGCCGCGCAAAAGGCGCCACCGGATCGAACTCGCTGCGGCAGTCGTCCTCTCTCCCATCTTGTGTTTGGTGCTCACGGCAGCACTTACGCCGCTGCCCGAAGCGCTGCGTTCCACCGAGTCTTCCGCGGAATCATCGACGGTTTTTCTCGACAGACACGGCGGCGTCTTGTGTGAAGTACGCGCGACCGATGGTGCTCGCGCGCGTCCCGTGCGTTTGCCCGAAGTGGGTGATCGCGTCGTTGCGGCGTTGCTTGCGGCCGAGGACAAACGGTTTCGTTTTCATCCTGGCATCGATCCGATCGCCATCGCGCGTTCGATGGGTCAGGCGTTTTGGTCGCGTCGTGTGGTGTCTGGTGGATCGACGTTGACGCAACAGCTCGCGAAAAACCTCGTTCGGCGTCCGCGTACGATCGTGGGCAAACTGCGTGAAATGGCGCTCGCGCTGCGGATCGAAGCGTCGTTGTCCAAGGACCGCATCCTCGAGGAGTACCTCAATCGGATTTCGTTCGGCCCTTCGCTTCGTGGAGCGGAGTCTGCGAGTCGGTACTATTTCGACAAACCCACGGGGGATCTGTCGCTTGCCGAGGCAGCGGCGTTGGCGAGTATGCCGCGAGGCCCATCGTTGTACGATCCCAGGCGCGGTACGGATCGGCTTTTGCGCCGTCGCGATCGCGTGCTTCGGCGCATGTTTGGTACGGACTTGGCGAAGCCTGAAGACATTGAGCGCGCGCTTGCCGAGCCGCTCGTATTGGCTCCACGAGGCGGAGGCTTGGGCATACCGCATCTTCGCCGGGCGCTGCTTTCTGGGGCGTTTCCGTCATCGTGGGGGCCGCTTTCGGGGCGAGTTGCGGCCATCACGACCACCGTCGATCGAGCCTTGCAGCGCGAAGTCGAATTGCTTGCAGCTCAAACGATTGAGCGTCTCGTGTCGCGCAACGTTTCGGCAGCGTCGGTCGTGGTGCTCGATAACGTGACGGCAGAGGTGCTGGCCTATGTCGGATCGCCCAACATCGAGGACGAGGCGCGGCTGGGTCATAACGACGGCGTGTTGGCACGTCGCCAACCGGGATCGTCATTAAAGTCGTTCGTATATGGCGTGGGTATGGAAGCGGCTGGGCTCAATGCAGCGAGCGTGCTTGCGGATGTTGATGTGTCTTTCCCCGAGCCCGAGGGGGATTATCATCCAAACAATTATGACGGCCGATTTCACGGCCCGGTGCGCGTGCGAGAAGCGCTCGCGAATTCATTCAACGTGCCAGCGGTCGTCGTAGCAGCCCGAATAGGCCCAGACAAACTTCTGCGGAAACTGCATGATTTAGGCTTTGCGTCGCTCGATCGTGCTGCGCGCGAATATGGTTTGGCGCTGGCGCTTGGCGATGGCGAAGTGCAATTGCTGGAGCTTGCAGCGGCTTATGCGAGCCTTGCGCGAGGTGGCGTTTATTTGCCTCCCTCTGGAGTGCGCAATGCCACCGCGAGAAGCGGTGAGTCTTTAATTGCGTCTGCGCCAGCCGGCAAACGTGTATTCGATGAGCGCACGGTCTTCGTTTTGACGGACATCTTGAGCGACAAGAATGCGCGACTGGCGAGTTTTGGTGAAAATAGCGTACTCGAATTCGATTTCCCGGTCGCAGCAAAAACGGGCACATCGAAAGGGTTTCGCGATAACGTCACGGTGGGTTTTTCTTCGCGCGTGACGGTGGCTGTTTGGGTGGGCAATTTCGATGGCTCCCCGATGAGCGGAGTGAGCGGTATTTCTGGTGCGGGGCCGTTATTTCACGACGTCATGCTCGCCGCGTCACGAGTTTTTCCTGGTGAGCCATTCTCACGTCCGGAAGGGCTCGTCGATGTCGACATCTGTCCGCTTTCCGGCGCTCGTCCCACCACGGATTGTCCTCATCGCCGTTCCGAAATCGTTCCTCGGGACACCCAGCTTGCTTCATGCGACATGCACCAGCGCGTACGTGTCGATCGTCGTAATGGTCTTCGAGCCGGTCCTGCGTGTCCCGCTGCGTTTGTCGAGACGCACGTATTCGAGCATTATTCGCCCTTGTTCACTGTTTGGGCGACAGGTGCTTCGAGGCCGCTCGCGCCGGCTAGTTCATCGCCGTTTTGCCCTACGGACGATAGTGCAGATGTTGCGGAGCGTATTCGGATTGCGTATCCACCGGATGGATCGCGATTCGTGCTCGATTCGTCGCTTGCATCGCGCGAGGCCATTCACGTGCGTGCAGACGTGCCGCGCTCGGCGCGCAATGTGCGGGTGGTCGTGGATGGTCGAGGTTTTTCGGTGTCGGCCCCGCGCTGGGAGCATTCCGTGCTGCTTGTGCGGGGAAAACACGAAGTGTATGCGGAAGCGGATGGAAGGCGGTCGGACGTAGTGATATTCGACGTGCAGTGAATCAGGGCGGAGGTTGCGCAAATCGTCGGTCACCCGGGAATGGATCGGCCGATTCACGTTTCATCAAATCGTCGGGCTCAATTGGTTGAGGTTGCGGCGGAACTGCAATGCCGAGCGCTCGCAAGCCTTCGCGGTCATTGTAACGAAGCTCGAGCACCGTCGATGGCTGCTCGGTTTCGCGAATGAAAGCCGTTTGGCGAACTCGAGATTCATGCTGCTCACCGAATTGAGTTCCCAGGCCCGGCCTTTCTTGACGCGCGCTCGGGGCACTGCTGTCGCCTGCACTGGAGCTGCGTTTTTTTGCCGGTGCCGGACGACTCGGAGCACCATCGGCGCGCGGAAGAGGAATGGGACGAGGCGTAACGATTTCAATGGGCGCTTTTTCACGGAAAATCGCCACTCCAATCACGCCTACGTTGCGATCTTGCCCCGTTCGTCCAGCATAAGAATCGCTCACCGACGAGAATCGAAATGCTGCGACGGAATTCAGCGACGTGCGAAAACCATCAATTGTGACACTACCGAACGCGGGGACGACATAACCGCGTTTCGATAGGCTCGCCGTCTGGCCATCAATCGCGTCGAGACCATCGACCGAGACCACGGCTTCGACACGTTGCGACGTTGGATTGGTGACGCGAATTTTATATCGCTGTCCCATGCCGCCAAGAGCGTATTTACGTCCGTTATGCGAAAAGGTGGATAGCGTGGTGCCTTCTTCGCCGATGAGCTCGGTCTGGAATTGAGCCTGCACGGGCGGACGCCAGCTATCGACGGGCGTATGGGCGGGCGTGGCGGCCGATACGACAACTCAGAAATCGTTGATCTATCCCGACGATCGGGCGACGCAGACCCGTCGCGTTGCGGCCCTCTCGATTACGCCGCTGCGAGGATTCGAATTCTCGGCCCAATACCGCGCGCTCGATTCCACCAATGCATTGCTGGCCAATGCGAACGTGAAAGCCTACGGCGACGGG
>CAZETM010000882.1:0-4098 GCA_964514885.1 uncultured Polyangium sp. | reverse complement strand
TCAAATCTTCGACCACCGACCTATCCCAAACCCGTGATTGCACAAATCGTCGCCCCAATAATCCGTCAACAAGACGACATGCACGTCCAGCTTGTCCGCCGTCGTTTCCATCGCGTGCCGAATGTCCGCAATTTCATATTCCAACGGCTCGAACACCGATGCCTTGTGGTGAATCCACACTTCATCCGGAAATGACCGCTCGATGTCACACAGGCTATTCGCCCGTGGACAATCGGCGCACAACGCTTGATCGAAATCCCATACGCGACGAATCCCACGCGTGACGTAATGACTGCCCGTGTCCGTTACCAGCACCACGCGCTGCCGCTCGGTCGCCTCCAGCGCCAAATATCGCAAAATCGCCCCCATACGAAACCCGCCCATGCTGAATCCATGCAATGTCTCCAGCGTCGATCGCTGCAAAGTTTCGTGCGGCCCTTTGATTTCCATCAGCCGCACTTTCTCCGGACCGCCGTCAATGCATCCCAATACCGTGAGCGGCGCGCCGTCCCCCATGGTCTCCGCCAAGTCTTCCACGACGCCCACCGCACGCTCCAAAGGACGAACGCCTTCGGGCCGAAAATGCATCATCGATACGCTGAGGTCCAACACGACCGTGGTCTGCTGATCGACCCTGAACACGTCACGCCCATGGAAAATGCGCGAATCGACCGCTCCGCCCGCTCGACGGGCCGTCGAGAATCGCACGAATCGCTTGGGATCGAGCCGCATTCCGGTCGATCGAAACACCGCCCGAGGTGCCGAACGTTTTTCCGATCCCGCGAATTCGCACCGTACAGCGCGTCCTACCACCCCCACACGCAAAGGATCCCACGGCTCTCGCAAAACACTTGCGCCCTCCGGACGCACGATCGATTGCCAAAAGTCGTATTCCGGAACGACTCGTCCACCGCTATCGAGCTGACTGACGTGATCCAAATTCATGCGCGGAGCAAATTCCTTGTGCCCTCGAAATCCCGGCGGCGCCAAATCCACGTACGGTTCATACTGTTTCGTGAGCAGCGGACGACGCGTTTGCAGCGCTTCGAGCACCGTCTTGCGCGGTTCGTCGGGTACGTTACAGACGAACCACAAACAAAGCTCGGTAGCCAAAAGAATCGAATGCATCAAGGTGGGCGCGTCGAGCGCTCCGAATTCGCGAATCTGCTGTCGCAATGGCGCAAACCGTGACACGTATGCGCGTGGCAACATGGTGACGGGACGCCCGTCGAGCGCCGATTGTATCGCGCGCAGGACCTGCACCGCCGCCGGCTCGAATGCCGTCGGTGTCGATAACGCTCGTAATGCTTGATCGACGTATTCGACGACCGGCAAGAACCTCGGCAATCGATACGACAAGGACCGTTCGATGCGCGTATCTTCCACGCAATTGAGCAGACTGAAGAACAGCTCCTGATGGTCGCCGAATAATTTTGATATGGACTTGAGGCTTCGCGCCGGCAGGACGCCCACGTCCTCGTTCGACAAACCTCGTGCACGCAGTCGCTCGACCACGCGCGGATGCGCGTCCACACACGCTTGCGTGGCAAAAGTACCTTCCGCCAAATGCAGCGCTTCGTGCACCAGCAAGCGCAGGTAAACCAATTCGTTGTGTTGTCGATCGGGAAACGTATTCACCGTCGAGGGTAAATAAATGTCCCGACCATCCGTGTACGCCTCGACGCCGCGAATGGTCTTTCCCGTAGGCGCAACGGCGCGAATGGCAGCGCGTCGTCGCAGGGGCACGAGATTGGGCAAAGCCCATTCCAGCGACGCCATCATTCGATTGAGCGACACAATGGCATCCGTACGAGCCTTTTCCTGAGATTGCTCGCGCTCGAGCAATTTGACGAGCACGGATTCGTGCCGTTCTTTGGGTTCTTTTCGCAATTCCGCGCCAAGCTCGCCCCACGATCGTATCGAAGCGACTTCGGCGAGACGACCTAGCAGCCGGGAATGATTGGAATAGTCGAAAATTTCGCTGTATTGTCCGTGGCCGTGCTGGAGAAACAGCGAAAAACAGGCAAATGCCGCGTGCGGTGAAGGTCCCTTGCGCCCACAGAGCGCTTGGAAGCTCTCCTCGAGCGTCACCCATGCGCCGTCGTGGAGCGGATACCGTTGTCGTAACACGGCGACGGCGCGGACCATCAATTCCGCACTGGGTACTGCGTCATTCGCCATCGGACGAGCTTTCGGTGGGGCGCGACGAGTTTTTCATGGAATCGGGACCGTCGGTGGTCGTGGGCGCATCGAATCCTTCGAATGATTCTTCGTGGATTTCTGCGAGCGTAGGCAATTTTTCTTGATCCTCGTACGACAATCCTTTGGCCCGCAGCGTCGATAACAACGATTGTTCATCGCGGTCATTGAACTCCAGCGGCCCGAGAATGGATTCTCGAATGACCCAACGTTTCGAAACGCCGTCTTTCATGGCTCGCGCGGCAAGCAGCAGCGATCGAGTGCTCGGAACACGCCAGCGTCGTTGTTCGGCGCCAGTGCGCATGGCTTGGGCGACGTCGACCAGATATTGCGCGTCGGTTTCCGCGACTCCCGTACGATCGACGAGCAATCGAGCTTCCGCGGAGGATTCCAAGTAAGTGATTCGCACGACGCGACAGCGTTGCAAGAAAGCTTCGGGAATCGAACCGAGTTCGCGCGGGGTATAGGCACCGACGAAACAGAATCCTGGGGCAGCGTGAACGATTTCGGGTTCGGCGCCAAGTTTTCCGACGAGGTGCAATTCGCGGCGATCGTCGAGCAATGGATACAATGGGCGTAAGGTGCCTTCGCTGGTTTTTCCGATTTCGTCGAAGAAGAAGGGCAATCCGCGGCGCACGGCGTAGACGAGCGGGCCGTCGTGCCAGGTCATAACGTCGCGATCGAAAAGATACCCCCCGAGCAAGTCGGCATCGGTGAGACTTGGGCCGCCGGTGACGGGGACGATGCCGCGGCCGAGTTGGTTGGCAATGGCAGAGAGGAGCGTGGTTTTTCCGCAGCCGGTGGGGCCGAGGAGCAAGACGGGCTCACCTCGCTCGACGTACGAGCGAACGCGTTGGATTTCGGATGCGGATTCGACGAAAAGGGAAGTCATGCTGGTGTGGGAGTCCTGGAGGTTTTGAAAACGGGTGGGCGATTAGTTTAGCCACGTATCTGCATCGCGTGAAAGTCTGCAAATGCAGACTTTGAAGATTACAGGTCGAGTGCCTCGTTGCCCGCCGAGCGACAGTGGGCTTCCAGCTTACGCTTGGCAAGACGCACCTTGCGTTTGTCGCGGAAGCGTTCTCGTTCATCTTCTCTCAGGAAATGCGGCATTGAGCGCCTCGAGCTGCGCAGCATTGGGCTTCGCGTCCGGGCGAACCGCGCCAATCATGTCGAGCGCGGTGGCGACATCCTGCGCAGCGCCAATCTCGATGAGCACTGCGGCTGCAACCATCGAAGTGCGGCCATGGCCTTGCGCGCATTGGATGTAGATCGGTCGCGCGCTCGCAGCGATTTCTCGAGCCATGCGCCGCAGTGTGGATGGCTCGGCGGGGGCGCCATCGAGGATGGGAAACGCGAGTAGGCTCGCGCCCCTCGGGACGTGTTCATCGAATTCGGACGTCAGGTCGACGAGCGTCGTGACGCGTGGATACTCTGTCCGAAGCAGTCTGCGCCCAATGAAGATGCCCTCGATCAGCTCGACAAACGGCGCTTCGGACGACGTTTTGCGCAGGATATGCCACGTGCCGTCGAGCATCATGAAGTACGGCAAAAGAAGCAGCTTTCGCGACCACCCAAGGTGACCATGCTGTTTGCGAAGCACCGTGAATTGCTGAGGGAACGCGTAATTGGCTCCCACGGACAGAAATGCCGCTCCCAACCAAATCAAGGGCGTGCCAGCAATTCCTGCCGCAGACCCGAAAATGATGCCCGAAAGACCAATCAGGGCAAATGCGAATGCGTAGCGAAATGAGCGGCCCTCGGTCATCGGGTGATCCTACTTTGGAGATGGCGAGCTGGAAATCAGCAATCGCTCGCAGTTCAGAACTCGTGCAGCGACATTTCCATTCCCGAACATTGCATCTCGTAATGCACAAACGAGCGATCGGTGATTCGTGC
>CAZETM010000881.1:0-4102 GCA_964514885.1 uncultured Polyangium sp. | reverse complement strand
GCCGTGATGCAAAGGCCCGAGGGGCGCATTCACTTCGCGGGCGAGCACACGTCGATATGGATGGGCTGGATGCAAGCCGCCATTGAGTCGGGCAAGCGTGTGGCGAGCGAAATCGGCGCACGTATCAACTAATCGCGGGCGGCCAACGTCTCCGAACGTGCCACGCAAGTGCGCGTTAAGTCTTCCAGGTAGAAATAGCCAGGCGTGGCCGCCCCGTCATCAATTCACTTCGCTCGTCACGTGTTCGCTCGTCACGTGAACGAGGCTCCAACCTCGTGGCTTCTCACTTCTGCGCGGTAACCGCATGTCGCACGTGACGCAAGGGCCGCCTGTCGTCGCGAATCTGAATGATCGCGTTGGTCGTCCGAACGCGATTGAGCAGGCGCAACACCCACGCAAAAGTGCCCGACATCGCTGCCGTGAGAAATAGCAGACGCATCGAGTCGACAATGGGGAAGGCCGAACATTCGATGAGCAGACAGTTTGCCAGCGCCACACCGCACAACGTTACGCTCGCAAAGCTGCCGCGGCGATATAACGCGGTCACGATTCCCAGAGCGATCCCGTAAACAGTCGCCGTGATGACCAAACCCAATATACCACCAAAAATGAGCCCCTCCGCGGTCGGCGTGCAGGGCAAATCCGTCGAGATACCAAGCGGCTCATAGGCCAATTCGCACACGACCTTCTCATATAAATATTTGTCAGGCATGATGAGGCCCGGCGTCGCCTTGATGAGGGTCGTACTCATCGAGTCCCATAGATCGAAACGTCCTTGGAGAGCATCGTAGTTTTCGATGCTCGTAGCGTCGATCCATAAGTAAGTGAGCCGTTCGGAGAAATTTTTCGATGCCGCGTCGATATCGACGGAGCGATTGGAAATGGTGCTCAATTGGTCGACGGCGCTGTCCGCGGGCGCTTCTTGCCGCCACAAATAACTGCCGACAAGCAGCAGGCCACCAAGCCCGGCAAGGCCAGCGCTCACGAATCCCGCGCGAAACAATGAGATTTTTTTGGACTCGAGCCACGCGCTGGTAATGGCCAGAATCAGGGCGCCGAGCATCATGCGGCGAGATTGCGCAATGAAGAGCAGCGCGATGGTAAAAACCCACGCGGCACCCATGGCCAGCGTCCGCATCGTTCGCGAATTTTCGGTGATGGCTTCTTTGAGCGTCGCGCGGCCTATGGCAGCCGAAAAGGCGAACAGCATCGGGAAGTAAAGCAGTTCCAAACGAATGCCGCCGCTTTCGATTTCGATGATCTCGGCGTAGTGGCTCCACATTCCGGCTCTGAATCCGGCCACCGCCGAAATACCAACCGATATGCCCATCGCCACCACACCGATGCCCGGACGACCCGCAGTCACGAAATGCTCGACGACCGCTGCCGGTCGTGCAAAAAATCCAGCGGTCAATTTTCCAACAAAAATGGCCACCACCAAAAAACAAATGAGCGACAGCATAGCCAAGGCGACCGAATCCGCTGAAGCATAAAGCGGAAATGCAAACCCCTGCTCGAGAGCCTCCCACGCCCGAGGGCAATACGCAGCAATGAGCACGACGATGGTCGTGAACGTGGGCACGTGTTCTCGTTCGTACACGTGCCGCATGAGCCCCGCCAAACACCCGGCAATCAACACCACGAGGAAAAGCCCCGTCATCGTGTTGCCGTCAGCACCCCACGTCATGAGCGTGGCGATCACGGCGAACATGCCCCAGAGGATCATGTGCTCCTCACGAAAAAGGGCCGGCTCTCACGGACGCTCGAGTCAAGCAACATGCAGCAAGAATGCATGGCAAGGCCCACAGTCTTTGTCAAGTTGAACCCACGGCGCCAGCCAGAGTACTGTTTCGGTCTTCAGTTGGCGCATCGGTAAACAGAGCGCAGGAGGCATTCATGCTATCGAACGTGGGTCGTGGATTCCGGGTTGGAGCGAAAGTCATTTTGAGTGGACTGTTGGGAGCAGCGGCCATCACCGTAGGTTGCAGCTCTCCGAACCCCGGCGAGCCGAGCGGCGCTGGAGGACAGGCAGGCTCGGGAGGCGGAGGCGCGGGGGCGGGAGGTGAGGCGGGCGGCGCTGCGACGAGCGAGTGGACCGAATTCAAAGAGAGCGCCGATACGCAAAAAATCTACGTCAGCAGCGCGAGCGGCGACGATTTGAATGATGGCTCGAGCCCGGAAAAAGCCGTCAAGACCATCGCGAAAGGCAAGTCGCTCCTGCGGGACGGCAAACCGGACTGGATGCTGCTCGAGCGTGGCAACGTTTGGCTCGAAGGGCTCGGGGAATGGAAAACATCAGGACGCAGCTCGACGGAGCGGATGGTGATCACTTCCTATGGCGACTCGGAAATGCGTCCGACGCTCAAGACGGGATCGAGTTCGGCTCTGACGGCATTCGTCGGGCCGATCCGGTACGTAGCGTTTGTCGGAATGCACTTTTTCGCACATTCGCGTGATCCCAGCGGCATGGACTTCACGGGGATTTCGGGAAGTCCGGGCATTCAATGGGCGGCGACGACCGACGATCTGCTCATCGAGGACGTGGTGGTGCAGTCGTATTCGACGTCGAACATCACGATCCAGGGCAGCATCATCAACTTCAAGCTGCGCCGGTCGATCATCGTCGACTCGTACGCGAACAATGGCCCGTCGCAAGGGATGTACATGGAGGGCGTCAAGGGAGCGCTGATCGAGGAAAACTTGTTCGATCACAATGGTTGGAACGACCATCCCAACTTGAGCGCCAGTCCGGCGCCCGCGACGATCTTCAACCACAACGTGTACATTCAGCCTTCGTGCAACGACGTGACGTTCCGAGGCAACATCACGGCGCGGGCTTCGAGTCACGGACTTCAGGCGCGGGCAGGGGGAATCGTTCGGGACAACCTGGTGGTGGACAACCCGATTGGCATTTCGTACGGGCTGGCGCTGGCTGAATGGGACCCGAAAGCGGGCGGCGTGACGGGCGAGGTTTCGGGCAACTTCGTGCGCGACTCGGGGGATGTCGATGCGGCCAATTCGGGGGGCATCGGCATTCAGCTCGCGAACATCAAGTCGGTGGTCGTCGATGGCAACATCTTGGCACACGACGACTCGGCGCAGGCTACTGGAGTGGCCATCGAGGTGACTCGAAAGACGAACCCGCTTGCGGACGAGAAGATCGAAGGTTTGACGATCCAGAACAACGTCATTTACGACTGGCGCGGTGGGATTCGGTTTAGCACGAGCGCGCTCGGCGGGATTGTCCTAACAAACAACGAGGTGCAAGCGCCGCTGCGGGCGACGGAGCTGGTCAATTATTTCGGGCAGGGCTTTTCGTCGAGCACGTCGTATGGCGGCAGTCGTTGGTTCTCGATCGCGCCGGCAGGAGCGTGGTTTACCTTGGGAGCGACGGGGCAATCGTTCGACCAGTGGTTGGTGAGTTCGGGCGAGACGGGAGCGACGAATACGCTGGTTGCGTATGTGGATCCGGAGCGACAGGTGGGCACCTACCACGAGACGCTGGGCAAAGAGGCGACGATCGAGGCGTATTTGGCGGAGGTGCGCAAGCAATCGTCGAAGAACTGGCGGATCGAATACATGGCGAAGTCGCCGATCGAATACTTGCGACAGGGTTTTGGCAAATAGCAACGCCGGTCGTATTAGACCGACAAACTTAGAAGCCATGGCACTGTTGCCGGATGCATCGAGAAGGTCCGGTGCATCCGTTCAGCCCCCGTTTTACCGGGAAATGGGTTCTTAGTTTGTCGGTTAGCCTGCGTAAAACTTAATCTTTGCTCCAAGACAAACTTTTTCTTGACGACCGGGCAGAGCCTGCGGTAATGTTTGCCTGGGTGTCGTGGGAAATCGTCTTGTTCCGATGAATTGGACGGTGGCAAACGGTTCGCAAAAGGTCGTACGACGTGAGTGGTGCGATCTTTTGGGGCCCGTTTGTTCATACTGGGCGCAAGAACGCTTCGAGTGGTGCTCTCCTCGCTCGAAAAAAGCTACGGTGGTGTTCGGTTCTTTTGGGCAAGCTGCGTTTTTGGTTCAGTTGGGCAAACGGGCCTAGTTCCTCAACACAGTGATCGTGACCGTTTCAAGTCATGTTTGCCTAAGTACA
>CAZETM010000880.1:0-4106 GCA_964514885.1 uncultured Polyangium sp. | reverse complement strand
CAGACCGCGCAGTTGCTTCCGCCCTTTACGCCAATGTATACGTCCGGATGCCCATCTCCATTGACATCCCCGGCCATCGTGACCGCCGCTCCAAAGTTGTTTTGCTCTCCGGTGGGATTGTTGATGGTCGCCGAAGGAGACGAGGGCAACCCGGATGAGCTACCCAAATACAGATACACCACGCCAACGTTCGACGACGCGTCAACCGACGGGATGACCAGATCTGCATACCCATCGAGGTTGAAATCGCTGATCGCGGCGGTGTCGTTTTTGTATTTGGCGAAGCTATTGCTCGAGTCCGGGCTCGTGATGGTCGTCGATGGGGAGGCGAAAGGCAGCCCATTGCTCGCGCCATAGGCGATTTTGACCTGCGTCTGGCCGTTACCGATGACGAGGTCGGCGTAGCCGTCGCCGTTCAGATCTCCTGTTCCCAGCACATTGAAACTCGAGTTCACTTGTCCCGATTCGCTGGTTCCCAGTCCGGACAACTTGCCGTTGTAGATGTTGATGTAAAGGCCGTCGACCGAGGTGATGAGATCGACGAATCCGTCGCCGTTCAGGTCCCCAGCAACCATCGGGTTGAAGTGACTTCCCGCCAAGTAGGTCTGTGTCGGTAGGCTGGCCAATCCGTTGCTGCCTCCAGGATAGATGCTCAGTTTGTCGCCACCGGGCGTGCTAAAAGCGTCGGCATAACCGTCGCCATTATAGTCGGTAATAGGGCCCCACGCGCCGCTCGAAGGTGCATTGAGTGCTCCTTGGACGACCATTTCCCATGTGGAACTCGCGACGGTTCCCGGTCCCGCGGATCCGATGCCGAAGAGTTTCCAATACGAGACGCCCATTGGCAAGGTACCCGTCGAAACGCTCGTGCCTGTGACATCTCCGCTCCAGCGCACGTTCGTACAGTCGCGGTCCGCGCAGACTTTGACATGAGCCGCGGAGAAACCAGCCGGCAATGCCCAGCGGAGAGTTGGGTTTTTGCTGGTCACGATCAATCCGGAGAGAGGAGCGACGGGGCGAGGAGGCGGCGCGCTGCACGTATTGCCGACCTGTTGAAAGCCAATTTTGCAGGAGAATCCGCACGTATTGTTGACGCATGTTGCCACGGTGGCATCGGGAGGCACGGGGCAAGTCACGCAGGCTAGTCCGCATTCGGTGATACTCGAATCGGACGCGCAATGATCACCGCACCAATGAAATCCTGGATCGCACGGGGTGGGGCAGGAAGCGCCGTCGCAACATGTTCCACTGACGCAATAGCCTCCCGTGCATTCGGAAGCCGACGAGCATGGCGATCCATTGGGGAGCTTCTGACAGCTACCCGAGCCATTGCATGCGAGGGCGCATTCATTGTCCGGATCCGTATTGGCTGCGACGAGCCCACATACTCCATTGTAGCCGCTGCTTTTTTTCGCTGCCGAGCACGCCATGCACTCGTTCGTGCAGATATTGCCGCAGCAAAAGCCATCCACGCAATAGTTGGAAAAGCATTGGCCCGTGGACGAGCAGGGCGCGCCATTGTAAAAACGGCACACGCCTACGCCATCGCATCTTCCACCGCTGCATTCATTGTCCGGATCGGTTTCCGTGGGAATTTGGCCGCAGACGCCATCATAGCCGCTTCCCTTTTTTGTCGCGGTGCACGCTTGGCAGGTTCCAGCGCAGGCCGAGGCGCAACAGACGCCATCCACACAGAATCCCGATGCGCATTGGGTATTGAGCGTACATGACGCTCCATTGCCTTGGGCGGCATTGCAAGCGCCGGATCCATCACATTCGCCAGGGCTGCATTCACCGTCTGGATCGGTATTGACTGCGACGAGCCCACAGACTCCATTGTAGCCGCTGCCTTTTTTCGCAGTCGAGCACGCCATGCACTTGTTCGTGCAGATATTGCCGCAGCAAAAGCCATCCACGCAATACTTGGAAAAACATTGGTTCGTCGCGGTACACGACGCGCCATTGTAATAGCGGCACGCGCCCGTCCCGTCACACCTTCCTCCATTGCATTCGTTGTCGGGATTCGTTTCGGATGCAATCGGGCCACAAGTGCCATTGGCTCCGCTGCCTTTTTTGATCGCGCTGCATGCTTGACAGGTTCCCGTGCACGCCGTGTCGCAGCAATACCCGTCTACGCAATTGCCCGACGCGCATTGACCGGCGGACATGCACGTCGTCCCATTGGCTTGCGGCGTCTGTGCCTGATTGCACGTCCCCGAGCCATTGCACTCACCAGGATTGCATTCGTTTTCAGGATCCTTGCCCGAAACCATCGGCCCGCAAACGCCGTCGTATCCTTGGCCTTTCTTCGCATTGGAACAGGCGTAACACATGCCCGTGCAAATGTTGCCGCAGCAGAACCCATCGACGCAATAGTTGGACAAACATTGCGATTTGTCGCTACACGGTACGCCATTGTATTGCTTGCAAGCGGCTTTCCCATCGCACGCGCCGATCCAGCATTCGTCGTCGGGATCCTTGTCGTTCGCGATGCTACCGCACGTCCCGTCCGATCCGCTGCCCTTTTGTGCTGCCCTGCACGATTGGCACGTACCGAGGCACCAACTGTCACAACATACACCGTCGGCGCAATAGCCCGATGTGCATTGCGCAGCGGAAGTGCAAACTGAACCATTCGCAGCTTTGTCTTGCGGGAGCGAATTGCACGCTCCTGTCCCGTTACATTCACCCGGATTGCATTCATTGTCCGGATCGGTATTCGCCGTGATGCTGCCGCATGCCCCGTTGGATCCGCTGCCTTTTTTCGTAGCGGAACACGCTTGGCACGAGTTCATGCAAATGTTGTTGCAGCAAAACCCGTCCACGCAATAGTTCGACAAGCATTGCGGGCTCGATGTACACGCCACACCATTGTAGTTCTTGCATTGGTTCTTCCCATCGCACGCGCCGGTGGGGCAATCGTTGTCCGGATCAGTGTCGTACTTTATCGATCCGCACACGCCATCGACGCCGCTGCCTTTTTTCGCAGCGCTACACGCCATGCATTTGTGGTCGCACTTGTTATCGCAACAGAAGCCGTCTACGCAATAACCCGTCTCGCATTGCGAATTCAGTGTGCACGCGACCGCATTCGATGGAGGCGCCTGCACCTGGTCGAGCCCTGCAGGCGGATCCCACCGAACGTCGTGAATTGAATCGGGAGCAGCCGCTGCCGTGTCGTCGCCGCCGCGGGCTCCCATTCCCCCCGATGCGCCTCCAGCACCTCCAAAACCCTCCGTATTTTCAGCGGAGCATCCCCACGTGGATGCAATCAGCGAAAGCGTGACGGCGCTCACCGTGACGCCGGCTGCTCCCTGGATTTTGCCTCTGGATCTGGTTGCCATCTGCTTGTGTCCTCGTCTGTGCTGCTGTTTCTAGAAGGGCGTTTACGGGCCCGATCGTGTTAGTTGCATGCCAAAGCAAATTATTCGCGACTTGTTGGAGCACGCACAGACAACCTGCCGATTTCGTGAATTGCCGTTCAAAGTGGCGCAGACGAAGCTGGCGAATTTGAAGCGGCTCTACAAAGCTGAAGGATTCAGTGAATCAGAAATCCACGCAGTGATTCCGGATCCGCCGTGAAGGTGAAAAAAGAGGGTGAAGATCGAGCAATAAATGGCGCCCGGTTCGAAAGAGCCGGGCGCTATTTGTATGAATCTACACCCCTAAAACTTTAATTCAATCTGCATCGACCGCGGGCCGACATGCAACGTGGGCTCGTATGTCGCGACGTTCTGTTTAATGAGTCGCTTCTTCGGAGTCAGGATCCCGCCCAGAAAGAGCCCCACGCCGGTGACCTGCGCCAAACCCTCGAAGATGTAAATGAAACCGTCACCGTTTTTGGTCTCAGCCGCGAACGCAAATGGTCCGGTAATGGGAATGAACAAGACGTTCCGCGACTCTGGTCTCGCCGGATCGCCGCTGCCCTCCGCACCGGCAAATGCAGATGTCGCATAAGCTAGCCCGAATAACACCGGGCCAGCAATCAGCAACCCCAGGCTGTACTTTTCCTCGACTTTGAATCCCTGCGGCACGGGACCTCCGTCATAAGGCAATTCATTTGGCAATTCGGCATCTAGTCCAAGAGTCTTCGTTAAAAACGAAAC
>CAZETM010000879.1:0-4131 GCA_964514885.1 uncultured Polyangium sp. | reverse complement strand
CGAGTTTGGCCGGGTACGCGTGCAGTTCCACTGGGATCGCGAAGGCAGCTACAACGACCAAAGCTCGTGCTGGATTCGCGTGAGCCAAGGATGGGCTGGCGCGGGATATGGCCTGTTGAATTTGCCTCGCGTTGGTCAAGAGGTGCTCGTCGAGTTTTTCGAGGGCGACCCGGACAGACCCGTGATTACTGGCCGCGTTTTCAGCCAAACGCGCCAAGTGCTCTACAAGCTGCCCGACAACAAAACGAAGAGCGGTTGGAAGAGCGAAACGTCGCCAGGTGCAGGCGGCTTCAACGAGTTGTCCTTCGAAGATGCCAAGGGTCGCGAAGAGATCCACATCCAGGCGCAGAAGGACTTCACCGAGCTTGTCAAGAACAATCAGAGCTCGACCGTCCTGAATAATCGCTCGGCCAGCATCACCTCGAACGACTCGGTTTCGGTCGGAGCCAACCAGAGCTTCACGGTGATCGAGAACCAGAGCCACACGATTGGCATGGTTCAGAGCAACAACATTGGCGTCGCTCGCAGCTCGGTCATTGGCAAAGCCGATACGGTCAGCGCCGGTGAGTTGATCAGCGCGCAAGTCGGTACGCTCGGTACTGGGTATTCGCTGGACAAAGACCAGAACATTACGATTACGAATACGATCGCGTCGATCGTGTTCAGCACAGACGGCATTCGTCTCGATACCAAAGGCACGATGATGCTTTCGGCCGATGGAATGCTGAAGCTTTCGGGCGGGACGGTATACATCGACGGCATTCCGAACGTGTACGTCAATTGCGATGCGGCAACGCCGGCGAGTGTGCCGACGATGGATCCGGTTTCGCCGCCTTCGCCTCCTGGAGGCCCGGGAAGTGGTGGCGCGACGATTGAAAAGCAAAGCCTTCTTGCTGGCAAAGGCAAAGTGGAAGAGCCGGGTGGATTCAAAGAGGTCAGCATGTTCCTCGGAGGTATGCCGCCTCCGATATCGCCTCTTGCAGCGCCAGGGTCGATCAACATTGGCTCGGCAGTGGCGGGAGCGATTGGCTCGGCCGTTGCGAGTTTGAGCATGGTGAGCGACGCAATGGAAGCGATGCAGTCGCAACTGCTTTTCGACAAGGCGTCGAAGGCGATCGAATTGTATGGCCAGGCCAAAGCGGTTCTCGAAGGAGGCCCGGCGGCATTGTTGCAGACGCCAGCGGGCAAAGAATTGCTGGGCACGGTGCTCAACAATCCGATTACGGGCAGCGTGACGGGCAAACAGATTGCTGGAATGCTCAACGCGGGACAACAGGCTGGCATTTTCCACCTTGGAAAGGTCGGCGGAGCGGTGGCAGCAGCAGCGGCAGAATCGCCACTTCCGCAGGGAGTTCAGCAAGTCATGGCATTGCGCACGCAGGCGGCAGCGTCGGTGCTCGATGGCGATGCGCTGAACAACGCAATGGCGCAGAATCTTGCTTTGGGTTATTCGCCAATGAATGCTCAGGCGGCAGCGCTCGAACAGCATGGCGTGGCACTGTACCAAGGAAATGGTTCTGGGACGTTCAATAAGATCGTGCCTGTAGTACCGACGGTTTGAGAGGAAAAGGGACGCAAGATGCCTCGTTACGAGCACCCTGACATTAGCTTCGAAGTCCCTCGCGATTGGGAGGACCGTACGGTTGCCGCGTTTAGTGCGCCTATGGCGCCAGGACAAACCACGTCACCGAATGTGGTCTGCACACGCGATAAGCTGCTCGCTGGTGAAAACCTTGCGGCGTATGCGGATCGAAACCTGGTGGAGCTGGCTCAGCGGCTGGAGAAATTCAGTCTGCAAAAGCGTTCGGACATTACGGTGAGTGGCCTGCCCGCCATTGAATTGCGATTCACATGGAAGGGTCTCAAAGGTCTGGTGGATCAGCGCCTGGTCATGTGCGCGACGGGCAAACGCCTCGTGTTGAGCATAACTTCCACAGCTCCACGTGCGGCGGGTGTCGATATGGACGGGATCATGAGTCGCGTCCTTTCTACGGTGAAGATTCCAGGGGAACGCGTCAACGGCACTTCGACGACTTGAGGGGCCATGGGTGTCACACCGCTTGAAGCTGCACGGGTTGGAGACGAAATCGGGCATACGCGCGCGATGCAGGGCCTTCTTGTGGGCCTGGCCATTGGAGCGGCGCTCGTCATCGGTAGCATTCTCATTGTGGGAGCGACGGTTGCTACGGGCGGTGCGGCAGCGGTGCTCATCGGCGGCGCGATTGCGACTGTGGCAGGCACGGGCCTGACCGGTATGAAAATCGGGTCGACCATGGATGCCGGTCCAAGTGGCCCGATCATGACCGGGTCACGGAATACATTTTTAGGCAGTGGAGCAATACCAGCCGCGCGAGCGATCATCGATACGGTGGCGTGCACGCAGCACAACATCAAGCCGATTGCTGAAGGTAGCCTGACGGTTTTCATCAATTCGAAGCCTGCAGCGCGTAAAACCGATAAAACCGTTTGCTCGGGTCCAATTCGAGAAGGACAGCCGGATGTATTTTTCGGCGGTCCTACGGGCACATACTTGGAGCTGGAAGGTGAGGTGCCGGGTTGGCTCGTCACCACGCTCGAATGGGCGGCGCTCATTGGCGGCTTGATCGCGACAGCCGGTGCGATTTTCGTCGTAGGTGCGGGAGCCGCGCTTGGTGGATTCATTGGTGGATACATCGGTGGCGAGCTGGGCACGAAATTCGGCGGCGACATTGGCCAGCACTTCTTCGGCGATACGGGCCGAGTTTACGGCGAAATAATCGGCGAATGGGTTGGCTCGACCATTGGCGGCAAAGCTGGTGAACTCGCGGGCGTCAGAATCGAATCTGCGCTTCCGTCCAGCATTTTGGCCAAAATGCCAGGCTCGACGGCGACCACCGTCTTGCAACAACGGACCATCGCCGATCCGGCCAACTTCAGACCCGGGGAAAACCCTGCCTTCTGGACCGGCCCAGGCTCCAGAGACGCGGCCGTTGCCAATGGCAATGCGACCATGGAACATACGCCCGGCGGTCAAGCGACCGAAGCGTACGTCAATGGTCAAAACATGGAGTGGAGCCAATCCAAACCCGTTTGGGTCGAATCCTCCACGAAATTCGCCAATAACGTGGCGGCGGAGTATGGCACAGGCGGTCCGAAAGCGGGCCAGCCCGTGACTGTTTACGTCAGCTCAGCGGCCAATCCGGAGAGTGTTTACTTCGCGACGGAAAAACCCATTCTGAAAGCCGCCGGCGTGAACATCGTCGAAGTCATCGTTCCCGCGCCTCCCGCACCTCCCGCGCCTTGACAGTTTCGGCCCGAGAAGTAGGACCACATCGTAGATCATGGCTACCCACGACTATCAACGATTCCTCGATACGTTTTTCAATACCGGCCGTGAGGCCGCGATGGACGGGCCGGATACTGGCGCGCTCTCACGATTGCAAGGATACGAGCAAGACGAAGCGGAGCGAATGCTGATCGAGCGACTCAGTGTGCGCGATGCTCGGCCGGCCATTGGTTTGGGCGTGCTTCGTTCACAAAAAGGCGCAGCGGCCGTTCGAGAAATGATGCATTCGCTGGAAGGCCGGGAAACCGAGCTGGAAGCGGGCGCGCTCGTCGCGATCAGTTTGGCGTGTTATCGAATCGATGGCGATACGAAGGCGATCGAAAACATCATCAATGTGCTCGAAAACTCGCCGACCGACGTATTTCGACAGGATGCAGTGATTGCACTTCGAGATAGCGGCGCCCCAGGAGCGGAAGCTGCGATATGGCGGGCCGTCGAGCATGACGCCAACAATCTCGTGCGACACAATGCGGCCAAAGCAATTTTGGCGCTGCATGGAAAACTCGCGAATCCTCGCGACCCGCCGGATGTGACCTATAAGGTCATGCAACAAGCTCCGCACATTCGCGAAGAAGCATTACGCGAATTGCGTGCACTGCTGCGCGGGTAAGTTACGCCTTCGCCGACGGTTTTCCCTTCCGTAGCTTTTTAATCCCCGCCACCACCGCGAGCGTCATCGCTCCGGCAATGATTCCCGTCACACCACCCGCTGCCGATTCGAATACCGGCGCGAGCAGCCAGCCCCCAGCGCCCGCGTTCAAAGACGCCGCAATCGTCTCGACCCAACGCTCGAGCGGGCCGATGCC
>CAZETM010000878.1:0-4144 GCA_964514885.1 uncultured Polyangium sp. | reverse complement strand
CGCCTTATCAGCACGGCGAGGTGTACGTCACCGACGACGGTGCCGAGACAGCCCTCGACCTCGGTCATTACGAGCGATTCACGCTCGCGCGGATGACGCGTCAAAACAACTTCACGACCGGACGAGTTTACGAGGCGGTCATTTCGAAAGAGCGTCGTGGTGAGTACCTTGGCGCCACCGTGCAGGTCATTCCGCACGTCACCGACGAGATCAAAGCGCGTGTTCGTTCCGCATCGGAAGGTGTGGACATCGCGATCGTCGAAATCGGTGGAACCGTTGGCGATATCGAGTCGCTCCCGTTCCTCGAAGCCATTCGTCAGCTCAAGATCGAGTCGGGTAGTCAGAACGCGATCAGCGTGCACGTGACGCTCGTGCCGTTCATTGCCACTGCGGGCGAGCTGAAAACAAAGCCGACGCAGCACTCCGTGAAGGAGATGCGCGAGATCGGCATTCAACCGGACATCTTGCTCTGTCGTTGCGACCGGCCTCTATCGCGCGGGATGAAGGAAAAGATCTCGCTCTTCTCCAACGTCGAAGTCGACTGCGTCATCTCGGCGGTGGATGTCGGATGCATTTACGAGTTGCCGATCGCGCTGCATGCGGAACTCATCGACGAGAAGGTCACCGAGAAGCTGAACATCTGGGCGCGTCAGCCGGATTTGGCGCAGTGGCATTGGGTGGTCGAGCGTTTCAAGCGACCAACCCGCGGCACGGTGAAGATCGGCGTCGTGGGCAAATACGTGCACCTGCGTGATGCCTACAAGTCCCTCCACGAAGCGCTCGTGCACGGCGCTTTGCACAACGACGTGCGCGTGGACCTCGAGTACATCGACTCGGAGCAGATCGAGAAGAAGGGCGCGGCGGACACGCTCTCGGCGCTCGATGCGATCCTCGTGCCGGGTGGATTTGGCGATCGCGGAACCGAAGGAAAGATCGACGCGATTCGTTACGCGCGTGAACAAAAGGTGCCGTTCTTCGGCATCTGCCTCGGCATGCAACTGGCCGTGGTCGAGTTTGCGCGAAACGTGTGTGACCTCGTCGGCGCAAACTCGGTCGAGTTCGATCGGAACGCGCCCTACCCGGTCATCGACATCATGGTCGACCAGAAGACCGTGGTGGACAAAGGCGGCACGATGCGGCTCGGCGCTTACCCGTGTGTGCTCGAACGTGGAACGCTCGCGGCCGAGGCATACGGGACGACGCAGATCAGCGAGCGACATCGACATCGTTACGAGGTGTCGAACAAGTATCGCGAGCTGATGTCGCAGAAGGGTCTCGTGCTTTCGGGCACGTCACCCGATCAGCGTCTCGTCGAGATGGTGGAGCTGTCGGATCATCCGTACTTCGTGGGTTGTCAGTTCCATCCCGAGTTCAAGAGCCGCCCGCACGCGGCGCATCCGTTGTTCTTGCGCTTCGTTCAGGCAGCGATCGAGCGACAGCTCGAGCAACGCAAGACGAAGCCGGAACCGGTGACGAGCACGCAAGGAACCGTCGCAAGCTCGGCGCCGAATCCGAACGTGAATTGAAGTGCGTGATTGAGTTGAGTGGATGAAGTGAAACGGCCCGCCACCTCGTAGAGGCTCGGCGGGCCGTTTTGCGTTTGTCGCATCAAACCGCGTCGATGGCTTGCGTGCCTGTCGTCGAGTCTTCTTCGTTTTCGTTTGAGTTCAAATCTTTGCCCATCAGTAGCGGACACTTCTCACCGACCTCGGAGATCAGGTCCTTGCGCAGGATGCGCTCGGGCGGAACGCGCAAGTCCCACACGAGCCCGACTTTTTCCATTGCTTTGAGAATGTAATAAGTCGCGTCGATCTCCCACCAGAAGAAGCCCTGCTTGGTGCTCGACATGTAGTGGTGATGGTTGTTGTGCCAGCCTTCGCCCATCGTGATCAGTGCGAGCCAGAAGTTGTTGCGGCTCGTGTCTTTCGTCGCGTAGCGGCGCGAGCCCCAGACGTGCGCGAGCGAGTTGATGGTGAAGGTCGCGTGCAAGAGCACGCAGGTCGACACGACGTAGCCCCAGAAGAAAGCGTCCCAGCCGAACACGAATAGAAGCCCGAGGCCGAGGAAAACCGCTCCAGTGACGTGGTACTTGTCGAGCCAACGCAGCTCGGGATAACCGGCGAAATCGGGGATCATGTCGAAGCGCGTTTTCTCGTGCTCACGACCGAACCACCAACCCATGTGCGAGAACCAGAAGCCACGCCTGGCAGCACTGTGAATATCGCGCTCAGTGTCGGAATGTTTGTGGTGCACGCGATGCGCAGCCGCCCACCACAGCGGTCCCTTCTGCGTCGACATGGTGCCCATGAATGCGAGCACCAACTGCATGATGCGGCTGGTCTTGTAGGTGCGATGCGCGAAGTAGCGGTGGTAGACGCCGGTGATGGCGAACATGCGCAAGAAGTACGTCGCTGCAGCGATGAGCACGAACTTCACGGTCACGCCACGCATGATGATCGCGACAGTGCCTGCGTGAATTGCAACGAGCGAGATGAGGTTGAACCACTGACCCGACGACAGACGTCGTGAGAAAAACGGGACAGTGACTGTTTGGGATGGGTTCTGCGTTTGCTCAGCTTGCACGACGCAATTGTCTCAAACTCGCTTCAGCAACTGTCTTGTGTCTGGTCATGATTCCGTCACGCGACGAGGTGCAGCACCTGGCGCGCCTGATGCACGCGGCTCCGAGGCGTGCTCTGCAAGCATCGGAGCGACGCGATGGTCGCGGGGGCGATGAAGAAACGTTGAGCGCTGTTTAGGGAGCGAGGCGACGCGCACACACCACTTCGATGCTCGGCCCAGCGCTCACGCAAATCTCTTCAGCTCGAAGGCGATCACCATCGAGCACGTAGGGACCGTCGGGCGAGAAGCGCACGACGAACGAACGAACAAGTTTATCGACCTGCCCCGGTCCGCCGATGCTCTTGCCCATGAGCACGCGCGGACAACGACGTCCAAGCAAGTGGGGCGGTAGTTGGCTCGCGACGAGATGCACGCGGTCTAGGTCTTCACCAGCGCGGTAGGTGACCTTCATGCCGATGCCGAGGTCTTTGACGACGGCAGCGCACACGAGCGACCAGCGATCACCTGGAGCACGCTCGCCATCTGTCTCGATGATGCAAGGCATCGGGGCGAGGACGCGACGTGCGTAGGGTCCGCCGTAGAGTGACTCGACGAAGAGGCGTGACGCGATGCGAGCAGCTCCGAGGTAACCGCGAGCGCCGCCGTCGTAATAGATGTCGAAGAAGCGGGCGACGAGACCCGTACCGAAGATGAACCCGTAACGTTCGATCGTTTGACCACCAAAGGTTTGTCGTACACGAAGCGTCGCGCTGCGGGTGGTGCCGAAAGTCGTTGGTGCACCAATCAATCGTTCGAGCAGCGCGACAGGCGAGCCGCTCAAGCCAAAGTTACGAGCGACCGTGGCGACCGTGCCACCGGGCAGTAGTGCGATGCGGGGAAGGGCTCGCTCGCCGAATGCACGGACGAGCGCGGTGAGGCCAGCCATGAAGGAGCCATCGCCGCCGGACAAGACGACCAGGTCGGAGCTTCGGGAGGCGATGCGGGCACAGATGGCGTCGAGCTCGCTGACGTCGCGGGTGGTGTGGAGTTCGGCTTTGCCTGCACAGATGCGTCGGACGTCATCGAGAAGCGCAGGCTTTTTTTGATAGAGCCGTGCGGTGGCGTTAACGATGACGTCGAAGCGCATATTGCCCGATGCGTGGCTCGTACCCGCAGAGAAGTCGGGCAGGCTAGGAAATGTTGGAGCGCAGCGGGCGGCAAGTGCCGACACGCGGCAGCCAGAGTGACCCACCATCGCACGAGGGAACAGGGGAGTTGCAAGGGCAGGCCATGGAAGGCTTTGCGGGTAGACGCGAGGTCAGGTAGCTCCGATGGAAGCACGATGATCGCTCGCATACTTCACCGTTCACTCTTTGCCTCGAGCTTGTTTGTCCTTCTGTCCGGTTGCGGGGGCGGACCAGCCCTACGCGCGGCCGAGCAAGGAGATCTCGCCGGTGTTCGCCGCGTGCTCGCTTCGGATACGACAGCCGCAGCCGTCGATGCCGATGAAGCGCGCAACATCGCGTATGCCGTGCTTCGTCGCGATGTCGAAAAAGCCAAGGGCGACGAGGGTGTGAAAAAA
>CAZETM010000877.1:0-4161 GCA_964514885.1 uncultured Polyangium sp. | reverse complement strand
ACTCCAGCCGGGAAACAGCGGGCAGTGGCGAAAACGCGAGCGGATGGTGGCCCAAGCAGTCAACCAGCGAAGCGATCGAGGGCATCATGATTCGCCTTAGCCGTAACATGACGAGACGCCTACACGGAAGCCTAAAATCGTCCGCCAATGGCAAATCCTCCGCCAGCGGGAAGAACAAGCGGCGCAAGAGCGACTTCCTTCGACTTGGAGGGCGTCAAGAGAATCATCGTGACTCCGGCGGCGACGAGTGCTCCACCAATGACGAACGTGGCGGTGCTCGCGTGGGTCAAACGTTGGCCGCGGTCGACTTCATTTTGATCCACCGCAATCGTACACTTGTCGCCTCCACATTGTTTGCTTAAATCGTTGTATTTAGCGAGCGCCAACGATCCGGTGATGGCACCGGCGAGCATGCTTCCCAGACCAACTCCTCCCAGGACAAACCCTACGGTTCTCAACGGTCGTCCTGGCTCACCTGGGACAGGACGAACATCCACTTGGGCACGTTTGTCCAACGCAACCATTACGGTAAAACGCTGCGCGGGTCGTTCGGATTCTCGGACGACGACGATGTGCTTACCAGGTTCGGCAGGATAATCGGTTTGGCTGGTAAGAGGGCCGAGGGGGACGTCATCGAGCAACGTGGTGGTTCGGGGTGGCAATTCGAGCAGTCCGACGAACCGAATTCCACTGGCGCTCGCTTCCATGGCTCGAATGGCAGCTTGCGCGGGTGCGAGGCGATCGTCTTGTTCGGACGTGGTTTTTACGTTCCGCAAGAATTCGCGATAATGGAGATACGCTGCTGCAGTTCGTTTGAGGTTTTCTTCGCACAGCGCGATATTGTACAATGCGCCCAAGGTCTCCGAGCGATAGATGGCATCGGATTCTTGGAAGAGGCGCAAAGCTTCGAGGTACCGGCCCGCCTCGCGCGCCTCCCTTCCTGCGGTGAAGGACGGTTTGGCCTGCTCGAGCTTTGCCGTATCGTCCTGCGCGTAGGATGCGCTCGATGCGACAAGCGTGGCCAGGATGATGGGAAGAGCGCGAGACAAGCGAGCCAGCGAGGTCATGTGGTAATGTTACGCGAAGTTTGGCGGGGTGGGAAGGGATTTGATTTCCTCACGTGCAAGTGCCATTCGTACACGTCAGGTTTGCCTTGCAGGCGGTTTGAGGCGCCGGGCAACAAGATTTTTGGCTTCCGCCGCAATCGCTGCACCGTTGTATTTTGATCGCACTATCATTCTTCGGCTCGGCATCGGCCATTGGATCGAAGGTGACACATTGCCATCCCTCATCGTCGCACTTATTGCTACTGCCGTCTCCGTCGAAGTCATCGCCGCTGACGCAGCAATACCGATTCTTGGCGCCACATGTATCGGGGAAGTGCGAGTCCAAGTCGAAGACGTACTTGGAATTGTACTTGACCCGAGCAGGCACGCTGTTCGTCTCCGCAAAGTTGCATTGCTCGGCTGCCCACAAGATGCATGCGTCGGCGGTTTGAAAGTCCTGATTCGGAGAATTGGGAGACTCCGTAGAATAGACTTCGCCTTTGGTGCATCTGACGGTACACCAACCTTCGCACGTATTGTTGAAACACGTCATATCGCCGCGGCAAGAACCGTCATTGCAGCAGGCTTGTCCGGGCAGGCCACATTGCATGCATTTTCCGCCATTGCACTTGAACTCGTCGCCGAGGCAATACGTTTGTCCGCCAGCGACGCAGCAGTCTTCATTTTCTGCGCCACAACCTTGGGGATGAACCAGCTCAGCACCGGCAACATTTGCTGCCCCGCCACACGCGCTCCAAGACGCCCAGACATCGCAACTCGCCTCGTCGAAGTGCTCCCCGAGATAAACCTTGTCGCCATTTTTGCACGTGGCGATGCACGGGAGCATGGTCGGGCATTCGTTGGTCGATTTGCTCCATACGATTTTGCCGTCGTAGGCGATTCGCTCGGGTCCGCCACCGTAGTCCTTGCAGCTCAATCCGCCGAGGTAGAGACAAACGTCTTGGGCCTCGACATCGCCGAACTTCTCGCGATCGCTACGCAATTCGGTCCCGTCGCAACAATCGACTTGGCACTTGCCCAAGCAGCGACCATCCCAACCGCAATCGCCGAGGTCGCACGCATTGCCTTGTTCACAGCACAGATCGCCGTGTTGGCCACAGCGAGCGCATTCTTCGCCGGTGCAACGCACGCGGAACTTACACGCGTCGCTGCTCAATTCATTGCATGGGTTTGGCCCATCGAACGGGGTGCACATCGGGATTATGCAATCGGGACCGAAACAAGTGACGAAGTCATCTTTGCCGTCAATGTCCTTCACGAGCGTTCCGGATTCGCCGATGTTGTAGGGGCTGCGCAGAGCAAGGTTTGGCGAACCAGGAAGACCGTCTTTCAGCTCGAACTGCTGCGTCGCTTTGCCCACAAGGGTTTGTTTGAAACCAATCAGATCGGCATCTTTCATTTCCAGCAAGAGTGCAGCAACGCCCGCGACGTGCGCAGCGGCGAACGACGTGCCACTCGCATCGGTCAACCCTTCAGCTCCGCAGGTTCCAGAAGGACGAACCGTCGCGATGTCCGCGCCCGGGGCGAACACGTCTACGCAGGATCCAGAATTGAATTGTCCGACCAAACCATCCTCGGACAAACCGCCCACGGTGATGATGCGTTCTGAACCAACGGATTTGAATGCGGGCGATACGTCGCACGCGTCTTCCTTGGAGTTACCTGCTCCGGTGACGAAGATCGCGCCGCCTGCGACGATTTTGTCAACAGCCTGCTCGAGAGCCAATGTCTCGTCAAGATTCTTGTGTGCGTGAGGGAAAACAATCACCAGGGGCTTCGGCAAGGTAGCGATTTTCTCCACGATGTCCTCGAGCGCCGCGAGATCGTACATCGATTGAGGCTGCGCAGCGGGGCACGACGGTTTGCAACCGCTGATACACTTGTTCTGTGGACCATCAAAACACTTCCTACCACCAACGTTATATCCAATGACCGTCGCGCCTTTCGCAACGCCGACAGTCTTCCCCGCGATGACCTCCGCGACCATGGTCCCATGGCCGTCCTCGTCGTTCGAGTGGCACATCTTTGGAAACCACGCTGAATCTGCTCCGTCGATTTCGTCATGAAAGTCCCCGGTGCCGAGCTTCAAGCCCGTATCGACAATGAGCACGTGCACGCCCGTGCCTGTAGCCGCATACGAATACACTTCATCCCGCGCGAGCGCCTGTCCACTATTGGATTGCTGATCGAGCACGTCCAGATTCCACGGCGGACATGATTGAATGCCGGTTCGCTCGCCATAACGATTGACTTCAATCCAAGCGATGTCGGAGAAAAGCCGCACCTGCTCCAGGACCTCCGGCGACATCTTGGCCGCAAAACCTTGCAATGTCGGATAATCGTAGGATCTCAACAAAGCAGCTCCAAGGCTCGTCGAGCGACTCTCGACATCCAGTCGCTCCACCTCCGTGGTTTGGCTTGGCAATACGACGATGTATTCGTCTGGTACGACCGTCGGATCCGAAACTCCGTACGCGGGCAAACCATATACGGGGACCTTGTCCCACGGCGATGGCGGCAGATCGATTGGAGTGCACGCCGCGGAAATGGCGCCCAATGCCCCAGTCATCCCGAACAGCACGAGCACACGGCTCAACAGCTTACGAGGCTCAGAACGCAGCATAACTCAATCCTCCAAGGGTTTTCATGTGGAAATTTTCGGACACGGCGAAGCTCGCGACTTGCTGCGGAACGAAATCAACACTGACTTCGATGCTCAACGCCAGACGCGGAAGACGCCGAAAAGAATATGCCGAGCGAAGAAACGCACCGACGAACGAAATGCCATTGTCTTTAGTGTAAGGCTTCTGCCTATACACGTCGGGCAAAACGATCGTCTGCCAGAGCTTTGCTTGTATTGCTTCGATACCTGGCGTGAATCGTAACGCCCCGACGGAGAACGGAACGCCAAATTGAACGCCTCCACCAGCGATCATCCAGCTCGTTTGCGATTCGAACGATGACAGCGCTTCAACGCGACCTCCCACGATTCCATGCAAGGCGACTTCGATGGGACCTGCGCCAAACCGTAACCCTGCCCGCGACAAACCCATGACGTCGTAAAACGCGGCACTCTGTTTACCCGCGAGGGCGA
>CAZETM010000876.1:0-4172 GCA_964514885.1 uncultured Polyangium sp. | reverse complement strand
TGATCGTAATTTCTGTATCATCGAAGAAAGCTCCTTGGTACAGAGGGATAAGACAATTTGTGACTATGAGCAGTCGCCACACTCGCAACTTTCGCTATAACCCCAATGGTTTCCTTCAGAGGGTCGGGTCATTCATCGCGCGCCATCCACCGTCGCAAACGTTGCGCGATCTGCTCCTCGGATTCGTGAGGAAATGCTTGCTGCAGCTTGGATCGCTGTAGGTTAATCCCGAAACGCATAAGCGCGAGAGCCTGCTTCGCTTTCTCCTCTGGCGGCGTTCGACGCGCCCGCTGCGCCGTGATGTCGGTTTGCGAAACGAGGCATCAGAACGTGGGTAACGATACGGAAAGCTGGATCTCCCCGAGACGCGCTTGACACGCGAAGTTCGAAAATAGCACTTTGTTTGGACTAAGTGCTTCGCGAAAAGTATGACGGTGCCTTGGAAAATCGACGTGCTGCCGGCCAAAACTCCCGTGACAAACGCGCTGCACGCAACGCCGCAAAAGAAAGTTTCATCATGACGTACGTGGAAGTCATGGCGCTGGTGGAAGCCGCGTTTCCACGCGACAAGGTCATGCAGGATCTGTTTTTCGATGAAGTGCGGACCAAGTCGGCCGCCGCCATAGCAGACGAAGATGGCGACGACGTCGGCGACGACGAAGCCGGGACCAAAGAGGGCGAAGGCTGACCGAAAGCCCCTCACCATTCCGTACCTCATGCACCCCGCGTGAACGCATCTACGGGGGTATTCATCACCTACTACGCCTGAAGCGGCCGCATTTCCGGCCAACCACACACGCACGCCAGGCTTGGGTCGGCGCACGCACGCCGGTATTCGCTGCACGATCGCTCTTGCTCTCACGCAAACTGACGACGCCACGTGCTGCGGTGTCCCTTGCGTCGACGCAAATGCCACCGCACACGTTGCGCGGACTCATTTGCTCTGTCGCAAATGCCATCGCGCACCATGTGCAGACCGATTTGCTCTGACGCACACGTCATCGCGCACCGTGCGCGGACCGATTTGCTCTGACGCACACGTCATCGCGCACCGTGCGCGGACCGATTTGCTTTGACGCAAACGCCATCGCGCACCGTGCGCCGATCCATTTGCGTCAAAGCAACCCACATCGCGTACGGGATCGGTCGGCTTTTGCGTCAAAGCAACCCACACCGGGCACCCGACACGCTGTACGATACGTTCACGGAAGCACGAGTAAGCGCACGCGTGCAGCGTCCTCATCATTGTCGTAATCGAGCACCGAAGGCATGATGTTTTCCTTGCGTAATGACGGCCCAAGGTCGCGTGGGTGTATCTTCCGCTCATGGTTCGTCTTGTCGTAATACCCTTTGTTGCGTTAATGGCGGTTGGCTCGGCTTCGGCGCAAGAAGCGACAAATCCACCGGTGACGGAGTGAACGGTCGCGATGACGAGACCGACCGAAACCTTTGAATCGAAGTGCGACGCACGGAACGGTCGGGGTCGCGGCCTCATGTCTCACGAGCGGGGTTGGTGGGCTGAGTAGCACGATTTCAACCGCAACCCCCATCCCATTCATTACGAGGTAATTGCCTCATCCCAGCCCGATGCGTACTGCCAATACGCACGCAATGGCCTCGGACACATGGACGAGTACTTGATGAATTCTGCTGCGGTATATCGCAGTTTCTAGAGGATCACAGTTGTCACGTACGACATCGGCCATGGCGTTGATGTGTTCATATTGCTCATTGAGCACTTTGATCAATTCGTACTGTGTTTCCTTCGTGAGTGACAAACCTGGTATTTCGACTGCTCCCATTGGCTCGAAATCCGGCGGCGCCAACTCTTTGTGTTCACAAGGCCATCAGACGCGGGCCAAGTGTTCTGCATGTTCATCCCGCCGACAGATCGTGACGCATCATTACGAAGTGCGAACCGACAGGTCGTTGCGTCGATGTTCCGAGTGGCGAGAACGCCGGGTACTGGACCGACAAACCTGTCGCTGTATGGACCGGACCCGCGGACGAACTCGCGGCGATGAAGTGTCCCGGTGACGAAAACGTTGGGACACCAAACGAACAGTTTCGCCTCTACCGAGAACTCGATGCACCGCCTGCCACGTGTGACGCGTGCGAGTGCGAAGCCGCCGATGGTGCGTGCGCGGGACTGCCCGACGACATTCGAATCCAGGCCGGGCCATGCGGCGAAGTGAACGTCGAGTCTGTATCGTTTGGTGGTCCAACGAATTGGGATGGTTCGTGCACCAACGAAAACGCGATGCCCGCGGGAACGATGTGTGGCGCTGAGCCGTGTGCGCAATCGGTGCGTGCATCGGTATTGCCGCCGCCTACGAACGAAGTTTGCAAACCGAAGGTCACAAAGCCCGCGTCCAAAACGACAACAAAGTGGAAGATCGGCCTGCTCGCGTGTAGCGCTGTGCGTGAAGAAAACGACTGCGCAGCAACGACGAAGTACTGCGTGAATCACTTGGCGGGACCCGCGTGGCAACACTGCATCCATCGCGTCGGCGTGCACGCGGTATGTCCCGCGAACTATTTTTTCGATGAGCGCGGACGCTTGGGTTTTTCTTGAGCGTCCAATGCGGCTTGCATCTTCTTTTCGCCTTTTCGTACGTATGCCTCCATCTTTTTATCGATGTGCTTTTCGATCTCATTGGCGAATTCGGGACCGATGCAAATGGGAACCTGGCGGCGAATCCCTGTCTCGCCCGCCATGTCGATCCAAGTCAGCGCCCGCCCGGATTCTCGGAGCTGAGTCGCAATGCCTTGGAGTGCATTCATGAGTGCCTGAAGCGCATCAATTCCACCACCATATTCTATTTTTCCTCGCTTTAACCCCTTGACACGAAATGCGCACAGCCACAGGTCATTCTCCCACGGTTCGGGAAAACCGAGTTGAACTTCCAACGCAATGTCGGGGTTTGCTGCGTCTTGAAGCACACGCGTCGCCAACCATCGGTGCTGTCGTTTCATTTTCAAAGCATGAACCGAGCGTTGCAGAAATTAATACATGATACGGTACCGATTGCCGCTGCGGCGAAGCACATCACTCTGAACTGTGGAGTTGGCATTGTGCCACAATAGCGAAGGATGGTCATACCGCCAGCTTTGCACGCATCAACGCATGCCTTATATCCCGCTGGGTCTGTAACCAACGGTGCTGCCCTCATCTCAAGTTCGACGATTTTATTTGCACGAACGGTCGCGAAACAGGCTGATTCGTTGGCGTCTGCAACCGGCACGTCGCTTTCTGCGCAGATGCTATCTGCGCCGTCCACGGTCACGACCAACGACGCACTGCGATCGCCTGCAAGCGCTATGGACGTGAATCCGACCACCGCCAGGATGGCCGAACACGTGATGAAGGGCGACCGTTTTGCCATGTGCGTACGATACATGAGCTGCTTCGTGGATGTCAAAGTTCTTGGGACGAGCGTGCAGAACGATGGTCCACGCATTCCTGGTCGGGCACATCATCGCTTTCGCTTGGGCGAACCAGACGGCTTCACTTCCCCAAAGAGCATCGCGCGCTCGTCATCCGACAAATACGGCGCTTGTAGCCGAACCGGAGCCCCAACATCTTTATACAGCAGATCCCCATAGCCCAAGAGCCGCTCCGCTCCCGACGCTTGAAGCATCATTCGTGACTCGATCGCGCGAGCACTAAGGGAGAACAAACAGCCATTTTCGGGCACTTAGTCCAAACAAAGTGCCATTTCGAACTTGGCGTGTCAAGCGCGTCTCGGGGAGATCCAGCTTTCCGTATCGTTACCCACGTTCTGATGCCTCGTTTCACCATCTTTGAACGGGCGGCACGCGTCGATGACGAATTTTCTCCACGTGCGGACACACGTGTGCCCTGGCGCTGGCGAACGCGAGCGCAACGTCACGCAAGACGCATCGAAACTCACGCTCGACGCATCTTCGGAAACGGCAACGAGAGCTGCCCACGTGGCGCTCTCCGCTGTTTCGGTGGCCCGCGCGCCAGCCCCGCTCGCGCCAAACCTTCACGAATCGCGTTTTGCGTGAGCGCGACCTCACGCCATTTCATCGGAGCCGCGCATTTCGGGCAAACGTTGACGTCTATCGCAAATACATGCCGAAGCAGCCACGCTGCAACATCAGCCTGCAGATTGGTAAACACTTCGTACCGAAAAGGTTCGGCTTGC
>CAZETM010000875.1:0-4176 GCA_964514885.1 uncultured Polyangium sp. | reverse complement strand
GGACCAATCCGAAGCAGCTTCGTCGGAAACGACTGCAAAGCGAGTGTGGAGGATGCTCAAACGGGTATGGTGACGGTGATTCAACGATTCGACTCGGCATTGCGATTTGTACGGGTACGTCCGCAGCTCCAGAAAAAACGAAACGAATGAGGATGCAAGAGTGGCCAGCGACGAAGCGCGCTGGTTGGATGTGGGTGAGAATATGCGGCTCGGTGAATGACGCCGGGCTATGTAGACGCGTCAAGCGCCAAATTCGGTGCTTGTTTTCCTTATGCGCTCGACAGTGATGAGCTTTGGCGAATTTGTTGGCCTTTGCCAAACGAGGTTGTAGGGTGGGCGCAGATGGAGCTGCAAGGACTACGCGTCAAGAATCTGCGATGTTTGACCGACACGGGCCGAGTCCCGATCCGGCCGATCACGGTGCTGGTGGGTCGCAACAGTTCGGGGAAGAGCTCGTTCTTGCGCGCGTTCCCGCTCTTGCGCCAGAGCGTCCAAACGGCGACGGAGAGCCCGATCCTTTGGTATGACCAAGGACTCGTGGACTTTGGCACGTTCGGCACAGCCATCAACCACCGCGCTGAGGACCGAACGATTACGTTCGAGTTTTCGGTAAAAGTGGCTACGCGCTGGGGTACTGCCGGAGCCGCCTGGCTTCATGTCGCCATGGAACTCGGTGAAGGTATTCCCCCGCATGGTTCGTACGTCGCAGGATACCGCATTGAATGCTTGGATTATATTGCTGTATTGCGGTTTTCCCCGGAAGGTCGGTTGATTCATTTTGATGTGAATGGTCAGGATATTTTCGCCGTTGACGAATCTATTTGCCTGGACGGTTACGCACGTCTATTCCCAAGGATGGGATATGCAGACTCGGGGAAAGTCGAATATACGACGGGTACGGGTCGTACGGCTAGGGGGCGCGCTGGAGGCTCTGCCGCCAGAAGACAACCGGGGTGGTCGTTGCCGTTCCAAGACAAGCTTTTTGATTTGCTTCGCCCCGTTTATTACGGGAAAACGAGCGACGAGACCATTCGCGAGCTTGTGCGTCGATGGCCACTCATTCCAGCGCAACACGTCTGGGCCTACCTCCAGGAGCGACGACCCACCAAAAAAGCATTCAACAATTCCGAATCAGCAGAAGTCAAACAACTAGCTGAGCAAGTCGCACGTTATGGATTTGCTGGCAATCTGCAAGAACTCATTGGGGGAGTTGATTTTGAGGTGGCAGATTTCATGAGCCGCGTCCAATACCTTCGCCCCCTGCGTGCAACGGCCGATCGCTCCTACCGCATTCAGGACCTCGCCGTCACCGATGTCGATCCCGATGGCAAAAACCTCGCGATGTTCATGTATTCGCTCTCGGCGGAGGAACGCGAAAGCTTTGTTTCGTTCACGCGCGAGCATCTCGGCTTCGAATCGAAAATCGAACTCTCCGGACTCAACGCCGAAATCCTCGTCAAAGAACCCAACGCCGACCGGCACATCAACCTCGTCGACATCGGCTTTGGGTACACCGAAGTGCTCCCCCTCATGGCCATTCTTTGGTCCACGTGCTGTCGCACCCCGGATAGCGCCTCGCAGCCAACTTCGCTCTTGGCCATCGAACAACCTGAATTGCACCTGCATCCCGCGCATCAGGTCAAGCTCGCCCACGTCATTGCTGGCGCGTGGAAAGCCAGCCGAGACGCCAAGCGCGAAGTCAAGATCATGGTGGAAACGCATAGCGAAGGCATCGTCAATGGTCTCGGCGATTTGATTGAAAAGAAGGTCCTTCGCGAGGACGATGTCCAGCTCGTCATCTTCGATCAAGACCCGGAAACAAGGCAAACCCAAGTGCGTCTTGCCGGATATACCGACGATGGCGCATTAAATGATGATTGGCCATTTGGATTTTTTGCTCCCGTGGCGGATTGAATCATGCTCATCGAGATTGACTCGTCCGCCGTCGTCGATGCGCTTGGTCATGGAGGTACGGCGCAATCATCGCGCGATTGCATCGAAAACCTCCTCTTGGCCCACCACGGTTGTAAGCATGTCGTCTCTCTCGAGAAAGACGACGCGCTTCAGTTGGAAAAACATGCAGGCGTTTGGAGCTCTCGAGCCATCGGGGCATTGCGCAGCATTCGAGGGCGACACAACGAGATTCAAAAGCTGCGTCGACAACTGAAATGGATGGTTCGCGTGGGCCTCGGTCCGGACTATGCAACGAAGTCCGTTGAATCGGAAGGCAAGACGCGTATTCATGTCTCGGCGCATCACTGGCACGACTTGGCGCGGGTATCGAACGGAGCCGGGCTGTTGGGGGAAAACCTTGTCGACACCCACTTGTACAAGATCCTCGGCGAAGCGTGGATGGCCGAGAAAGGCTGGCGTGGGAGTCTTTGTTTCGATGAGATTCCCGGCGGTGGAGCTACGACTGCGCCGGTCTTGCAGCAAAAGGTCGCCGAAGAGAAGTTGACGCTGGCCATTGTCGACAGTGATCAATCATTTCCGGATGATTCGGTCGGAGCAACGGCAAAAGGTGCGCAGAAGGTACAGCGTTCCGCACTGCAACACCTGCATGTGCTGCATATGCGTGATGCGGAGAATTTGATTACGACGCCTCTCTATGAACAGGTATTCGGCGGCGCGACGGACGTAACCGAACCTTTACAGTATCTCAAGGAGACGGAAGCTCGCAGCGCATCGCACCCTTGGCGCGCTCATGCGGACATCAAAGAAGGCATCACCTTACTCGATATTGCGCTGATGCCCAACCGAAATGGCGCGGCGTTTTGGCGGAGTGTGGCCAAAGAACTCCAACGGGACGAATGCATGCACCCGACGGAAGCCGCTACGTGTGGTCACAAGAAGAACCGGCGTTGTTTCGTGACGCCTGCGTTGGGTTCTGAAGCGCTCAAAATGGCTGTGTCGTGGATGCAGCAACAGGATCGCAAGAGAATCGCCAAGCTGATGCACTTTCGGTACTCACCTGACCTTGTCGACCTATGCGAAATGGTCATCGCATGGGGAATCGCCGAACAGCGCGGTCTCCGCGCTTGAGCCATCCCATTCCCCTGCATCTGCCCAAATCATCCCCCGTCTTCCATCTCCACGACGCCATCGCTCGCTTACGCGCGTTCGACCCGGATCATCCCTACCAGCTCAATCCGGTCGTCGGTGAAATCGAGCAACAGATCCTGATGTCTCTGGAGCATCAATGCGGCTATTCGTTGCCCGAGATCTATTCGCGATTCCTGCTCGACGTTGGCAACGGTGGTCGTTGGGGAAGTGTGTTCACGTATTTGAGCCTCAACGAGGTCTTCGACGCCAATGACGGCGCTCTTTATCGGCAACCTCCGCCGGCGTTCGTAAACGAGGCGCTCACGCTGGGGGATTTGCTCTTCGTTCCCTTGGACAAGAGCGCTTCCGGCACGGGATTTCCCGGCCTTCTACGCATCACTCATTTCAGCTACAACCAATTGGCGGGTTACCTGACGGCCAAGAACGAATGCGTGCAGATCGAAGAGCTCGATGACGAACTGAGCGTCACGGCAAAGGCCATGACCGTCGACAGCTTCTTTCAACGACGGCTCGATGAACTTCGTGAATTCGGGTGGCTCGACCTGTACGAACGCATGCGTGACCTCATGCTCCAAGGCCGGAGTTTGACGGACATGGAGCAAGCGCTCGGCCCGACCTCCAGCCGCGAATGGAAACATGGCATCATTGCCCGCGTTCTCGGAACGACACCGGACGGCATCGAGGAGAAGCTTGCGGCATGGCGAGCGCAACATGGTGCGTCGCGGGCTGGGAAATGAGCCCGCGCTGGTGGGGCGACGGAGGTCGTCCGGGTGCAAGACCGGCTCGATCGTCAGCGCTTTGCCGCTCGTCGTCCTTCGTGCGACCTCGCGCTCTTCTTCTTCGCTCAGATATCCCACGTGGATCTCCAGCAAAAAACGATCGAGCTGCGCTTCGGGGAGCGGGTACGTGCCTTCCTGTTCGATGGGGTTTCGCGTGGCAAACACTTGAAAAGGCTGCGGTAGGTTATGCGTTTCCGTTCCGACGGTGACCTTGCGCTCTTGCATCGCTTCGAGCAGCGCGGCCTGTGTTTTCGGCGGCGTGCGGTTGATCGCAGGACCATTGGGCCGTATCTTGCGACAAACCGCGACGGAATATCGCGATGTCGTGGGGATG
>CAZETM010000874.1:0-4190 GCA_964514885.1 uncultured Polyangium sp. | reverse complement strand
GAACGCCGGGGGTGACTTTAAGGCGCGGGTCCATTTGCCAAGCGACTTCGGCATAAGCACCGAGCGCGCTATCGAAGCGGGGAGGAAATAAGTTATCGTACGCTTGGGTGTCGGGGTCTTCGGGGTCGGCCCAGCGTCGCGCGTCGGCGGTGTAATTGTCGAATTGCGAATCTATGCCGGCTCGCAAAGTGAGGTTTTCCGTGAGCGGTTGGGTCAGCAAAACTCGAGTGGCAAATAGTTTGTCCTGTGCATTGCGTTGTTCGCCAATGCGTGTTTGGTCGTACCCGACCGTCGTGCCCCATTTGAGGCTTCCGGTATCGCCGATTTTATGCTCGTAACGCACGTCGAGCCGATAGAACTCCGAGCCGAAGACAATGGATTCGATTTCGTTTTCGGTGGTGGAGAGCAAATCGTAGGCGCCGAATGCGACGATGCCAATACGATCGCGCGGGGTGAGGTCGTAGGTGACGCGGGCCTGGTAATCGCGATAATCGAGACCGACGGTTGGCGAAATCAGCGACAGGAGCCCTGCGGTATAGGAATAACGACCCCCGAGCAGCACGGTGCCTTTGCCGCCTGCGAATCCGGTCTCGACCATAGCGCCGGCGTCGAATAGGCGGATATTTCCTTCGCCGTGCCAGTCGTCACGTGGAGCGGTGCTTTCAGCGGTGACGATGGCTCCAGCGAAACGGCCGAATTCGGCAGGATAGCCGCCAGCGTGCAAGTCGACGCGGTCGACCATGGCTGGATTGACGACGGAAGGGCCGCCGCCGACGTGAAAGAGGTATGGAACGCGAATGCCGTCGAGGTAATAGCCAACATTGCCTGGAGGAGCGCCGCGCACGTAAAAATAAGGCAATCCGGAGACAATGGGGGTGACGCCGGGCAATACTTCGATGGCGCGGAAGGGATCGCCGAACGTGCCTGGAATTTGTCGCACTTCGGCGCGAGACAAGGTGGAGACGCCGGGCGGAGGTTTTTCGCCGCGCACGTCGACGTTGATCGCCTGGGCTTTTTTGACGACCTTGGGCGTGGGGGCATTTCCCGTGGGAATCGTCGGCGTCGTAGCTGGCTCGGGCGGCGGAGAATCTTCGACGCGAGTTTGGCGGAACGTCACCGCAAAGCGAATTCTTGCGGTAATCGGCTCGCCATTACGTGTTGCGGGTAAAAAACGAAAGCGTTGTGCCGCTTCTTTGGCTACGGAAGCGAAGGGCTCTTTGCCCTGGGAGACCTCGACGGTGCGCACGGTCCCGTCTTTTTGAACGGTGATGGCGAGGATGACCTCTTCATTGCCTTTGGCGCCTGCGGGATAAGGAACCTCAAACGCGCCTTCGATCTTGGGCGGGACGAGTACAGGCGGATTCGGAGGTGGCTCGGCCGCATCGGCGACGCCCGGGAGGGCTGCCCAGGTGAAAAGCGCTACGGCAAGGCATGAAAGGCCGAGCGTCCGGAGAAGCGAAGACCGCATCGGGGGAGGGATATCACAACATTTTGACGGGGCGGAAAGAAACGCACGATTGCGGCGTTTTTCATCACTTTGGACTGGTGCGAGGGCGGGAGTGGTGTATGCGATAGCCCGATCGCGAATTCCATGTCAGGGGCTCACCTACGCGACGCTTGACGTCATTCGGTTCAGCGCGTACGGTCGCGCCGAATCGTGAAGCCCGAATCGTCGCTCACCTACCGCCCCGACATCGACGGTCTCCGTGCCATTGCCGTGACCAGCGTGGTCCTCTTCCACGCTGACCTCGGTGTGCCTGGCGGATTTGTCGGCGTCGATGTCTTCTTCGTTATCTCGGGTTTTCTGATCACCCACCTGGTGATCAGGGACTTGCGCGAGGGGCGATTTCGCTTGGCCGATTTCTGGCAACGGCGCGCTCGACGTATCTTGCCAGCGCTCATGCCGGCTGCCGTCGCAGCGATTCTGCTCTCCGTCAGTTTTCTTCCTCCCAATGCCCTCGTGTCGGCCGCGAAGTCTGCCGCGTGGCTCGGCCCGTTTGCCTCCAACATCTTCTTCAGCAACAACCTCGATTACTTTTCCAAACCTGCCGAAGCCGAACCGCTTTTGCATACGTGGTCTCTTGCCGTCGAAGAGCAATTCTATGTGCTCTTTCCGCCGCTGCTCATGTTGGGTTTTGCGCTTGGCAAGCGTTCCGTGAATCGTCTTTTCTCGCTCGTCGCGCTCGTCGCGCTCCTGGCTGCATCGAGTCTAACGGCCAGCTTGCTGCTCACGAAATCGCACCCGAGCCAAGCGTTTTACTTTTTGCACACCCGCGCGTTCGAACTGCTCGCGGGCGCTTTGCTCGTATTCGTCCCCAAAGTCAGCATTGAAAAGTTGGGCCGTATTCGCGAGCTGGTTTCGCTGATCGGGCTTGCTCTGATCACGCTCGCTTGTTTCGGTTTCACCCGCGAAACTCCTTTTCCAGGCTGGCATGCCCTCGTGCCTTGTCTCGGCGCAACGCTCTTCATTCTCGGCAATACGTCGACCGCCGCGGCGCCTCCCACCTTGTTGGGCAAAGCCCTCGCGTGGCGTCCATTCGTTTTCGTCGGCCTCGTGTCGTATTCATTTTATTTGTGGCATTGGCCCCCGCTCGCCATCGTAAACCATTGGCATTTCTTTACCGACGCACCGGCGGCTCGAGCCGCTTTGATGCTCGCCGCATTCGTCTGCGCTGTGTTATCGTGGCGCTTCGTCGAGCGACCTTTTCGCAAGCCGCAAGCGGGATCACGCGGGTTTGTTGTGGCCGCATGTTCAGCCCTCGCGATGGGATCGCTCATTGCCACGGGCTCGTGGATCGCCATCGGAGGTGGCCAGGTTTCGCGCGTTCCGCCCCAAGCTTTGGCTTGGTTTGGCGCGTACATGGATCCCAAATTCGCCTATCCGACCCCGATCAGTCGCGTCACGTCCAATTCGCTCCCGGTCATTGGCGTCGACGACCCGGAACTGGATCTGTCGATTCTCGTTTGGGGCGACAGTCATGCCATGGCGGTGATGCCCGTCATCGATACGGTTTGTCGCGAAACGGGTCGAAAAGGATTCGCGGCGATGTACGCTTCGACGGTGCCTGTGCGAGGGTATTATTCGTGGGGAAAATATGGCCTCAATGAAAAGGCCCTCCCTTTCGCCGAAGCCATTTTCGACATGATTCGCAGGAATGAAATCCGCGACGTCGTGCTGGTCGCGTATTGGACTTCGTATTTCGAGGACACTCCCGATAATTACGTCAAGTATGGCATTTCCAAGGATCCTTTTGCTCATGCGCTTCTGCGTACCGTAAAGGATCTTCGTGCAATGGGCGTGCGCGTGTTTTTTCAGCAACAAGCACCCAACTATTCCGTTCGAGTGCCCGAGGAGCTTGCGCGGCGATCGTTGTTCGGAAATGTGCCCGTCACCGGCGAAATCAGCTTGGGCGACCTGCGTATCGATTCCGAGCCTATGCGCCTACTCGAACGCGAACTCGTGAAGGAAGGCGTCATCATCATCGATGCCGTCTCAGCGTTATCTACGTCGGCGGGAGTTCCGATCGTCGCGGCCGAAGGCAAGTCGCTTTATGGCGACAACCATCACCTGTCGACGGATGGATCGGCGCGTCTTTTGCCCACGTATCGAGCTGCATTGGGTCCGTGACAAAAAGCGGCATGGGAACGAACGTTGGCACGTTCCTCCACCGGATAAATGAAAACCTCATGCAGCTTTCTTGACCCGCGGAGCATTCTGTTGGAACGTAGTCCCGAGCCTCGTGACTTCGTCGCGTGGGAGGGTCCTATGTCTTGTCGTGGTAAGAATCAGCGCCTTTCGTCTCGTCTCCCGAGTGGTCGACCGGCGCTGTTTGCGGGGGCTTTGCTTTCGGCGCTCGTGTCGCTTTCGCCAAGCGTGGTCGAGGCGCAGAACGGTCCTAGCGCGCTGATTTATTGCGGCGAGGGTGGACAGTGTGGATCTGGTTTGACCACCGTGAAGAGTTCGCTCGTCGCGGCTGGCGCGCTGGCGGCGGATGATAACACGACGTTATCGAATCTCACGAATTATCGAATGATCATCATTCAAACGCCGTCGGCGGGCCTGTCGGTCGCCAACCGGTCGACCCTGGTGAATTTTTATCAGGCGGGTGGGGGGCTCGTCGCTGTTGGGGAGGCGTTTTCCGTAAGTCCGACGGCGATAAGCTCCCTCAATGACCTCACCAATGCGCTCG
>CAZETM010000873.1:0-4190 GCA_964514885.1 uncultured Polyangium sp. | reverse complement strand
CGCGACGGTGCATTACACGCCAACGAGCGGTCTGTGGAACAGGTCGCGGGCCTTGAACATTGGAATCAAGCGGGCCAAAGGGAAATATGTCTTTTGCACCGATGTGGACATGATTCTCGCGCCCAATTTCTTTGAAACCTTGATGGCTACGCAGAATGCGCTGGGGGGTCGCGGGCTGCTCATGTGCCAAACCCATGATCTCGGGCCGCAAACCGAAGGGCGAAACGTGGGGCTGGCAGACCTCGACGAGCTGAAAAAATCAGGGACGATGCGGCCAACCTTTGGAATGGGAGGTTGTCAATGTGCAGAGACTCCTTGGTTTCATCGCATTCGTGGTTTTGACGAGCGATACACATATTGGGGAGCGGAAGATAAAGACCTGGCGCTGCGAGCCCAAAAGGATGGGCGCGAGATCCAATGGGTCACCAGCAACACGTACATGCTGCATCAATGGCATCCGACGGCAGAATACGACAAACCGTGGCTGGTCAAGAAGAACCGCATGTGGCTAAAACTGACGAGCTGGATCGTGCGGAAGAATTGGCTAGGTTGGGGCGAATAGCGCAATCAAGCGCGCCATTTGAAACTAGCTGCCCATCGATAGTGGGCCAAGTGTCGCGAAAGCTTGATCCAACGATAGGATGCCACCGTCGCTTGCGGTGCAAAACATGTCGAAATGACGAGCAGAGTACGCAAGCGATTCAGCTCCCTTGCGAATCCACCATCGAGTCCGTCACGAATGCACGATGCCACAGCTCCAGCACGAGCAGGCCAAATACTTCTTTCGAGCCTTTACCCGTGCGCGCATGTTCGTCCACGATCGCACGAATTTGCTCACGCGAGAAGTAGGTATGAATTGCAGCATCGTTCGAATCAATCGTGTCGCGCACATAATCGCGTAAATCGTGTCGCAACCACCGCTCGAAAGGAACAGGAAACCCTGCTTTCTTTCGATCGAGCAGCTCGCGCGGAACCGAGTCCTCGAGCGCCGCTTTGAGCACACGTTTGCGTTCATTGCCGCGTACTTTGTATTCCTCGGGCAGCGACGCCGCGAATTCCAACACCCGATGATCGAGCAGTGGTACGCGCAATTCGACCGACGTCGCCATGGTCATCTTGTCGGCCTTGACCAGCAGATCGTCGGGAAGCCAGGTTTTGGTATCGACATAAAGCATTTGATGCAATAGCGATTCATGCGGCACTTGATCGAAGAAGTGCCGGCTCGGTGCCGATGAACTCGTCGTTTCGAGCGCATGGGCAAAATCGCTTTTGTAAAGCGCGCGTCTTCGTTGATGAAACCCCGAGGCCGGATGCGCCGTGCGGCTGAAGTAATACTCGGGCAATGGCGACGTTGCCCACGCCTGATATCGTGCACCGTGAACCCATCCGACAGCGGAAAGCAAACGCAATCCCGCCTGCAAAATGCCTTTGGCGGGTCCAAACTTCGATTTCAACCCCTCGAGCCACAATACATCGCTGTAGTTTTGATATCCCCCAAAAGCCTCGTCTCCACCTTCACCCGAAAGCAATACCTTGACGGACGATTCACGCGCCAGTCGGGACACGTAATACAGCGCAATCGCCGGAGCCTCACACACGGGCTCTTCCGCATGCCACACATATCGAGGCAAAAAGTCACGAAACTCGGACGATCCCATGGTCAGTTCATGGTGCACGGTGCCATAAGCTCGAGAGGCGATTTTCGCGTAGGGTCGTTCGTCAGTCACGCCCGCGCCGTCAAATCCCACAGTAAACGTTTGAATGGGACGTGACGACTGCTCCGCTGCATATCGCAATATGCCCGTCGAGTCGACTCCGCCGCTCGCCAACACACCCACGGGAACGTCGCTGATGAGATGATCGCGCACGCTGCGACGAAGAACATCTCGCAACTGCTCCACCGCGTCCTCGAAGCTTGGAGTCGGCAAGCGCCGCGCGAACGACAAATCCCAATATTGCCGAATACGCACTTCGCCCTTGTGCACCGTCATCAAATGGCCGGGCTGGAGCTTCCGAATGTGGCGAAATAACGTCTCAGTTCCGGGCAAATAATAATACGTGATAAACCGATCGATGGCAGGTAAATTGATTTCGCGCGATACGGAGGAGTCCGCGAGCAACGCCTTGATCTCGGATGCGAAGAGAAACGATTTCTCCGTGCGCACGTAATACAATGGCTTGATGCCGACACGATCACGCGCCAAAAGCAGTGTTTGCTTCCGCTCGTCCCATAACGCAAATGCAAACATTCCGCGAAGGCGCTCCACACAGCCTTCGCCCAATTCCTCATACAGATGAACGATCACCTCGGTGTCCGAATGAGACTTGAAAACATGGCCCTTGGCGACAAGCTGATCACGCAACTCCTGAAAGTTGTAGATTTCGCCGTTGAATACGAGCGATACCGAGCCATCCTCATTGGACATCGGTTGCGCGCCCGTATCCAGGTCAATGATACTCAGCCGCCGATGCCCAAGCCCTACCGGTCCCGACCGATACTCGCCGCCACCATCGGGGCCTCGATGATGCAAAGTGCGCAGCATTCGGCCGAGAAGCGCAGCATCCACCGGCTCGTCCTGATCAATATTGAGCTTTCCGCAGATACCGCACATGGAAGTTGAAGTCGAGACGCGAGGCGTAGATTCAAGGCTGTGTTAACGACTGTCGAAACACACCAGCCGTTCGGGCTCCCTCTTTACGCTGCTCAGGCGAGCCGCGCAACCCAAGAATTGGCACCGGACGGCCGTCTGCTCTGCGGAAAGCTTGTCGGACGGTCAATGGAGGGTTCTAGCTCACTCGATACTTCGCCCTGATTACCGGCTGAGCTTCGATAGCAGCGCACGGGCACGCGTGCGCAATCCTTCGGATTCGACGCCGATGGCGACAATCCGCGCCCGCAATTCCGTGATCCGCTTTTCGTGCTCCAGAAGCGACTTCGCGAACTTTTCGGCGTCGTCCTTCGATTTCGTGACGGCCAAATATCCACGTACACGTTCGATGTCGGTCATGACATCCGTAAGATCACGCTTGCGCGCGGGCAAAAGACTGTCACGCGCCTCGGCGTCCATCAGCATCTTCGCGGCTTCCTCGAGCGCCGCTTTCTGCGTCCCAGGCAACTTCGGCGACACTGAAATCGCCCGCAATGCTCGTGCATCGAGGTTCTTGATCGGTGTGCGTCTGGACAACCCCTCGTCGGTCTCGATACGTCGCACCTTTTTCGCCCTTGGCTCCGATGCAAACACTGCCAACGGTTTTTCCGATACGAAGTCGAAATCCAGCTCGTCCGCACCTTGAACCGTCGCGTTACGCACGAGATTCAAATTCAGAAATACCGTGCGCGGCGTTCCACTACGATTCTCGATCGTATAATCGGTCCGGTGATGCCGAATGAAGTGCTCGACGATGTGCGTGTCATCGCCTTCGACGAGCTGCACAGTTTCTGTTACGACATCCGTCGTCGTTTGCACTTCCACATCGATATCGTCTCCGAAAGCAACGAATCGAATCTCCGACGGCTTGAGCCGATCGAGCTGAGCTTCCCCGGCAAACCCTCCATCGGCGAAAAACGCAACCGGTCCAGCAGGAAACGTTTGTTTCGTGTCATTCTTGATTCGCGCCGCACTTCGCCCCACATCCCCCGCCCCCGCAAACCATACGATTCTGCGCGCTGAAACCGATTGCTGCAAAAATGGAACGAGCGCCGAGCCACGCGGCCTCAGATCCACCGGATTCGCAAGCGAATAACGGAAAAGTGCCCCGGACTCCATCCCCTCGGCTTCGGCCACTTTTGCCAAGTCCCCCACGGAAAGCACTGTGCTTTCGCCGGATCCTGAGCCCGTTCCCGCACCATGTCCAATCGTGCCAATGCTTCCTAAACCAATTCCCTCGCCGCGCCCTCCGCCTCCATAGCCAACCCCGGACAAACCCATGCCTCCAGCACTGAACGAATCACCAATGGCCTCGCTCCACATCGTATCCGCAGTGCGACCAATCAATTGCGGAACCGTCGAAAGCGGATCGGCAGGCGCTCGAAGCTCGCGTCGCGCATATCGAGGTGCTGCGAGCGGATACAAGAACGAATCAGGTCGGCCATTCACCAGCTCGATTTTGACCTTCTTCCATTCTTCATCCGTGTCGTTGTGCACCAGCGCCCAACCTTGCAACGTTCCTCGTTCCGCTTTCGGATCAAA
>CAZETM010000872.1:0-4192 GCA_964514885.1 uncultured Polyangium sp. | reverse complement strand
TTGCTGACCTTGTTACTCGAGGCCGATCCAGTGTTCTTCGAGCCCCCCATTTTTGACGCGACCATGATACCGTGCGCTCGTGTCGGAGATTCGCTGCCCCCAGTGCGCAACCTCGTGTGATCCGGTACATCGGTTTTGTCACATCTGTGGTTTTCCCATCTCCGAGGCGTTGTCGCGCGGTGATGATCCGCTGATCGGCACCACACTGCCGGGCGGTTACGTCATCCTCGATTTGCTTGGCGTCGGCGGGATGGGTCGGGTGTATCGGGCGGAGCAGAAGGCGCTTGGTCGCACGGTCGCGATCAAGATCATTCATCCGCATCTGCTTGGTGACGAAAGCGCGTCGGTTCGTTTCATTACCGAGGCACGAGCGTGTAGTCGGTTGAACCACCCGAACATCGTCAGCATTTTCGATTTCGGAAAAGCCGACAATCAGCTTTATTTGGTGATGGAGTATTTGCGGGGCAAAGATTTGGCCCGCGTCGATTACGAGGAAGGTCCGCTGCCGTTCAAGCGGATCGTCGATATTCTCGTGCAGGTGCTGGCGGGGCTTGGCGAAGCGCACGAGCTGGGGATCATTCATCGCGATCTCAAGCCGGAAAACATCGTGCTCGAGCCGATGCGGAAAACGGGTGATTTCGTCAAAGTCGTCGACTTTGGTCTCGCGAAAATGCGTGAAGTACCCAGCACGCACATTACGAGCCCTGGAATCGTATGTGGCACGCCCGATTATATGTCGCCCGAGCAGGGCAGGGGTGATCCCATTGATGGGCGCTGCGATTTGTATACCTGCGGCGTACTGCTTTTTCAGCTTTTGACTGGGCGATTGCCATTTGAATCGGATTCGCCGACGCAAGTGGTTTTGATGCACTTGACGTTGCCCCCACCAAACCCGGCGCTCGTGGCACCTGGGCGACGAATTCCGCAATCGCTCGTGAACGTCACGCTGACGTCGCTCGAAAAAGACGTAGCCAAGCGTTATCAAACGGCGGATCAATTCGCCAGTGCGCTCAAAGCGGCGCTTGCCCCTCCCGAAGAGCGCCCTCCAGTTTCCATGCCGTCTGCTGCGCTTTCCACTGACGGGGGACTCACGTGTCGAGCTTGTGGGACCATGGCTCCTCGTGGTCAAAAGTTTTGCGGAGAATGCGGCGAGCGTATTGTTGCGCAGTCATTGGCTCCGCCGCCTGCGCCGCCGATAGCTGTGAAAAAGGTACCGGTCGAGCCGCCTCCGCGGGCGCCTTCGGTGCAAACTTTGGCGACGGCTGAATTCCCGCTGAGGTTTGTCGGACGAGAACGCGATTTGGATTGGCTCGGAGCGCGAAGGTTTGGCGTGGAAAACAACCTCGCTTCCGCGTGTATCGTGGGCGAGCCTGGAATGGGGAAAACTCGGCTGCTCGAAGAATTTTTGCGGATGACCACGTCGGCGGGGGATATGGTCGTCAAAACCAAACCCGACCCGTGGGGTGCGGACGTTGGTTATCATGCGCTGCGCTCGGCCATTACGAAGCTGGCGGGTTTGGCCGAGGGTGGAGGGGAACCATCCGATTGGCGAGGAGCCACGCCGGAAGCTCGCGCCGGTCTGCTCGCGGTCTTTGGTAAAGACGAACGTCAGCCGCCGCCATCCAGTGCCAAAGTGTGGTCGCAACCGACGCTTGGAATGGTATTACCGGACGATCGGAGATTCACTGCCGCCGAAGCGCTGCGTTGGGCCATCATGCGGGCGCACGAGCGACATCCGGGACGCGCCATTGTGCTCGCCATTGACGACTTCCATCTGGTGGATGGCGCGACTCGTAATGCCATTGCCGACGTCATTTCCGAGCCACCGATTCATCCGCTCTTGATTGTCGTGACGCACATTCCAGGATTCGATCCGGGCTGGACGGGTCCAGCGTTGAGGCTCGGGGGATTGCCCTCGTCGCTCATTGCGCACATTGCGCCGTCTGTGTTGTCTTTGCGGCCTGATGTCACGGAAGACGGCACCTTGAGTCCATTGTACGTGGACCAATCATTGCGTTTTGCCTTGGAAGGCGGGACGAATCCACCGCTCCAGGTTGCGGATCTCGTGGCCCAACGAATCGAGCGATTGCCGCATGAAGTGCGACAAGTATTGCAGGCGGTATCTGTGCTTGGCGATGACGCGGGGCTCGACGATATTGGTAGAATCTTGCAAGACCGCCAAGACGTTGCCGGATCGCTTGGTAAACTCAAGAGTGCGGGGCTCGTGCTGCAAGACTTGGGGAGTTTTTGTGCGGCGCATCCGACCATTCGTGAAATTGCCTTGGCTACGACTCCGGTGGCGGTGCGACGCGAATTGCATGCTCGGGCGCTTGTCGATCGCGACGGCGATCCACTTCCACTTCCCGTTGAAGTTCGAGCGCTTCAGGCTCAGCATGCGCAGGATTCACTCGAGGCGCTCATGCTTCTCGAGCACGTCGCCGACCGGGCAGGTGAACGAGGTGATCGGGCGGGCGCCATTCTCGCGCTTCGCAGGGGCCTCGATTTGGCCCGTCGAGAAATGTTTCGTGGTGAGCTGGACGAACCTGAACGGGCGGTGCTCATTTTTAGTCGAAAGCTCGGCGAGGTATTGGCTGGGGCGGGGTCATTGACGGATGCGGATGGCGTTTTGCGCGAGGCGCTCGATTTGGCGGGGCCGGCGGGTGTCGAGCGGGCGTGGCTTTTGGGAGTGCTCGCGCATGTTGCATACAAGCGGGACCGGGCCAAAGATGCCGTGATGTTTTACGCGCAGGCTCTCGAGAATGCGAAATCCCACCGGGCCAATGATCTCGTCGCATCTCTCGAGAAAATGCGAAGAGATTGGGCTACCGAGTGAGTGTCGCGAAGTCTGTTTCCTCCCCGCCTATTGGAGCTGCCGTGGAACGAGTTGCACCTCGTTATATTGCGCGCTGGGATCTCGATAAAACGTATCTTCGCACCGATTTCGATACGCTTCGAGATTTGCTCCGCACGGCCATTGAAAGGCCGGATCAAAAGCGCACGGTACCTGGCGCGGCGGCATTGCTTCGCGAGCTGGGTCGAGCGGGCGTAGAGACGCATATTCTTTCGGGAAGTCCCGAGCAGCTTCGGTCGCGTATCGAGCAAAAGCTTCGTCTCGATGGCGCGAAATGGGCGTCGCTCACGCTAAAGCCGAATTTGCAAAATCTAATGCGCTTACGTTTCCGAGCGCTCCGCGGACAACTCGGCTACAAGCTTCCCGCGCTGCTTTTGAGACGTTGTGAACTCGATTCGCAACGTGACGAGTCTGGGGAGCTCATTCACGAAGTGTTGCTCGGGGACGACGCCGAGGCCGATGCATTCGTCTATTCGTTATATGCGGACATCTGCGAGGGACGAGTATCCGTCGAAGAGATCGTCGATATCATGCGCCGGGGTGGTGCTTATGAGGACACCATTGCTGATTCCGTACATTTGGCGCGAGTCGTGGAAAAAGGACCCGTCGTCGAGCGTATCTTGATTCACCTCGACAGGCAATCTTCACCGGGGGATTTTCGCGGGTATGGGCCGCGCGTGGTGCCATTTTACAATTATTTGCAGGCGTCATTGGTGCTGCATGAAGATGGGCGCATTCCTGGTCGAGCGGTGCTTCGAGTGGCGCAGGATCTCATTGGAGCGCATAACTTCGATGGTTCGGCGCTGGGAAGAAGTTATCTGGATTTGTCGCGTCGAGGGCATGTGTCGGGTCGGGGCATTGTGGATATTGCGGCGGCGTATCGAGAGCTTACGCAGGGTCGGGCATCGAGCACGAGTGAGCTTGGGGCGATGGTTTCGGCGCTGGAAAAAATGGCTCCGGAATTGCGTCCGGTGGTGCCGCGCGAGCAACCTACGCTGGATTATCGAGCAATGGTGCAGGTGCACAATCCGCGGGGTAAGAAGAAATAGGGGACGTGCTTCGCGACATGCAGGACAAACCCTACCAGGGTTCTGTCCTGTCGATCTACGTGTCCCAGTAGCGACTGAGATCACTGAGCAAAGACATTTTCGAGCGAGTTGGCAAAGAGCACATTGTCTTCCAATCGTTCGAGCAGCGGAGCGTCGGCGTTTTGTACACGCGCGACCACGTCGTCGGGAAGCACACCGAACTTGCGTCGAAGTTGTCGCAAGACGGCCTCACGGTGACCGCGCAGTTCTCCGCGCAGTTCTCCGCGCAGTTCTCCGCGCAGTTCTCCGCGCA
>CAZETM010000871.1:0-4200 GCA_964514885.1 uncultured Polyangium sp. | reverse complement strand
CCCATACCCCCCGGGCTCTAACCGAAATCCAAGATCAACGTGCTTGATGCTTCTTCCCGCGCCGTTTCTCCAACCGCTCGAGCACCGCGCGCACGATGAGCGGCCACGCGATCGTCGCATCCGCATACACCTCGGCAAACTTGCCACCTTCAGCAGGCGGGACAAACTTGCCCCAGCTCACGCCTTCCGAATAGGTGCATCCTGACAAACCGCCCCAGTGCACAGGCTCGGGGCAGATACGCACGCCGTAGTTGAAACGCGGATGCTGCGTCTCGACGCCCAGGCGATGACCAACGATGTCGTAAAACGGACCGACTTGCTGCGCCCAATTGCGCGGCACGCCGCCGCCAATCGTGAAGATGCCCAGACGCTTCTTCGTGCCAATCAGCTTGGCGTAGCTGAGCAAGTCCTGGAACGGGTTGAACGCAGGAGGCGCCGCATGCGCGAACGGATCGAAGTCGGGCGAGTTGCCATGCTGCGCGTGGATCTGACGTAACTTCCACACAGCCACGTCCAAACCAATCTCGCTGTCCGTGAATGCCGGGACGTACACCGGAACGTTGTGCAGATATGCGCTGCGCAAGATGCCGGGCGAGTCACCCATCTCCGCCAGCGCTTTACCAAGCTGACGACAAATCATCTCGCTCGACCACGGCACGTTCGGATCGAGTTTATCCAGTTGAGCGCGGACAAACTCGTCGATGGTGTTGAGGTTTTTCTCCATCTCGAGCGTGTCGTAAACGCGGTTGTAACCCTTCTCGAACAACTCCGCGTCAGGCACGTCTGGGTTGGCCTTGTAGTGCGTGAGACCCACCGCTTCGCTGAGGCCATGCGCCATGAGCGCCCCAGTCGAGATGACCGCGTGAATCATGCCCGCTTCGATCATGCGCACGATCACGAGGCCCATCTTCGCCACGGTCATCGCTCCAGAGAACGTGGCCACGATGAGACAATCCGGATCCTCCGCCATCTCGGTGAGCACGTCGCATGCTTCACCTAGCGCTCGGCCACCAAATGCCGTGCGCCCCATCGCCGTGACGAGATCGTCGAAGCTGTCGATTTTCAGCGGATCGAGCGCAACGAGCGGAACGAGTTTGTCTTCGATACCGTCGCTGAGTTCGCGAACCGCATGAGAATCACCATGAGAATGTCGCTCCGACATGAACTACCTGCTCCTCTTCGTGTTGCTGAATGGTTTTACCCGAAACGCCAAGTCCTTGGGCACGGGTAAAGGATTGTCCCGACGATTTACTTACGTTCTTCGAGCGTGCACGTGAGCTTGTGCATCGCATCTTTGGCCGGCAGTCCCTTGGCGCCACCTTCGGCTCGTTTGCCGACGAAATCGACGCGCATGAACGTGATCGGTCCCTTCGGTTTTGCCGCTGCGCCCGGTGTGGCCGCTGGTGGGTTGTACCGACGATCGGACGAGAACCCGACATAGGCCTGACCGACACAAGCATCCGTGCCCGTCACGTACACCTCGTATCGACCATTGTTCAGCGAGCCGCCATTCGCATCGACTGTCGCGCGTGCGTACGACCGAAGAGCAGTGAAATGCACCGCTCCCTTGGCCGGCTTGGCTGTGCATGCACCAAAGCGTCCAAGGTGGCTCGAGACGTTGGGCGACAAGATCCAACCATCGAGCGTGGGAGCGAGCGGCTCAGGCTTCGGGGTCTTCTTGTCCGCGGGCGGAATGGGAAATACCCGCATGACGCTCCAGTCGCCCGAGCTGAGCAAGACCGGCACGCCGTCTTTCGTTGGTTCTCCAAGCAATCGGTTGCTGCGGTAAGTGACGTGTCCAATGACGCGCGGTTGCTCGCCCGAGATCCACACGATGATCGAGCTGTCTCGCGTCCATGCGATCGGCTCGCCTTTTTCCGATCCAAACACGACATCGTTTGAGGGCAAAAGATCGTAACTAACTTCGGCCGTCTCGATGCCGGCTCCCTTCGTGCGGATGAGCAAGTTCTTGCTGCCGACACGCATCTGAAAGAGCGCTCGACCCGCGTTGCCATGCACGCCGCGAAGTGCCGATCCCCAGGTGGTGTCCTTCGGCGGCGCTCCAGTCCACGTGCGCGGTTTGCTGCCGAACTCAGCCGAATCGTGCCAACTCACGGTCCACTTCGTCGGATTCGAGCCAGGTTTGTCCTGGCCTTCCTCCTCGAACATGGCAATCGTGCCCAGTGACGAGGTCATCGTCCCGCCCGTGCGACGCGTTCCTTTCGGCGCCGGTGTCTTCTTGCCCAGCACCGACGCGATCTGCGAGTTGGACGCGATCGGCGGCGTGCCTTGTACGTTTGCCGCATCGACCGCGCACGTGAGCATCCGCTCCGGACCACTCGGCCGCGATATTGACGGCAACGTTTCATTGAAGACCGGATCGATCGGGTCGTCGATGTTCTCGCGGTTGCCCCAACCAATGCGCACCGTTCGATCGAGAAGCATGCCCACTTCGGAGACGCCGAACAGCGTGGGGTCACTGGCAATCGAATCGACCGAGGAGAGCGATTCTCGCGCTCGTGAAGGCATCGGGAGATCCGCCCACGTGCGACCACCATCGGTCGTCGCGCGCATCGTCTCCATGCCAACCGCAATGCCTCGTGACCCTCGTAGACGCGCTTCGGTCACTCCTTCGAGGCGGAGCGGCGTGCGAGCTTCTTTGTCGAGCGGCTGGACGACCGAATAAACACCTTCGTCGTCGGCGACGATGAAGTGCAGGTTGTGCTCGCTGTCCTCTTGGATCGGGCTCTGGATGCGTAGATCTCCCATCGGTTGCCAAGCGATCGTCGCAATGCGCTCTTCTTTGCGTCCTTCGCCAACCGCCGCGATGTACAGGCGTTTGCCCTCGGGAACTTCGCGAGGCGCCCGTTCGCTGTCTGCTTCAGGATCAGCTTGTTCCTCGGGCTGCTCTTCTTCGTCAGCGTCGTGTTCACCCTGCTGCGATTCAGGCACGTCGCCCGGCCACATGTTGCGCAAGAAGGCCACTCGACCGTCCGAGAGTGGACCAGGTGCACGCGAGTAAAGCTCCACGTCCGCGGCCGTCGTGAGCCATCGGCCGTCGGATTGACGCACGCATACTTCGCCTTGACCCTCGTCCGCGGAGCACGTGCCCATGAGCATCACGCCGCCGCTCGGTGAAGTGCGCAGCTCGACTTCACCTGTGCGAGTGAGCGCGGGTTTGTCCGGCTTGATCGCTCCCGAGTCGAGAGGCACGCGCATGATGCCGTATTGCTCGTCGCCAGTTGCCGGATCGTCCGGGAGTTGACACGCGAGCCACGCATCTTTGCCCGCGCGCTGCAGTGAACACGCGCCGTTATGCATATCCGGGGCAAACTCTTCGATCGACGCGACAATCCCCGTCTTCGTGTCGACCTTGGCCACCTGTCCGTAGGCCGCGACGAGCGCCAAACCGTCGGCAATTTCCAAACCTGCCGATGCTGCTGTCATGAGTGGATCGAGGCCCGTCGTGCGAATCCAGCGCATGAGCGGATGCGCGTTCAGCTTTTCGTTCGTGGGAGGATCAACCGCTCGTCCAAGGCGCGCTTGCGCCATATCGATGGGCGACTCCATGCCGTCCTCGTAGACGTATGCGTGCAGCGCTCCATCACGCACGAGGATGCCTTTGACACGCAATGCGTCTCCGCCGACTTCCTCGGTCACGCGCTTCCACGTCGCTCCAGCGTCGGTCGTCACCGCCAATCCGATGCCTTCGAAGATGGCCGCGCCTTCTTTGTCGTTGCGAAATCCAACGGCGCGCATGGGCAGTTGGGGCAGGGAAGTCATCACCTTGAACTTGCCGGTTTCGACATCCACGAACCGAGGGATGTCCGAGCCTTGCGACCACACGGCGACGAGTCCCGAGAAGGCTCCAAGCGCACGCAAATCGCCTTCCGAACGAGCGAGCGGCTTCAGCGCTCCGAGCGGATCGTCGAGGCGATAAAGACCATGCAGTCCGCGGGCGACGAGCCGTTGCGCACCACCAGCCACAGGCACCACGATCACTTCTTGAAGAGGCTCGGGCGAGGGTGTCGTCTCCACTTTCGTCGAGCCATCCGTAGCGATGAGCATGCGGCGTCCACCGACGAGGACGAGCGTGTCCGAGCCGAGCTGCGGGCCAACGACGGTGCTACCGGCGGCTTGTTTCCAGTGAGCGGGGGGCAGTGGAGCTGGCGGGGGAGGAGCAGCAACCACGACTGGCGG
>CAZETM010000870.1:0-4202 GCA_964514885.1 uncultured Polyangium sp. | reverse complement strand
AGCCCCTCTCCAACTTCGCGACTTCGTCGCTACGTGGAGAGGGGAGCCAGAAGGGCCAAATCATCCGCCTCACACCATCCTCGTCGCGCTTGATCGATTCCGTAACGCACTCGATCGAGCTGCTCGACCGACGACGCATGACTCGCCACGAGTAGCTTCGCGCCCGCATCTTTCGCGACGCGCGCATACCCGTCCGCTCCTGCAAGACGCTCCGGACGCGCATCCAGCTCCAGCACGACACCTTTCGCCTTCGCTGCTTTCGCGATCAACTCGGGGTCCACCTGCGCGAGTTTTTCTTTCTGGAACACCGCCGTCGGACGCGCGAGCACGTGCACCTGGCCCGTTTCGATCGCTGCCACGAGCCGCTGCGTCAAAGCTTTCTCCGGCACTCCATGCGCATTCGGCACCTGTGCACGCACGACGTCGAGCTGACCAAGCGCTCCCGCCGTTGCCTCCAGCAACCCGTCTTCACGCACATCCACCGTCACGCCCGCATGCACCGAAATTCCATGCACTCGCTTTCGAGCGTGCTCCACGGCCCTCAAGAACGTCTGCCGCGTCTCTTCGCCATCCACCAGCGCCATCTCTTTCGGCCCCAGTACCACGACAAACGAGTACCCGCGATCGTGCGCAGCCTTCACCAAAACCATCACGGCGTGGTCGACATGATCGATCGTTGGTACATCAACGATATCGCCGCGCACATCCTTTTGAGTACAAAGCTTTGGCAGTTTGCCCTCGCGAGCCGCGTCGATCTCCCCGCGATCTTCACGTAGTTCCGGCGGGACAAACCCTAGCCCCACCGAGCTGAAAACGTCCTCTTCGCGCTCCCCGGACAAACGCGTTCCGTCTTCGAACACGCCGTATTCGTTGATCTTCAACTTCTTACGTACACCAAGCATCCGGATGGCGATGTTGTGCGCCTTCGAACCCGTGAAATAATGCATCGCTGCGCCAAACGACTCGCGAGGCACCACGCGCAAATCCACCTGCAAACCCGACGTAAGCACCACGCTCGTCTTCGTCTCGCCGTCCGCCAAGATCTTGATCACGCCCTCGTACGTCGCGAGCAACTTGCCGATGTCCTTCGCGCCATCGTTCGTCGTGACGAGGATGTCCACATCGCCCACCGTGTCTTTGCGTCGCCGATAACTGCCTGCGACTTCGATCCCGCTCACGTGCTCGGCGCCGCGCAGCCGTTCGAAGATGGGAGCAATTTCCGCTTCTGCTTCCGACAAAAGAATGCGTTTGCCTCGTTGCGCACGAGCCGCGATGCCTTCCAAAATCTGCGCTTCGAGCTTCGGGCCCACACCTTTGAGCGCACGTAAACGACCTTCTCGCGCCGCCTTTTCCAGCGCGTCGATCGTGTCGATGCCCAAACCTTCATGGATCGCTTTCGCGCGTTTCGGACCAAGGCCCGGAATTTCGAGCAGCCCGAGCAAACTCTCCGGCGTGCGCTCTTTCAGCTCGTGCAGCAGCGCCAACTCGCCCGTTGCAGCGATCTCACGGATCTTCGCCGCAAGGTCTTTACCGATGCCAGGCAGCTCCTCGAGCGCCCCGGTCCCCTTCTCTGGAAATGCACTCACGGGCGACGCGAGCGCGCCGACGGTACGCGCTGCGCCTCGGTACGCACGCACGCGAAAAGTGCTGGCCCCTTCGATTTCCAAAAGGTCCGCTACTTGCTCCAAAACTGCTGCGACACCTTCGTTGTCCATCACGTCCCTCACCGACTCGGCGAAAGCAAATCACACTCCGCTCGTGTCGCGCTATATGCGGGCGCGTGCCTGTGGTCGAGAAAGACGAACCGACGATGCGATTTCTTGTGCGAGCGGCCGCGTTTGCCCTGACGCTCGGCCTGTTTGTCCCAACCACCCAAGCCTTCACGTTGCCGAAGACGACGGCTGGTGCGTCGCAACGAACACGCGACCTGCAAGATTTTTCAACATGGGCTGATCAAGCTCGAGGTGGCATTCGCGGCATCACGATAGGTCCCATCGAAAACGCGAGGCACGCAGGCAAAGGTTACGGCTCGTTCGCGTGCGCGGAAGCGATGGACGAAGCGCGAGCGATTGGCTCGACGTGGGTGAGCTTGACGCCGTTCGGTCGGGTTTGGGACTTGAAACCCACAGGCATCGATCTGACGTTCGAGACGCCTTTCGAAGAGAACCGCAAGAACGTGTTGGCTGCGATCGCGCAAGCACATTCCCGAGGGCTCAAGGTGTTTCTCGTGCCGCATCTGTGGGTCGAAACGGGCGAGTGGCGAGCGCTGATCGATCCGGGCGACGACAAAGCGTGGGCGCGCTGGGCAGAGGCGTATCGACACTTTTTGTTGACGTGGGCGACGGTCGCGGCCGAAGGCGAAGTGGAGATGTTCAGCCTCGGTGTGGAACTCCGAAGTTTTGTCACGACAAACCGAGCGTCGATGTTCTTGCCGATCATTCAAGAAGTGCGGCGGATTTATCCGGGACTGCTCACGTATTCGGCAAACTGGGACGATGTCGACGACACGCTGATTCTGAGCGAGCTGGACTTGATCGGGATCAATGCGTTTTACCCGCTGGCGGACAAGGACGGCTCGGGGCGCGAAGCGTTGATGGCTGGGGGCAAACGCGTGACGGAGGGCATCGAGCGGCTTGCGCGGCAATGGCAGCGTCCGGTGGTGCTGACGGAGATTGGTTATACGACACGCACCGATCCAGCGATTCGTCCTTGGGAATGGCCTGATGGCATGAAGGACGTGAAGGTCGACGAAGAGGCGCAAGCACAAGCGTACGAAGCGATCATTGCGCCCCTGCTCGACAGTCGCGCGCTGGCTGGGTTTTTCGTGTGGCGTTATTATGCCGATCCGCACGACGTATCGCAGGAGGCTGAATGGGGTTTTTCCCCGCGCGGCAAACTTGCGGAGCTGATTTTGCGTGACGCGTTTACTGCCCGTTGGGCAGCGGATGGCCCGGCAATTCTTGGCGACAACCTCGGTCGTCATCGAGCAAGGACGCCGGGGATTACGGGATGGGAGTTTTCGTCCGCGCTACGATGATGGTGTTCGGATTGAAACGAATCCGTTTAATCTTGAACGAACGACCTTAGACTTGGTGGAGTACGTCATGAAAAACGTTTCTTACGCGTTCGTAGCGTTGGTGATCGCGGCTGGCTCGTCGATGGGGTGCATCATCGTGGACAGCAGCGGCGGCGGTCGCCCCGGCCTCGATGAGTGCGTCGTGAACGGCACCGTATACGACATCGGCGACTCGGTTCCGTCGCAGGACGGATGCAATTCGTGCACCTGCACGGAAACCGGCGTGGCGTGCACGGCGATTGGTTGCGTCTCGACGTGCGAGTACAACGGACAAACCTACACGCAAGGTGACTCGTTTCCCGCGACCGATGGATGCAACACGTGCACTTGTGGGTCCGATGGCTCGGTGGGGTGTACGAAAATCGGGTGCGTTGCGACGTGCGAGTACAACGGACAAACCTACACCGAGGGAGACTCGTTTCCGTCGACCGACGGGTGCAACACGTGCACGTGCATGGCGGATGGATTCGCTGCTTGTACGGAAATCGCGTGCGCCGTCACGTGCATGTACAACGGACAAACCTACATGACGGGCGCGATGTTTCCGAAGGGTGATGGGTGCAACACGTGCACTTGTATGGCCGACGGAATGGTCGGATGTACGAAGATCGCCTGCCCGTGAGGTTTGGCGAGTTCGTTTCGTGACGAATACGTGTCCGCTGTTTGTCTTTTCTCCTAGCCACTTCGCCCCGGCAAAACGACGTGCTACGGCGCTATTGCCGCGTGCACGCGTGGCAGTAATCATCGTGCCTGAGCCCTCGCATTCGAGAGGCTTTTCAGAACGTTTGTGCTCAAACGAAGTCGGCCAGGAGTCGGCTCAATCGAGGAGTTTGCAATGAAGCTTCGTTCATTCAGAATCGCAGGGTTACTCGGCGCGCTGGGAGCGATCGCCGTCGGATGCAACGATGACCCGACTGTGCAGGGGTCGACCAGCTCGAGCGCTAGCTCGTCGTCATCATCGAGCATATTAGCTTTGTCCGCCAGCGTCGAGATGAAATCAGACTCTACCCCGTTATCTACAATAGCTGAAGTCTCAGGATCGATCGTGAGAAGATCCCAAAGTGGATTCGCTTCTTTCTCCTTCGGGTCTAAGTCCATCGCGAGTTTGTATAAATCTTTTAAATCC
>CAZETM010000869.1:1786-4213 GCA_964514885.1 uncultured Polyangium sp. | reverse complement strand
AGCCAGGAATAAAGATGAAAATGCCCGACGGCCTCCGTGTAATGCATATCCTGCCGGCGCGGTTGCCCCACCCAAGGATCGATGCCCTTGTCCTTCAATCGCTTCAAGTAATCCCGGTATCGCTCGAGCAGCGGAGGAATGCACAATCCATTCGGCGTGAAGACGTCCTCCAAAGAATCTCCAACGGCAATGGCGGGCAAAGGTCCCTGGTCGTCGAACATGTCGTCGGTGAGCGCTGCAAAAAGCCTGTGCTGGACGAACGAAGACGAAAACCGACAAACCGATACCTCGCTCTCCGGGTCTTGTGGAGCCTCGATGATCGCTTCGTTGATGATACCATTCGTGAACAGGTAATTGCACCAATCCTTGTCCATCGAAAATGGCACATTCGAATCCGTGAAGAGCCTCAATACTTGCGGTCGGTAAGTGCCGCGCGCTTTCTTGATCAGATTGAGCACCGTGTTGTTGAATTCGGACGCCAATGCTCGCCCGTAGACTCGACGCCACACCGCCAGAGTAATCGGCTGGTCCTGGCCCGGATTGTATTTTTCCGCAAGCAATTCGCCAAACCAGCTCACCAGCCCCGGTTGACCTCGCGTCGAATCGTATACGGCCGTGACGACCTCGGGCTCGACGACCTGACCACTCTCGGATTGGTATTGCCGAAATAACTCGACGACTTCTTCGCGCGTGAGATTCGGAATTGGCAAGGAACGCTGCACGTTGAAGGGCGATCCACGAGGACTATCGACGCCAAGGACCGCTCGAACGCCCACGAGCGCAAGGCCGTGTAGCATATAACTTTCTCGCGCCAAGAATATCTTCCGGAACATGCTCACGAGCCGATCGATGATCCGAGGGGGCAAGGAGTCGAATTCATCGATGAGCAAGATCAGCGGTTTGTCGAACAAGGCGCCATCTCGTGCGAACATTGCAAGCCATTCGTTCCAATTGTTCGGCACCGGCGGCGTGAAGGCAAATCCCTCGCGAAATAATTCAGGGACACAACGAAAGAAAACATCTTCGCCATCGTCCGGACCCAAAAGGCCCTGCATCGATAACGCGCCGATCGCGAACTTGTCGCCATGTCTTTCACGAATGGCCTGGATGGCTTGACGCATGATCCACGTCTTGCCTGTCTGCCGCGGTCCCCAGATCGTGAAGTAGTGGCCTCCTTTGTCCGGCTTCTCGCCGACGAGATGCTCGACGCAGCGCTCGACGAGATCGCGACGGTCAACCGCAAAGTGGACTTCGGGATCGACCGGACCGTAGGAGCTGAAGTGACGCATCGGCGCCACCTTAGCACACAAGATCGTTTGTCGGGAAGAATTTTTTGCGTGGCGTTGTGCCCGCAATCGAGGGGAAGGAACGCTCGCAGCAGGGGCAACCGTTCCGAGAACGGTGCCCCCAATGCGTAGCCGATTCAATTGAGCGGGGGCGTCACGACCGGAGCGGCTTTGGCCACCGGATTCGGTTTGGTCACCCGCGCCGGATACTTCAACGCCAGCTCATGCAGTGACGAACGCAATGCAATGGCAGTGTCGCCGTCGGGACCGACATCCGCTTGCTTGGCGATCCAATCGAGCGACTGGTATACCGTGCCAAACACTTGCATACACTCGGCAAGAGCTGCTCTTTTCTGTCTCGACGGGACCAAGTCCGCTCGACCTTGACCAATCGCAATCGCCAAGTCCTCCGTGGCCGATGCAATCTGTGCCATGATCGAGCCCAATCCGAGGAGCGCGAGATCAGCCGCGCATTGAGGCTCGGCCGCCATACGCATTTGGTTCCGACCGAAATCGACCTCCTGCTGATACTTGAGCCGCGTTTGCCCCTCGCCACTCTTGCCGAGAAGAAGCAAACCATGAAGGCGACCCGCCGCGGCCTTTTCTTGCGGGCTCGTGGAAGCCCGCGCGACCGCAATCAAACCCGAGAAACGTTTTTGCACGTTGTCCCAAGAATCGTCGCATGCTTTGGCGCTACCCGTCGATTGCACGACGCATACGACGTCGTTGATGCCAAGCAACAGCTTGACTTTGAAAAAGACGAAGGCAGGAGCTTCTCCCATTGATTTGACGAGGCGGCCATCCGCCCCCACATAAGTGGACACGTCAATCGAGCCCCAAACGCCGTCATCGAGTTGCGCACTGAATGCAGTGAACCCCTCAGTGGAAACATGAGCAAACGATACGTCAGCCATGGCTGCCTCCTCTCCTCGACCCACTATTGAGCCGATGTTGAATGGTGAGGTGCAAGGAAGGGTGTCGACGTTCAAATTTTTTTCATCAGGTGCGAGTTTTTTTTCGGTCAGAGAAAACAAGTCCGTGCCGAGCTGAAGATAGGGAGAGTAACTCCGTGACCCGACGCGGGACGCAGAGTTCAAGTCCGTGGCGAATCGCGGATAAGGAGAGTAACTCCGTGACCTGA
>CAZETM010000869.1:0-1686 GCA_964514885.1 uncultured Polyangium sp. | reverse complement strand
GCAGAGTTCAAGTCCGTGGCGAATCGCGGATAAGGAGAGTAACTCCGTGACCTGAGCCGGGACGCAGAGAGCAAGTCCGTGCCGAGCTGCGGACAGGGAGAGTCGCTCCGTGACCTGACCCGGGACGCAGATATGAAGTCTGTGCCGAGCTGCGGACAGGGAGTTGAAGTCCGTGCCGAGTCGTATGTAACGCGGGCGTTTAGCCAATGTAATGTCGGAATGACAGTGTCACGGGTGCATTACACCTGGCCAATGCGTGTACCTCGTGTCTTGCGCGAAAGGCGTGGGGTAACGGCCGTCCCAGGAATGGCACAGGACTTGCCAATGAACAGATTCGCTAACCAAGTAAATCCCAATATCCGAACGTTACCCACAATCGACGAAACCCGAAAGATGGTGAACCACATGTCGCCGAAGCCCGCATTGAGCTTTCCCCGGTTGTTCAACACCTCCCGCGCAGCGATCGCTCGTCTTTCGCGCAAGCAGGTGATATTCGACCATCCCGATCCCGAACCGATCGTCGGATCCATTGCAATGCCCTTCGCAACTGGTCGCAATCCCCACACCGACGCTGTGGCGGTCGCGAATGCGCAATGGATTGTCGACCTGGGACTGCTGGAGGCTTACACGCCGGCATTCCACAAATTCGGTGCCGCGCGCTTCGAAGAGCTGGCCGGGCTGGTTTATCGCGATGAGGACTTTGACTCGTTGTTACTTGCCGCAAACTACATCACCGCGCTGTTCTTCCTCGATGATATGGTCGATGCAGCCGGCTCCAGGGTCGGCGCGGAGCCGGCATTGGTACGTCAAATGGCGCGTTTCATGAGTGAATGTGTACGGACCGGTTGGGCGCCCATTGAATTGAGCGCCAGCGAATGGTCGCTGCCGTCGGCCGACCGCACCAAGTTGCTCAGCATCGGTCGAGCGCTAGCGGATGTGACGCGGCGCCTGGTGGCTCTGCCCAATCAGCCAGATCTGCGCCACTACTGGATTGAAATGGACGAATATCTCGCTGGGGTGGTCGCCGAGGCCAAGTATCGCCAAACGCAGCGGTTCGCAGGCGTCGCCGATTACGAAGCGGTTCGCACCAAATTCAGCGCGATGTATGCCTGTCTCGAATTCGGAATGCTGCTGCGTGGGCTCAATCCATCGTCGAAGGTTCGTTGCTATGAGCCCTACCGACGAATGGTACGCAATACCAATTTGTGCGTGTCCTACGTCAACGACTTGTTCTCCTACAGAAAGGAATTTCTGCTGGGCGAATGTTCGAACTTGGTCATGGTCCTCGAACGGACCAATGGGTTCAACCGCGCGGCCGCATTTCAAGAAGGTTGTCGAATCTCGGATTTCGTCTTGCTCGATTACATGGATAACAAGCAACGCTGCCTGCAGCTCGACGACGCCGACGCTCGAGCGAGCATTTCGCAGATGGAGACCTGGATGCGGGGCAATTACGATTGGTATGTCGGTCGAACTTTCCGCTATGTAGACACGTTGTCGACCCACGAGCGGGCGAAGAGGCATGAACGCGTTAGACCGGATGCCAACAAAGACGGGTGGATGGAGAACGTTGTAACGGCAGCATGACGAGAGCCTTTCGCCTGGTGTAACGCTGGCGTGACAGTGTTACAGGGGCATTACAGTCGACCAGCACGTGTACCTCGTGCTACGCCCGAAAAGCATGGG
>CAZETM010000868.1:0-4217 GCA_964514885.1 uncultured Polyangium sp. | reverse complement strand
CCCACGAGCGGGGCCTCGTTCATCGAGATCTCAAGCCGGGCAACATTTTGGTCGAAAAGCGGGCGCTTGGTTCTTTTCGCCCCTACGTCGTCGATTTTGGTTTGGCGCGGCAGTTTGCTCAAGATGCGGTGCATACGCCGCATGCGAGCCTGGGAACGCCCGCGTACATGGCTCCGGAGACTGTATCGAAGCAGCAAAGCAATACGATCGATGTACGCCTCGACGTGTATTCGCTCGGCGCGACGCTGTACGACGTGCTCGCGGGCAGACCGCCTTACGTCGACGATTTGCCATGGAACATCGTGAAACGGCTGGAGCACGAGGATCCGCCGATGATTGGTGACGTGGCAAAAGGAATCCCTGCGGACCTGCAAGCCCTCGTGATGAAATGCCTCGAACGGGATCCGAATCGACGTTATCCATCAGCGCAATCGTTGGGGGAGGATTTGCAGCGATATCTCGACGGCGAGCCGCTCGAAGCGAGACGCGCGGGGCGGGCGTACGTATTTCGCAAAAAAATCCGCAAACATGCGCGTGTTATGCTGCTCGGGCTGGGGGTTGTACTGGTTTTTGCATCAGTCGCGAGCGTGCGTATTCGAGATCAACGTGCCGCAGCAGCGCAATCCGAAATGGCGCAGAACATCGGTCGAGCGGTAACGGAGATGGAGCTTTACATGCGCACGGCGTATCAAATGCCGGCGCATGACATCGAGCGGGAGCGGGCGGTCGTTCGTGAGCGCATTCAAACGCTCGAGCGGCAGATGACCGAGGTCGGGGCGGTGAACAGTGCCGCAGCGCAATATGCTCTCGGTCGCGCCTACTTTGCCATGGGGGATGATGTGCGGGCCTACGAGCACCTCGAACGTGCGGAAACGGCAGGGTATTCTTCGCCGGAGCTCACGTACGCGTTATCGATGGCGCAGCTAGGAACGTTGCGATTCTATAAGCAAAAAAGCGAATTGTATACCACCGATCCTCGAGTGCTCGAGGCCGAGATCGAGAAGTTGAGGGAGCGTTATCTCACCCCCGCGCTCAATCGATTACGCACGGCCGAGCCGGCGCGTATCGAGCATCCAGCCTATGCGGCGGCATATGTGGCCCATCGCCTCGAGCATTACGAGGAGGCTGCGCGGAAGGCCCGAGAAGCTTTTGCTCAGGCTCCACTTCTTTATGAGGCCAAGCGGCTCGAAGGCGCAGCGCTCGTCGAGATGGCATCGGTACACTGGTCGAGTGGAAAACCTGATTGGTTTGTCCAGATGTCGGCGGGGATGGATCGGGCATTCGAAGCGTTTGCCGTGGCGGAAAACATTGCTCGCAGTGACCCTCGGGTGCACATGGCCATTTGCACGGCGCGCACGCGGCTGATGTATGCTGCGTTTTCCGGAATGGAAAATCCTCCGCGTTCCTATTACGACGCGGCCAAGGAATCTTGTGACCGGCTCGTTATGGTGGATCCATCCAGCGTCGGCGGTCATCTCACGCGGGCACATTTGCATGGCCTGTATGCCTTTGCCATTTCGCGGGTGGAGAAGTCCGATGGTGACCCCATGGTCGCAATCGAAGAAGCATTACGCGTGGGCCGGGAAGCGAAACGCTTGTCTGCGGGCGGGCAACTTGCATACGACGCGCTGGGTATGGCCTTGCGTGCGCGCGCGTCGCTGCTTCTGGCTCGGGGCCTCGATGCGACGACGGCGCTCGAAGAAATGGACCGTCATTATGGTGAAGGACGCGCCATTTTTCGATACAATGAAGCGCTACGCGATGGGCATATCTACGTGCATTACCTGCGGAGCATCGACGAAGGGCGCCGGGGCATCGACATCACGCCGCGCATCGAGCCGGTGAATGCGCTGGTCGACGAGAGTGTGGCGGCCAAGATGTCGGTAGGAATGGCCTATGAAAAACGCGCGATGATGTATCTGTTGCTGGCCGAGCAACAGGTGGATCGGGGTGAGTCACCGAAAGCGGTCGTCGAAACGGCGCTTGGTGGGTTTACCGACGCGGCAAAGATCAATCCGATGTTCGCGCGCCACGAGATGAGAGCGCGTGCATTTTGCGCGCTTGCCCGACATGCGCTTGCGGGGGGCATGTCTGCACGCGACGTTTTGGAACAAGCGAAGAACGAGCTGAAAGCATTGCGTATCGAGCAACCAGACGATGCAATTACACAGGAAATGACTGGGCGCTTGACGTTCATGGAAGCTGAAGAGCAGATCCGATTGGGTGCCGATCCCCAGAAGCTCCTGAATGCGGCTCGAGAAGCATTACGTTCGGCAATGACGAGCGCTCCTCACGATATCGAGCGAGCCATTGGGGTTGCGCAATTGGAGTTCGTGGCGGCGCAGTTTGCGTTATCCAAGGGCGAAGCGACGCTGGCGTCCTTTGAAGCGGTTCGCATTCCGCTGTGGTCGTGGGTCGAAGGTAAACTGGCGCATCCTGAACCTTATGCGCTGATTGCCGCATCGCATGCTCTTTCTGCAGAATGGCGGGCTGGTCGGCGACAATCTCAGGAAGATGACATCGTTGCAGGTTTGGCGATGGTGGCTCGGGCGTTGGCCGTGAATCCGAAGCATGCATTGGCCGTGGAAACGCAGCGTCGATTGCAACAGCTTCACGGTCGGGCAACGAAATAGACTGCCCACGGAAAACAAGGGGCGGCAGTTCGATCCACATGGTCGTGGACACAATCCAAACGAAAAGATTTCTTGCAGCCACGCTGAAAGGCGACGAGGTTGGGCGCGGAGCGCGTGGGACTGTGACGCGTGGCGAGGTAGACCGGTTAATGGCGACCGTGTTGAACCACTCGCTCCGAGTCCAGCTCCCCTTACCACGACGGTAAAAGCCACTCGCTCCGAGTCCAGCACCCTTACCACGATGGTAAAATGCACTCGCTCCGAATCCAGCAACCCTTACCACGATGGTAAAATGCACTCGCTCCGAGTCCAGCAACCCTTACCACGATGGTAAGAGGCACTCGCTCCGAATCCAGCAGCATCCACCACAATGGTAAGAGGCACTCGCTCCGAGTCCAGCAGCATCCACCACGATGGTGAGAGGCACTCGCTCCGAATCCAGCAGCATCCACCACGATAATTGGATGTATCGGCATCGCTGCCGGGCTATACAACACCCATGCCTACTTTCACGAATTTGCTCAAAAACCCGACGACCATCATTCTCTTCCTCGCCGCGCTCGTTTCCGGCTGCGATTCCACGCTCGCGGCCGAGGACTACGACCAGACCTGCCAAACGCCCGCCGATTGCGTTGCAGTGCCGGTGGGCGACTTTTGCGATTGTGCGTGCGAGGGCGGAGCGATCGCGAAGAGCGAATTGCCAAAGTACAACGCGGACGAGTCGGATGCGCGGGACGCGTGTATTGCGGCGAGCGCATGAACTTGTTTGACCTTCAGCGAATCGCCTCATTGCTGAATTTGCAAGACATCCAACGAAGCGGAGCCCTGGCCGCATGATCCAAGGGCGGGATCAAACTGAACGGCGTTCTAGGCACCGCGAAGTTGTGCGCCACGCATCGTGAATGTCGCCTCACCAGCAAGGATTCCGTCTGCTAGACGAGCGCGCGCCACGAAGGTGTGTTCGAGCCTGTCCTGCGCCTGCCACTGCGCCTCGAAGAAAAGTGGCTGGCCTGCGAAGGCGAGGTGATCGGCTTTCACATCCGCGGTCAGGAGCACGTGCAGAGTGCCCGAGCCCAAACGAATGCGCAGCACAATCCCCGCACAGAGAGATGAGGCCCTGCATGAGCATTGCAATCGGCATCGCGGGGTACAGAGGAAAGTGCCCAGCGCACAGTTCTGGATCTACGTTTGGCAATCTCGCCTCGGCCCTCGTCGCGCTCAGGTGCGTGAGTTCGAGGGGAAGCGGGCGAGCGTACGGATTGCGTCGCCGCTGCAGGTATGAGTTCGTGTCCTCCGTGGACCGCGGCGACTCGCGCAAATCACGGCGGTGTGCGCTGAACATCCGTTGAAACAGGCGCTCCGATAGCACTTGGTAACTGGCTGCAAGCGTACAGACGTTGCGTCCCTGTCCATCACGTAGAACGGTGTTGGCACTCGCGCGTCGGCGGTCGCGCTGGATGGCCTCGGCCTCCGCATAGAGCGGCCCTTGCTCGAGCTCATCACTCGCATCGGGGTTGCGCTCCCAGCGAGCATGGTGCGCGAGGTAAAAGTGCTTTCCATCGTCGGGGGCGAGCGAGGCGCAGG
>CAZETM010000867.1:0-4219 GCA_964514885.1 uncultured Polyangium sp. | reverse complement strand
CAAGGCCAGGATTTGCGCAAAGTACTTCTGGGCAAGCACGCGAAACCTCCTATCCTGCATCTTGCCCGCAGCCGTCAAGAGGTAACGCGGAAAGTTGAGTCAGATGCGTCACCCACCAGCCCCGGCCGTTCCGGCACCACCGTCACCTATTCCCCTGTGGGGCACTGAGCTTTCTGGATCAACTGTGAATCGGCATGCCTCAGATCGCCCAACTTGTGAGCTGAACCCTAGGTACATTTTTGTATTGACAAGCTTGTTCGATTGGAAAAACGCGTGTGCCTCGGCCAAACCGCCCACGAATTTTCCCGAGAACAACACAGTTTGTCACGAAAACTTGACAAGTTGGTCGAGATGTGAATTTGCCCCGAAAATCCCACCGAAAATGGCGCTTCCGTTGAGCTACCTCTCGGTTCGTCCCGGCGCTACCGCCATACCGAGGACAAACGGAGAGTCGTCTTGCACGCCCCCACGCTCGATCCCATCACCCCTGGGTTTGTCTTCCAAGGTCGTTACCGGATTACTCGATGCATCAATGCAGGTGCCATGGGCGCCGTGTACGAGGCCATCGACGAACGCACGAAGAGTCCTCGAGCATTAAAGGTCATGCTGCCGCATTTGGCGCAGGATGCCGAAATGCGCGTGAGGTTTGCCCAAGAAGCACGCATCGTCGGAGACATTGAAAGCGATCACCTCGTGCGCGTGCTCGATGCAGGAATCGACGAAGCAACGGGCGCGCCGTTTCTCGTGATGGAACTATTGCGCGGCGACGAGCTGGGGCAGCTCCTGAAACGACGAGGACCATTGTCCGCAGAAGACGTCGTACTTTATCTGCATCAAGCTGCATTGGCGCTCGACAAGACACACACGGCAGGCGTCGTTCATCGAGATTTGAAGCCGGAAAACCTGTTTGTCACGCGTCGAGACGACGGGACGGCGTGCGTCAAGATTCTCGATTTTGGCGTCGCAAAGATCGTTCATGGGCACGGAGGAGGCGCCGGAACGCGTAGCGTTGGAACGCCGCTGTACATGGCTCCCGAGCAGATTCTCGGGCATTCGACGATCGGTCCACGCACGGATGTTTACGCGCTCGGACACGTCGCATTTACGTTGCTCGTGGGAAAACCTTATTGGAGTGAAGAAGCCACGTCGAAAGATGCGCTGCTTCCCCTGCTCGCGCGCGTATCTGCGGGCCCGGTCGAGCCTCCAAGCGTTCGGAGTGCGCGTTGGAATGGTACCGCTCTTCCTGAAACGTTCGATGCGTGGTTTTTTCGGGCCACGGCACGCGATCCAGCAGCGCGCTTCGACAATGCAAGAATGGCGATCGGTGCGCTTGCAGAGGCCATGCGAGGATTCAACGCGACGGCGACGATCGCTTTGCCGTTGGCAACCAATACGAATCCTTCCGCAAACGCTTCGCAAGGAATGCCACTTCAAACCGATGCGGATCGATCGGCCAGTTTGTCCATTCCGATGAATCGAAGACGCGGGCCAGCATTGGTCATCGGTGGATTGGTCGTGGCATGCGGTATCATCGCGTTTGTCGCAATGCAACGAATGCGCAGCGCAACCGCCGTAGCAAGCGAAGCAGCGATCGTCGTCACGGCGTCCGCAACCGCTCCCATGGCCGTTTCGGTGGAAAAACCAGAAGTGCCGCCCGCTTCAGTGACGGCCTCGGTCGAAAAACCCGTAGCGGTTCGGACCTCTGCGCCTGCACCAACGCCAAAGCAGCCAATGCCTGCTGCGGGTGTGACCGAGCGTGTTTCTGACAAACCCACGGTCGTGAAGCCAACGGCACCGATCGGCGAAGAGCTTTGAGCGGTCCATTCCGCTCACGAGGTACACGACAATGAAACGTTTTTCGTGGCACATTCCCATCGTGGCGCTGTTGCTCGTTGCAATCGCGCCGGCCGCTAGCGCGCAGGAAAACCCTCGCGCGGATGTTGCGCCCATTTACGAAGAAGGACTTCGGGCAATGGGGGCGAAGGATTACGCGACGGCTTGCCAGAAGTTTACCGAGGTGACGCAGAAGTATCCCGAGGGAATCGGGGCGTGGCTCGAGCTGGGCAGGTGCGAACAGACACGCGGGCGTTTGGCTCGAGCGTACGACGTATTCAAAGCTGGCGAAGCAGCCGCGACGAGCGTTGGACAAACCGAACGAGCGAAACGAGCGGGTGACGCTGCGAGAGCGCTCGAAACGCGGTTGTCGAAGTGGACCATTGTGGTCCCGATGCAATTGCGAAGCCTGCCGGGGCTCGTCGTGCAGATTGATGGCCAGGCTATCGGTCCTGAGAAATGGGACAAAAGCATTGCAGTCGACGGCGGGACGCACGTGGTCGTTGCCAAAGCGGATGGCAAACGTCCATGGCAAAGCATGGTCGACATCAAAACCGAAGGGGATTGGAAGAGCGTGCAAATAGGCCCGTTCAAGGACATCCCTGCCAAGACTGCACAGACTCCCGCGCTCGTCACGCCTTCGAAACGGACATCGCCAGTGCGTATCGGTGGGTTTGTCGCGGGTGGAGTGGGCCTGGCGGCGCTCGCTGCGGGCTCGATTGCGGGAGGTGTCGCATTCTCGCGGCATGCCGATGCGGTCGACGGAGGTCATTGCGTCAATGGGGGATGCAATGAAATCGGCGGAGCACTCGAGGAAGAAAGCCGCACAGCCGGCAATGTCTCGACGGGGATGTTCATCGCGGGCGGGGTGCTCGTGGCCGCGGGAGCGGTGATGGCGTTTGCGATTCCGACGAAGGAAAACCGGAGCGCGAAGGTGATGGTAGGTCCGACGGGAGCTGCGGTGCGGTGGGTGTTTTGATAACGGAGGAAACGGTGAAACAGATTGTATGGATTCTGGGCTTCGCAGTCATGGGCTGCAATGCCTTGGTGGGGAATGACGGGCAATACGTCGCCAAAGAAACGAGCCCGCAGGAGATATCGCGAGGTCATTCGGTGACGGATCTCGTGAGTGCGGGTGAAGTCGGTCGGAGCAAGAGCTACAAGATGGTGTTTTCGGTGGGGCAAACGTCGATCACGCAGGACAAGACGACATCTTCGAGCCACTCGATTCAGGGTGGACTGATTTGCACGGACGGGAGATAATCATGAAGAAGCAATTGCGTAATGGGTTGGTCATCTCGATGATGGCGCTGGCCATGGGACTCGCTCCGCGTACCACGCGGGCAAGCGTGCCGCACACGCTGACGCAACAAGGAAGGTTGTTCGATACGGACGACAGCCCCGTCAGTGGCAAGGTGGATGTAACGTTTGCCATTTACGACAAGGCCACGGCAGCGACGGCAGACGCCTTGTGGACCGAGACGTTATCGATTCAATTCGACAACGGTTGGTTTTCGGTGGCGCTGGGTGAAGTCAACCAGATGGGCGCTATCGTGCTAAACGGTGAGCCTCGCTGGTTGGGCATCAAGGTGGGAATGGACGACGAGATGGAGCCGCGTGCAGCCATTCGGAGCGTGCCGTATGCGCTGATTGCAGAAAATGCCATCGGCGATATCACACCCAAGTCGGTGAGCATTGCGGGCGTGGGCAAGGTGATTGATGAAAATGGGAAATGGATCGGAGATCCGACGGGATTGGTGGGGCCGCAGGGGCCAGCGGGATCGCCGGATACACCGACAGACGTGCTCGGTAAGTTCAACGAGGCCACGACGGGCGGTGGAACGACGAAACTCGGCGCGCTTCAATTTACGGACATCATGTACGATTTACGCTGGGCGATGCAGCATGCGGCTGCGAGTGGGGCTTGCGCGGCGGCCTCACCGCAAAACGATTCCCTTGCGGGTCACATTGTGATTCCACGTAAATGGAACACAACGTGTGCCTCGGCGTGCGCAAACAATACTGGAGGGGACTATACGAACTGTCGAACCATGATCGCAGTGGGATCTGTCCGAATGACCCAAGCAACGTCACACAATGATGTCGTTGGCAGAAACTACAACTATTCCTGCGATACAACCGGCGGAAATGGCGACGAAGTCGACGGATTCGGTCTGAATGATGATGGGGCCTCTATCTACTGTTGCTGCTACAAATAGGTACGGGCGAACTGCAAGCAGCCAACTCTGCCAATCCTATTCTGCTGCAAGCTCGCTATCTTCTCGCGCTCTCGCTTCGAGCCAGCTACGAAAGGCGGCATGCCGTACCGTTCGTCGAAGAGCGCGCTCGAGAGGAGCGAGGCCGAAGGGCAGATCGCCGCGCTGCA
>CAZETM010000866.1:0-4231 GCA_964514885.1 uncultured Polyangium sp. | reverse complement strand
GAACGTGTCTGATTTGCTGTTGGACCTGCAAGACGAAGAAACAGGACAACGCGGGTTCATCATTACGGGCAAAGAGCAATTTCTCGACGTCTACAAGAATGCCATCGATGTGCAAAAGAAGGATTTTGCCCGCCTTCGTGAGATGACATCGGATAACCCGCGTCAGCAGAACCGGCTCGACAATTTGAAGACGGTGATGGCCGAACGCGCCACATATGCCGCAAATACCATTGAGGTTCGACGAAAGGATGGGATCGACGCCGCCGCGAAAATCGTCTCCGACGGGCAGGGCAAAAAGCACATGGACGAAATGCGCAAAATTATGGACGAAATCATCGCTGAGGAAAATGAGCTGCTGACTCAACGCGCCCACGACAGTGAAGAAGCCTCGATCCAAGTCAAGCGCGTTCTCGTGGGCGGCACGTTGCTCGCCATCATTTTGGTCGTCGGCGCCGCGACGTTCATCATTCGCGGAATCAATCGCCACATCGGCGGAGTCGTGCAGCGTATGCGCAGTGCGTCCGCAGAGCTCGAAGCCGCTTCGACGCAGCAGGTCAAGGGCGCCAAAGAGCAGGCTTCGTCGACGACCGAGGTATCGACCACGGTGCGGGAGCTGGTTTCGACGGCTCGACAAATATCGGAAAATGCGCAGCGTGTGACACAGGTGGCCAATGAAATGAGCACGTCCGCCAGGACCGGGGATCATACCGTAGCCAATGCTCAAGAAGCAATCGATACGGTTCGCCGTCAGGTGGATCAAATCGTCGGTCACATGCTCGCGCTGGGGAAGAAGTCCCAGGACATCGGGGGCATTTTGGAGATCATCAACGAGCTGGCGGAGCAAACGAACATTTTGGCAATCAATGCGACCATCGAAGCGGTGGGCGCGGGTGAAGCTGGGCGCCGGTTCGGCGTCGTCGCTGGCGAAATTCGAAAATTGGCCGATCGCGTGAGCACGTCGACGAAAGACATTCGCCGGCTCATCGAAGAAATTCGCAGCTCGGCGAATACGACGGTCATGGCGACCGAAGACGGAGCGAAAGCGGTCGACGCGGGTGCTCGGCGATTCGTGGACGTGACCGATAGTTTCCGACGCATTGCGGAGCATGTCGTGGGCACGACCCAAGCGGCACGGGAAATCGAATTGAGTACGAAACAACAAACCAGCGCGATGGAACAAGTGAGCGGCGCAATGCTCGAAGTGGCGCAAACGGCTCGGGAAACCGAAGCAAGCTCGGCGCAAGTGCAGGCGACGGCTGCCGAATTGTCCTCCTTGTCATCCGAGCTCGTAAAGCTCATCGATCGCGAAGCGGCTTGACGAAAACGAGGACGCCATCGTGGAGACGCGAAACGTTGCAGTGGTCCAAAGCGGGCTTATCGATGCGCTCGCCGACATTCGGCGCGCATTCGATCGATCTTTTGGGGAGCCTGTCTCCGTCAACCAGGAATCAGGCGATCTCGTATTGGCCATTCGGGCGGGCGCCGAGCACCATGTCGTGCGTTTGTCTGAAATGGCCGGCATTCACGAATGCCGCAAAATCGTGCCATTGCCGGGAGCCAAACGAAGCTGTCTCGGCCTGATCGGATTGCGGGGTCGTTTTCATGGAGTTTTTCGCCTGAGCACGCTGCTCGGGGCGCCACCGGTGCAAACGCGAACGCCGTGGCTGCTCGTCGCTCCGGGTCGTGATGCACCGGCATTTGCAGTCGAGGCAATCGATGGCTGTCTCGAAATCAATGCGGGGGAACTGCATCCAATCGGCAATGGCGCAAATACGAGCCAATACGTACGCGGGCTCTTCGTGCGCGATGGCGTGGCGCGAGGACTGCTCGATTTGCCGTCTCTGGTGGCGATGGCGACGAATCACGCGCAGGCGAGCCGTGACGGTTTGGGAAGCGAGTAATCGGCGATGGACGAACTGCTGCATTTTTTCCGGCAAGAAGCTCGCGAAATCACGAGTTCGCTGACCAGCCAACTTTTGGCATTGGAGAAAAACCCTGCGGACCCTGAGCCGCTCAAGCAGTGTCTGCGTTCGGCGCACACGTTGAAAGGTACGGCGCGCGTCGTTCGTCAAGTGCAAATCGGCGAAATGGCGCACATGCTCGAAGATGCGCTTGCTCCGCTCCGGGACGGCGGGGAAGTCGAGAGCGAATACATCAGTGACCTTTTGCGCATCGTCGATCGCATTCAGGAAATGGTCGGGGCGCTCGATCAAGACACGAGCGCCGAAGATCAAACGGGGCCGCAAGCGCCCGGGAATGCGCCAAAACCATCTGCTGACGGCGACGCGCTGGAAACGGTGCGTGTGGGCATATCTGAAATGGATGGCCTGCTCGAAGGTCTTTCCGAGGCGGCAATTCAAATTGGCCCCCTGCACGAAGCAGAGGATACTGTGCGCCAGGCAGCGCTTGTTGCCAGCTCACTGCAGGAATTGCTTCGAAATGGCTCGTCGCTCGACCAAACACACATGCTGGGGCGAGCTCGCGCGGCAGCGGACGAATTATGCACGGCGCTCGCGCATATCGAGCGCACGATGAGCCCGAGTTTGTCGCGGCTCGAACGAGAAGTGGAAAGTGTCCGTTCGCGGGCGAGCACGTTGCGCTTGCTACCGGTGAGCGCCATTTTGGGAACGCTGGAATTGGCTGTCCGCGATACGGCGCAAACACTGGGCAAAGCAGTGAATTTCGTGGCGTCGGGCAGTGACGTGAAGCTCGAAGGGCATATCTTGCTTTCGGTACGCGATGCGCTGTTGCACATGATTCGCAATGCAGTCGACCACGGCATTGAAGGCGACGAGCAACGGTTTGACGCGGGAAAACCCTTGGCCGGAGAAATCCAGCTTGCCGTAATGCGCCAGGGTCGACGGGTGATATTCGAATGTCGTGACGACGGGCGAGGAATTGATATCGACAACGTTCGTCGAACCGCAATTAAGAATGGGCGGCTCACCCACGCGCAAGCTGCGGCGCTCACGCGCGACGAAGCGCTGGGATTGCTATTCGAAGCGGGCGTGAGCACGGCGAAAGAAGTCACGGAGATATCGGGCCGTGGCGTGGGTCTGGACGTGGTGCAATCGGTAGCCAAACGACTGCGGGGCAAGGCTACCATCAGCTCCGAAGTCGGGCGCGGAACGGTCATTACGATCGACGTGCCCGTGTCGCTTTCGGCCATGTCGGTATTGGCCGTCGAAGTCGATGAAACGACCGTGCTCATTCCTATCGATGCGGTGCGAAAGACGTTGCTCCTGAATCGAAAAGACATCGCCAAAAGATCGGATGGTGATCACATCATTCACGAAGAACGCGCCATTTCATTCGTTCCGCTCGGCTCGATCATGGGCACTTCGCAAGCTTCCACCGATTCGCGAAATACATGGACCGTCGTCGTGGTGCAATCTGCGTCGAAATGGTTTGCCTTGGGAGCAGACCGGCTGCGAGCCGCGATGGATGTCGTCGTCAAACCATTGCCGTCGGGCATCGATGCGTCGGCGGTGATTGCGGGAGCTGCATTCGATAGCCAAGGGGACCCGCTGCTCGTGCTCGATCCGATGGCGCTCGATGGAACTTCCACGGCGGTGACTCGAATGGCCGATGCTTCGGTGACCACACAAGCGCGGCGTTTGCCCATTTTGGTCATCGACGATTCGCTGACAACGCGCATGCTCGAGCAGAGCATTCTCGAAGCCGCTGGGTATACAGTGGATCTATGTGCGTCGGCGGACGAGGCGATCCGTAAAGCGCAAACGCGCAATTATGGGCTTTTCATTTGCGACGTCGAAATGCCCGGGATGAATGGTTTTGAGTTCACGGCGGCGACTCGAGCCGACCCCAAGCTTTGCACGATTCCCGTGATCATGGTCACATCGCTCGCGACCCCGGAAAATCGCAAACGCGGTATGGATGCAGGCGCATCGGATTATATTGTGAAAGGTGACTTTGACCAAAAGCATTTCGTGCTAAAGGTGGCGGAGCTTTTGGGAGCAGCATGACCAAGATTCGGGTGCTCGTAGTAGAAGATTCGCTTACTGTGCGGCGGCGTCTGGTGGCGGCCTTGACGGGGGATGCCGATTGCCAAGTGGTCGGCGAAGCGGGAGATGCGCAGCGTGCGATGGAGATGTGCGAGCGGTTGCGCCCTGACGTCGTGACGCTGGATATGATGTTGCCGAATGGAACCGGCGTGGATGTGACGGAGCACATCATGGCGTACACGCCGACGCCGATTGTAATCGTGTCG
>CAZETM010000865.1:0-4239 GCA_964514885.1 uncultured Polyangium sp. | reverse complement strand
AGCGAATGCGAAGGGCAAAAAAGCCGCGACGAAGAAATCAGCGCGCAAGCGTTGAGCTGACATGCGAGTTTTGATGGAAGGAAACTCGTGCTCGGGCCAGATGAGATCGCTCGCGCGGTAACGAATATCAACTTCGCATTGCCAGTCGCGACACACGGGTGACGATATCTTCGAGATTTACCGCCAGAATGTCATTGTGATCGCCGCGCTCGTAAAGCACGAGCTCCGCATTCTTGGCCCACGAGGCGTTCCGCTCGGCGTGCGATCGATCGACCATCGTATCGTTTGCCGCATGTAGCACCAACGTTCGTCCCGGAAATTGCGCGAGCTTGCGCTGGTGATCGAGATGCTCGCTGGCCTCTTGTTCGAGGTCTTGCGCCCTGACTCCAAGCTCTTCCGGACGCACACGAAATAGAATGCGCTCGAGCGGGCTGGCGATTCCGCTTTCAATCACCAATCCGCCCAGGGTAGGCGTTCGGTATGCTGCTTCGATTGCGTAAATCGACCCCACCGAACGGCCATAGACCACCATTTTCTCGAATGGCACTCCGACCGCAGAAAGAATCCGTTGCACGTCTCGGAGCATCGTGACCATGGTTGGTGTGCCCGTCGATGCTCCAAAGCCTCGGTATTCTGCGAAAAACACATTGAGCCCCGCGGCTTGGAAGTGCGGGAGCAAATCCATCTCGTAATCGGCAACAACCTCGCCATTGCCATGAAAATGGACCAACCACGGAGCGTCGGGATTCGTTTCGTACCGAGCGCAGCCAAGCACGGCGCCTTCGACTTCGACGGAAACGAGATTGGACGGAGGTTCCTTGCGCGGGAAAAAGTATCGAGACGAGATCACCGGATGGTCGAAAATATGCATTACTCTGCCTCCACCGCCACCGCAAGCTCCTGGCCGTACGCAAGCTCCAGCGTATGCCCATCCGGATCGCGCAAAAATGCCCAATAGCCAACGGGCGGACCGCTGTCTTCGGGCTCGCGCACGAGGCATCCTTCCGCTCGCGCAAGGGCGCAAAGCTTATCGACTTCGTCGCGTGAAGCAACGCCAACGCCCAGGTGTGCAAATGGCAACAGCGGCGTAATCGCTGTGGACGTTTCAATCAACACGATCGCAAACGGACGCGTGCGATCGCTGATCCATGCGACGCCCGAGCGGCGATGAATCACGTGCATGTTGGCAAAACGCGTGTAGAAATCGATGCTCGTTTCGAGCGACCGAACGGGCAAGGCGACGTGAGTGAGGCCGAGATCCGACATGTCATGCATGGTCCACGCTGATGCGTGAGCCGTCAAGAGAATCCGACATCCGTATAGCGGATTGGGGTGCGGTGGGGCTCGGGGACATTCGAGTATTGGCTCAGCGCGAATCTGGCAATCTGCTCACAATGTCCGCACCAGGGACGATTCTCATCATCGAGCAGCCGGAACTGCATCTGCACGAACGTCCGCAGGGACGCCTCGCCGATTTCTCTTATGGATTGACGCGCATCAATAAACAAGTACTCGAGGAGACCCATAGCGCGGTGTTCATCAGCCAGCTTCGTTATCGTATGGTCAAGGATGGCCAGCCAACCCGTGATGCGATGGCAATTTATTTCGTGGAGCAGGACGAGCGGGGCGACACCCATGCGCATCCTATCGAGATCTCGCCTCGGAGCGCGATTGAAAATTGGCCGGATGGTTTCTTCGACGAGAGCTTCCGGCTAGAAGATCGCATTACGCAAACGGGGATCAAGGCGCGTGGGGCTCGCAAGAATGCCTAGCTTTTTCGTGGATCCGCTGGTTTGTACGGTTCCGGCAGAGACGGCGTCTTCCCAAGAGCTGGGTGATTGGTTGCAAGCGCTCGACGGCTGGCTCAGGGCACTCGACAGCTCGCCATTTTCATGGAAGAACGCCATTCCGAGGTTTGTCGCAGGCTTCGTCGTCGAGCGTCACGTTTGGCGGCTAAGCCGAGAAAAACCTGGACAAGTACGAAATTCGATTCAAACTCGCGCGCCGATGGTTCACAAGCGCAGCGATCAGTTTGGCAAGAACGTCCTTCGCGATACGTTGGTGCAGCGGGGCGAGGCGCAGACGGAGCCGGAGATTCCTCCGACGGATGCCATGCGTTTTGACGTATGGTTCGTCCCCGACGAGGTGAAGCATCGAACCGCGCCCGAATTGACGGGTGTCTTGGGTCAGATTGTCGAGCGGGCAGCGGTGATTGAATTGTGGAGTGACGTGTTCGACGAGCGAGAATTTCACGATTCTTGTTACAAGCGGCACGCGTGGTTGCGAGCTTTGGAGGCTCGAGACAAGCGCTCGTGGGAGATTCCGATACTGTGGCATATTTGCGCGGGCAAACCAAAGACGATCCTGGACGTGTTCAGATTCGACAGCGTGCCTGAATCGTCTGGGTTTTACAGGACACCCGCTCCGGGTTTACGGGCATGTGTGGTGGTGCTGCGCGAATTGCCCAAGGCGCGAGACACGATTTTGTTACGGCTGCTCGGCTCGTCGTCGGTTCGTTTGCAGGCGATGCGGGAGCTTCGAGAACTGCCGGCAGATGCGTGGGAAAAGGAGCTTGCGTTTCCGTGGCTCAACCGATTATATTACGACGTACCCGACCCGGCCGCTCTTCCTGAGGGTGACGACAAGGAGTTAGCAATGGACATTCGAGCGTGGCAAGCAGAATACGATCGCAACTTGAAGGTCCGAGTCGAGGCGGAGCTGCGTTCACAGATCGAGCGAGAGCTCACGCCGCGGATCGAACGAGAGCTGACGTCGCAGATCGAACGAGAGCTGACGCCGCGGATCGAACGAGAGCTCGAAGAGAAGCTCATGCGAGAACGTGCGCACTTGTTCGAGCGCAAGCTTGGTCGTTCGCTCACGACGACCGAACGCGAGACGCTCGCCGCGCGTGTGCATGACCTAGGCGCCGAGCGGGTAGGTGACCTGTTGTTGGACTTGTCGGCCCAAGATCTGGCGGTCTGGCTGAGCCAGCAAACGCCTGCGGCAGAGTGACAAGGGTTTGGAGCGAGGGGCCATGGACGGCTCAACTATGCTCGCACGTGACCTTACTTTGGACACCTCCTCCTGCAATCGGCCACAATGTCGTCGGGCCACTCCCAGCAATCCGTGCCATGTGGACCAATAGCATACCAAGGCCGCCATGGCGCGCGGATGGGTTTGAGTATACATTCTTCAAAACAGCGATCTTTATCATCGTCGATTAATTTGCATTGATCCTTGTTGAAGGATTCGCTGCTATCTTTACCGGGACAGCCAATGGTCGCAGCTTCAAGCGTCCCACATGAGGGAGTCAGGCCACCGCATTTTATTGAACCATCTGGCAACGATGCGCACAAGAAATCGTGAGGGATCGGTGGGCCGTCACGCATTGCACGAGAGCACTCCCAGCTCTGGAGCCCCTGTGGATCAATCATCGACAAGGGATTGTTCTGCACATACGCATAATGATTCGTATCCCCCCCACCAAATCCAATCGGATCCTTCCCCGTCCACCTCCCCGTCTCCGGATCGTAATCCCTTGCGCCAAACCTCACGAGCTGCGTATCGCCATCGTAAATCCCGCCTGCATATCCGAACGGCTGAAACCCTGAATTCGTATCGACCAGCACGTTGCCGAATGCATCGTATTCCATCCGCTGCGTTATCGCGCCCGTCGCGGCGTCAATCACCAGCCGCACCGATCCCAAATGATCGCTCACGATGCGATACGTCGTTCCGCCCTTGATCATCGCGCTCGGCACGTGCGCGCGATCCGCGTACACGAACACGCTCACGACGGCGCCGGTCCCGTCGAGCTCCGCGATCGGCTCGAGCTGGTTCACGTACAGGAAACCTTGCACCAGCGCTCCGTTCACCTTTTTGCCAATACGCCGGTTCATCCCGTCGATCACGTATTCGAGTTGCGTTCCATTGGGAAGAACCGCGCTGCGTAGATTGCCGAATGCATCGTATTGGTACGCCGTCTGCGCATTGCCTAACGTCTTCTGCGTCAGCTCGCCGTTGGAGGTGTATTGGTACGAGCAATCGCCGTACGAGAGCATTCGATCCTGATCATCGTACGTCGCGGCAAACGCGCCGCTGCCATCGAAGCAACCGCCAGGAAAACCCGCATTCGCGCCAGAAAGCACCGTTCGATTGCCATTGTCATCGTACCCGTAATCGGCGCTGAGCACTCCATCTTTGGCGACCGTATCCAATCGGCCCGCGAGGTCGTACGCG
>CAZETM010000864.1:1479-4245 GCA_964514885.1 uncultured Polyangium sp. | reverse complement strand
CCAGCCCCCTCTCCAACTTCGCGGCTTCACCGCTGCGTGGAGAGGGGGAGAAGAACCTCATCCCCTTCATCGTTTGTCTTGCCCTTTTTCCGCTCCGCTCGCAGCGTCGCCATCTCGGCACGCGAAGGGTTGATCATGAGAAACCCATGGTCGGCATCGAGCAGAGCGACGTCACCAGGCGACGCCCACTGAAACAAGCCTTCGACCTGCGTGATCGCAGGGACTCCAAGCAATTGGAGCAGCACACGCGTGCGCGGGCCTGGAACTCGTTCACTGAGCGCGACACCAACAGGGTTCGCTTTCGCCGAAACGAGCAAGTCGAACACGGTGAGTTTGTCCGCGATGAGCATCGCCTTCGACGGCAGCTCGGCTCGCGCATCGGGTGACGCGAGCATCACGAGCGCGTCGCACAGATCCTCGATATCTTTCGCTCGATCCTGCAAATAGGGATCGCCGACGATGCCGTTGGCAGCTCGAACCGCATCTCGCGCAACGGTTCCCAAAGCTTCGGCGACGCCGTTACCTTTCGAGATGAGCCCGAACGCGCGCTCGCGCATACGCTCGTCACCCGCGATGAGGACGTAGTTGGACAGAAAGCTCGCATCGCGAAGCAGGCCCTTGCGTTGCGCCAACGTGAAGAGCCCGGACAAACCTTTTTCGACTTGATTCCACGCGATTTTTAGGTTTTTCGCATCGTCTTGTTTGGACAATTTTTGAGGCGATGTTGCTGGACGTCTGAGAGCCGCAACTGCACCGAGCGATCGACCATGAATGACTGGAACGCCGGGGAGCGTGATCTTGCGCGTGCCACCACCGGTTCGTCTGAGCTTCCTGTCGCGCAATTCGCGCAGGACTTCGGCATGACGAATGGCGGAAGCAATGGGGGCGGTAAGCGCGACGAGCAGACGGACGTCGCTGGGTTTGAACGCACGGTTGCCTGATCTTTGCGCGACGATGGCCCCGAGCACTCGGTCGGGACCGAGAATGGGTACGGCAAGAAAAACCGGAAAGCGGTACTCGTCAATTTCGGGAAATGCGAGCCATCGGTTGTCGCCGGGCGCGTGAACGGCCGCGACTGGGCGCTTGGTAGCGACTGCGGCGCCGGTGAGTCCCTGACCAATGGACATACGGACAGTGCCGCGAACGGCGACGGGATAACCGACGTTGCCGCGAAGGACGAGGGCATCGCCATTTCCTTCGAGCAAGAACAAGGAAACGACGTCGGCTTGGATGATTTGGGAGATGCGCCTGGGGGCTTCGTCGAGCAGGAGGGAGAGCGGAATTGATTTGGATACAAACGAAACGTATTCGAGGGTGTGGTCGAGACGCACTTCGGTGCGCGACGAAGGGCCGTTCGTGGCCCGGTGCGAGACGGACCCGGGAAGGTTTTTTGTAGAGGAAACCGGCGGGGAAATGTCGGTCAACTCTTCGTCGGGGGTCACGCGGGGGGGCATAAAACGGGGCGTAACATATCAGGAGAGGCGGGGTGATCCAGAGTAACGATGAGGATCGTTGGAGAACAAAGTATTTGCTTCGTGACCACGGTGTGCAGCGGCGGAAAGCACGGGCGAGCTTGCGATGATCGGCAAGAGGGTTGACATGGGACTTCGGTCGGGATGTTGCTAGGCAACGGACCGGCTCGTATTTATGAAGTCGAGGGACGGAGAGACATGCACATCCGGAAGATCGTCATCGAGAACATCCGCTGCTTCGACCGGGTCGAGCTGGACCTGACGCGTCCGGATGGATCGCTCGCGGGATGGACAGTGCTGGCGGGAAGGAATGGGGCGGGCAAGTCGACGCTATTGAAGGCGATTGCATTGGCGGTGGCGGGGCCGCGTCTCGCGGACAAACTGCAAACGAGTTTTGCGGATTGGATCAAAGTAGGCGCCGAACGGTGCAGCATTGAAGTGGCACTTGACTATCCCGATTCGGATGTGCAGGGAAACGTAGAACGATTCGAGTCAAAGGCCGCGTTGTATTGGCAGCGTGGACAACAAGATGAACCCGCGATCGATATCGACACAGATTCGAGTTCGCGAATTTATTTGGAAAACGGTCCGTGGAGCTTAGATCCATGGGGCAGCTTTCTCGCTGCCTACGGCCCCTTTAGACGAATCGGATTCCGAGACACTTTTCAACCACCCAAACCTCGGGCAGAGGCTCGCTTAGAGAGTTTGTTTAATGAAGATGTGACTCTGGCAGAGTCAGTTCATTGGCTAAAAGACATCCGCAGCATTCGCCTAGACATTGAGGATCGCGCTCGAAGAGCGCCACCCGAAGAAGCGGTGAAGCTTCAAAGCCAAGCTGAGAAACAAGCACGACTATACAATGGCGTTCGGGCGTTTCTTAATGATGAGCTGCTACCAAAAAATGTTGAAGTCATTGGCTTGGACATGCAGTTGGGCCTCATGGTCAAACAGGATGGCATTGAACGTCCGTTACGCAGTCTGAGCGATGGTTATCGAGCCCTTATAGCGCTTATTTTGGATATCGTTCGGCAAATGCACCGAACGTTTCCTGCGCTATTCGACACGGAATTCGACATTCAGCATAGGGCAGGGTCGAATGGAAACAGCATGGTTCAAATTCCGTACGAAGGCATCGTCCTCATCGACGAAGTCGACGCCCATTTGCACGTTCATTGGCAGCAACGAATTGGCTTCTGGCTCAAAAAACATTTTCCCAACGTGCAATTCATCGTCACCACGCACAGCCCTTTCGTGTGTCAAGCCGCCGATCCAAAAGGACTCATTCGTTTGCCCG
>CAZETM010000864.1:0-1379 GCA_964514885.1 uncultured Polyangium sp. | reverse complement strand
GGGCTCGCAACGCCCGAAGAAAACGAAGAATTGAAACGCCTCTCGGCCAAATTGCCGAAAACGGGAAGCGCGCTGGTTCATCAGACTCTTCGCAAGCTCGGAGAGATGGGATGAGACGGCTATATCGCGAGCCGCTGAGCGATCACGCTACGCGAACGCTTTGGAATAATACTGTCGCTGTCGTCGAAGCAGGCAATTCGGCGCCGTCACGGAGCAAAATCGCTAAAGCGCGTCGCGCTGAGGCGAAACGACGCTGGGGGCAAAAGCCTGATGCAACTTTTGGCGAACTAAAAGAGAAGCTGCGGCAAATGGCCCCCGGCATCGAACGGTGCATGTATTGGGAGAGCAACGAGGGCACGGATATCGATCATTTCTGGCCGAAGAGCACTGCTCCGTGTCTCGCTTTCGATTGGAACAACTACTTGCTCGCTTGCTCGGCATGCAACAGCAATCACAAGCGTGACCAGTTTCCACGGAAACATGGCGAGCCATTGCTGATCAACCCGACCGAAGAAGATCCGCTCGAACATCTGGCCCTGTCTCCAACAGGGAAGTACGTGCCGCTTACCGATAAGGGCGAAAAAAGCATTCCCGTATTCGGGCTCGATCGCGGTCCGCTCGAACGGAGCCGGGAAGACGCATGGCCAGCAGTACAAGGATTGATCGTGAGCTTTGCAAACGCTTGCAAAAAAGGGAATACCGAGTTCGCACTTCAATCTCAGAAATCCCTGTGCCGATATCCATTTGCAAGCGTCTTCGCTGCCATTCTGAAGATCGCCGATACCAACGTCGCCTCGGATTGGCTAAGCGCCGAATGCGTCGAAGCTCTCGCCGCACACCCTGAGATCAAGACCTGGTTGCCCTAGCGTAGACAGAGCCTCGCCTATCCACCGGCCCATCAAAACGCGGAGTTTGCATCGCTCCCAGCTCGGAACGACGCGCCTCGGGAACCAGCGATAGCACCGCCGTCGAAAGCGCGCCTTCGTCATCCACTCCCACCGCCGTCACATAACGTGTCCATGGCTCGAGAAGCGCTTGCACGTTAGGCGCATTCACCACTACAACGTGCACGATACGCGCAGCAGGCGGCAATACGAGCGCTCGCGGCTCCGCATCGAATCCCACAGCAAACGAAGCCCCAGACGAATACGAGCCAATCGCCTGCATGGTCGCTCGATATTGAGCTATCTCACCAAGAAACGCTTCGTCAAGCTCGCCCCGCGGATACCGCTCCGAAAGTTTGTCCAATGCCTCGTGGATTGCCTCGACAAACCGTTCGCCCCGTAAAACGTCACCCTCGACCAAGACAAACCGCGGCGACAAACAACCGCGTTGATCAAAAACGATGACGTCTCGCGCGATGGCTTCGGCTGCCACCT
>CAZETM010000863.1:0-4248 GCA_964514885.1 uncultured Polyangium sp. | reverse complement strand
CGTTTATAATACAATCGTCAAGGACACCGGTTTCGTGCGCAGTTTTTATGCGACATTAAAGACGGGCACGGGATCGGGCACGGTTGCGCGACTTTTCATGACTGGCGTGACGCCGCTGATGCTGGACGACATGTCGAGCGGTTTTAACATTACGGCGAACATATCGATGACGCCAGATTTTGATAATTTTGCGGGTTTTACACGTACGGACGTCGAACGTGCCCTTGAAGAATTCGTGACGGCTCGTCCGCAGTTGCAAGGGGAGCTAGCGGATCGGACGAAGCTTTTCGAGACGTTGAAAATGTATTACGACGGATATCGATTCTCGTCTAAAGCGGTCGAAGGATTGTTCAATTCCGACATGGTGCTTTATTTTCTTCGCGAACTGTCAACGAAGAAAGAATTTCCCCGTGAGTTGCTGGACCGCAACGTACGTACCGCATACGAGCATCTGGGGCACGTCGGCGCATCGGGAAGCGAGTCGATGGCCGAACGACAAACCATTTTCGAGACGATTCTTTCCAATCGGTCGATTCATAGCCCGCTGGTCGAACAATTCGGGGTGAAACTTCTGCAATCCCGTTCCTCGTTCATTTCGCTGCTCTATTACCTGGGAATGCTCACCCAGCGTGCGGGCGGAGAGGCTGTTGGTCAGGACGAACTCGAAATACCCAACCGCGTCATTCGTGAATTGCAATGGGAACACTTGGCCAAACACCTGGACCAACAAGCGATTTTCGCGATTGACACGGGCAATTTGTCGAGCGCCCTCGAGAGCATGGGCGTGCGCGGAGACATCGCTCCACTGCTGAATCTGTTCCATGAACGAATCATTCAGCATTTTGGCATCAAGGATACGCGGAAGCTGGACGAGCGCACGATCAAGCTGCTATTCATGATGTACGTGTCCCTGGGAAAAGTGTTTTACGCGCTCAGCGAAAAGGAATTTGCGCAAGGCTATTGTGATTTGTTCCTCGCCGCCGCGCCGAACCTTCCCGGGCTCAAGTATGCGTGGATGATCGAATTCAAGTACCTCGAAGCGAACGCCAAAGATACGGCGATCGAAACGGCATTCGCCGCGGCTGCATTGCAAGTGGAGCGGTATTCGAAAGACGCAGCGTTGCTTCCGATGCTGGTGGGCAAGCAAGAACTGCGCTGCGGAACGATGGTGTTCATCGGGACGAACCGACTTCTGTTTCGTTCCTGGCCGAACGACATGCCGGAACGACGTGTCGAAGTGGTGGGCAAAGCGGCGAAGAAGCCGGCCGCAAAAAAGCGCGCGAAAAAAGGCTAGCAACGTCGAGGGTCACGGGACGCTGCGCAATCGATTCATTGCGTAATTTGTGCCGGCGCCGAACCGCTCCGACATGACGTCGGTCCTTCTTGCGCACCAACAAAGTCTTTGCACACTTCGGCCACGTCCGCGTCTTTGCCTTCGCGACGGTACTCATGGATCAGCGCATCGAGCATCGCGAACAAGTGCCCATTTTGCCCCGGCGCGTCTCCGCTCACGCGTCGGAAGAACTGTGCAGCGACTCGAGGTTTGCCCACGGACGCATACAACAGAACGAAGCCCCGTCGCGCCGCAATTCCGAGCGGTAAAGCAATGCGCAACCCGCCGAATTTCGTGGAAAACTGAAGCGCTTTGCCACATGCATCCAAGGCTGCCGGTTTGTCCTGCATTTGAGCGAGCACCTGCGCCAATCGAAATTGCGCGTAACCCCATACTTCGTTTTTCTCGGGCGGAGATTCGACCACTTTTTCATACATGCGACGCGCGAATTCCCACTTGGAAGAATCAGTCAATGCTTCCTCGAAGAAGAATTCACCAAATGCCAAATACGCTCGCGGTAAAAGCGGTGATTGAGGATACTCCTTGATCAACTGCAAGAAACTCCGCCGCGCATCCGCCGATTTGCCCATCTGTTGAAGCTCGAGGCCCAAATAATACAGCGGTTCGTCGAGACATACCCGCGCCGCCAACGGATCTGGCGAATTCGTTGCCATGCACGCATTGGGGTATCGCGTGATCAACGTCGTGTAATGTTTGACGGCTGCATTTTGTGCGGCAGTCGCGATTTTCTCTGCCCGCACGATTTCCTTTTGAATCGATTCCTTGTTCGCTGAGCTTCCAGGCGTATCCAGGACCGCTTGCGCCGCTGTCTTATCGCGCAACGCAACGTTTTTTAGCTCCACGTACGTTTCGGCCAAACGACGCAACAATTTCGGACGATCGGGCGATGCTGCCAGAACGCTTGCCAAGAGCGACTCCAGGCTTTGCAGCTCCGAAACGAGACGTTGAGTCGGTCGAGGCGACCAACGTACGGGACGAGGGTCGGTCGCGAATGTTGCCAAGTTGCTTTCGGAAATCGAAAGCTCGTTTCCCGGCGTGATCGCCACCGGTGTCGGTGGCGGCGGCGGTGGTGCTGCAGGCGGCTCATCGCCCGCCACGATCAACGGTGCCGACGGTTGCTTCGTCGGGCTTGGCTCGTGTTGAATCACTGCCGACGAATCGCGGGGCTGCTCGTGAACCGCTCGCTGCGGCGCAGTAGCGCTACATGCAGCAGAAAAAAAGCCTAGAAACATCCACACCGAAGAACGCGCCGTCGACGTCATGTCCCGAGCTTACCGAAGAATTCGCCGCGTTTCCATAGACACGTCCCCGCCGCGAAAGATTACCTTGTCGCGTTTAACCTGAAGGGGAGTTCATTGGTCCAAGGACGTGGACCTTTCGAGGAGGCTGTTCATGAAGACGACGACGCGATGGGGCAAAGTGCAGTTCTGTGCGGTATTGCCGATGCTTTTGGCGATTGGTTGTGGGGGCGAATCGCCCACGCTCGACCCGGGGAACAACGCTGCGCCCGCGGAGATTCCGGGGGGCGGCATTGGCTCGGGCGCCATTGACGGCACGCTCAACGTGTATGCGACCGACGCGGACACGAAAGAGCCGATTGCGGGAGCGAAAGTGTATGTGGGCGAAGCGGACGCTGCCGAGCTGCTCGAAGCAACCACGGACGCGACGGGTTTGGCGACGTTCAAAAACAGCGTCTTGCAGGGGGCGACGACCATTACGGTGACGGCGACGGATTATGCGGCCACGACGTGGATGGGCGTCAATGGTGCGAACGTGACCATTCCGCTGGGCTCGGGTAAAGCGCCAACGGTGGAGACGGCGCAAGCATCTGGAACGATTGCGGGTTTCGATTCGCTCGTGAATGCGACAAACCACGTGTTCATTGCCTTCGTCAGCTATTCGTGGTCGGGCGGTTTGGGCGATCCTTCCAATGACATCCAGCAGCCTCAAGGTATGGGTTTGGCCCCGAATGCGTGCATCAAATTGCCGCCGCCAGCACCTGCCCAGCCGTGCGCTTGGAGCCTTGTGACGCGGACCGGAAAACAAATGCGTTATGCATTGATCATCGACGTGGACACGAAAGGCACGTTCATGGATCAAGCGGACGATACACGGTCGCTCTATGGTTTCGCCTTCAAAACGGGTATCGACTTGAAAGCGGGCGACAATTCGACGGGCGAATCGCTGGAAATGTTTCCGATGGAAACATTGGTGGACTTGAACGTCACCATGCCAGCAGTTCCGGCGGGTTTGGACGAGTCCCTGGTGGTTCCTTTGCTCGATATGGGCGACGAAGGGCAATTGCCATTTTTCTTCGGGCAAGAAGTGTCCGTAAACAAGGTGCCCGGGTTGTCGGGCATTTTCGCTTCGGGTCGTTATGACTTCATTGCTCGGGCAAGCGTCAAGGGCAAACCTTTCCCGTCGACGCTGCGTATCGAGCGACAGGTGGATATCACCAAACCGGTGACGTTACCCGCATATCAAGCCACGCCGACGGATTTGGCGGCGAATGGTGGGACGTACAGCTTCAAGCCTGCCGCGGACGCGACGATTCATTCAGTGAATTTCCGCGCCTCCATGGGAGAGCGGGCGTGGGGCGTGACCATTTACGATGGTCGCACATCGTTTGCATTGCCAACCTTGTCGCCAGATCCTTTGCCCGTGGGCAATCTGACGATGGTCGTCGATGCGTTGACGGTTCCCGGTGTCAATGTGCAGGATTTCGAGGTAACGGCCGCGCAAGATCAACTGACGGCCGTGAGTGACAACGGAATCGATATCACGCATTGAGGCGGGTGCGGGCGACGTGGTTGACGTTGATCACGCCGCTCGCCCGCTTGTCGATGTATTCGGTACCGAGTAACGCTTCGCTATTTCTTCCCGCCCTTGCCGCC
>CAZETM010000862.1:0-4250 GCA_964514885.1 uncultured Polyangium sp. | reverse complement strand
GGAAATAGCACGTCTCGCGCCCCGCGACGCCAGCGCTCGAGTGCGGTTCGATAGGAAGTTCTAAACGATCGGACTTCAGCCACGGCGCGTTTCAATGCATCGCCATTATTATGGCCCACTGCAAATGTTGGTTTGCGCTTGCGAGGTGGCTCAGCGCTTGTCGCCTGAGTATAGGGCGACATCTCGGTCGCAGCTTTTGCGCCAATGATGGTCTCGAGACACACGTGCCGGCGCGCATTCTCTTCCTCGTTGGCGAGTTGTTTCGCAACAGTGCGACGAAACTGTTCTGCGTCTTTTTCAGCAATCATTGGAGGAAGCGTTATTGGAATCTCTGCCTTGGTTTTCCAGAGTGGATTACGCTCGTCAAAATAAAAAGCTGGACGAGTTACCCGAAGCTTGCCCGCACCGATATCGCGAACCCGAGTTTTGGCCCCAGGCCATTGATGCGCATGGCGAACAAAACCCGCTGCGACCGGATTAGCAAGGATGTATGCGATTTTCTCAACAATCGCTTCTTCCGTCAAAAGCCGTACGATGCTCGTGCGTTCATTATCCCAAACGGACCCCTGCCAGTGACGCAGAATCTTTGTTCCAAACGCGACCCATTGGTGAAAATCGCGAAGAAAACACGGCAATGAGCAGTTCGGGTCGGTGACGACCATATGCAAATGCGTGGACATTGCGCACAAAGCATGCACTTGGATGCCATGTCGTTCTGCGGCCAATGCAAGCGCATACAGGATGAGTTGAGTCATTGCGGCATCCGGACGCAGTAGGAAACGACGGTGCAGGATGCCTCGGGTGAGCAAGTAGGTGGAGCCAGGGAGGAATGATCGAGGCTGGGTCATCCCATGGGCAACTGCGAATAACGTGCCAATTCAGAAAGCCTGCATTTCAAGGGGTTTGTTGGGTCGAGAAAGTGGCGGCCGCCATGGCGGGGGGTGGCGGCCGCCAGGGCGGGGGGTGGCGGCCGTCAGGGCGGCTATCTTACCATCGAGTTATCCTGGGTCGGTTCGCGGGGCGGTTTGGCTGCTTCAATGTTGGCCCACATGAACTCCAGTTCATAGCTTGCGCTCATGCTTCGCCTTCGCCGGATGCTCACGACACTCGTTCTGGTAACGCTCGCGGCTTTAGCTACTTCGCCAGCTGCTGAGGCTCGCCCCAAGGCAGATGTCGAGTGGACCCGGGTTGACGCTCCTTCGACAAACAAGGACGGCGAAAGGCTCGCCAAAAATCTGCACCAATTGCTCAAAGAAGCCAGCCGCAAGGCAGATTTCGGCAAGACCGGCAAAGTGCGTCTACGAGCGCGCATCACGGAGTACGTTGTCGAGCAGAAGGGTGATGTGCTGCGTATTCGCTGTACGGTCATCGGTCGTCTCGAGGGCGGCCCGAGTGCAAAGAGCCGCATTGCGTTCGGCGGTGATCCGAAGGATCCGAAAGGGCTGGAGAAGCAGGTGCTCAAGATGGTCGCGTATGGCGTCACCAGTCGTCTTGCTGCGCTGGCCAAGGCTCGAGAAGCGGCGAAAAAGAAGCCAACCGCGGATGAAGCGCGTGAACACTCGCCAACTGCAGAAAATTGAACTACGCAGGTCCTCCAGACATGGAATACGATCGGTTGCTCGCTGCACTCTTCGAGGAAGAAGACCGCGCTCGCGAGATGGCCAGCCGCCTCATGAAGATCGCCCAGAGTTCTCGAGAGGCTGCGCTGGCTGAGCGAGATAGTCTCGTGGCGTTTCTTCGTGGTCCGATGGAACGGCATATGGCCTATGAAGAGCGCAATGTTTTTCCTCCGCTCGAACGCCTAGGTCTAGGTGCTGAAGTAGGCGTTGCAATCCGTCACCACGCAATGATTCGCGAGGACGCTGAAAAGCTTGCCGCCGCCAAACCAGGCGAAGACATTAGCCAGCTCATTTTCGACGTCGCACGACGCATGTTGCACCACACGAACTTCGAGGGTGACTACATTTACCCCGAACTGACCTATGAAGCGTGGCGCGATTTGATGAAGGAGACTACGGGGTGAATCGCTTCGGCCTACTCTCGACAGCGTACCTCGGGTCAAATTACTGTGTGAGCCCCTGATGAGCCTTGAGGCAGGCCGAGTTCTGAGCGATCGCTATCGGCTCGTCCGACCTCTCGGGCAGGGTTCGCAGGGTGCTGTGTGGATTGCCGACCATCTGGCGCTCAACACCCACGTTGCCGTCAAGCTCATCGACCCAGAGCTGGCCAAACGCGAAGACGCTCGTGAACGCTTCAAACGTGAAGCAACTGCCGCGGCGCAACTTCGTAGCGCCCATGTCGTGCAAATTCTCGATCACGGAATCGACGGGATTCAGCCGTTCATCGTGATGGAACTGCTCGATGGTGAAGACCTCTTCGAGCGACTCAATAAGCGGGGTCGACTTTCGCTTCGCGAGACGTCGAAGGTCATCACGCAGGTTTGTCGCGCCCTAGCACGCGCGCATGCAGCCGGCATCGTCCACCGGGACCTCAAACCGGAAAACGTTTTCCTCTGCAACAACGACGACGAAGAAATCGTTAAGGTCCTCGATTTCGGCGTCGCGAAAGTTACCGATCCTGCCAAAGCAACGATGCAAAAAACCGGCATCGGGACGCTTATCGGGACACCTCACTACATGAGCCCCGAGCAGGTCAAGGGCACATCCGAAGTCGACTCACGCACCGATCTCTGGGCCATGGGCGTCATCGCCTACCAGTGCGTCGTCGGCGAGTTGCCGTTCGATAGCGAAGGCGTTGGCGACCTGCTCATCAAGATTTCCATCGCCGATCCGCCGGTGCCTTCGAAGGTTTTTCCGGGCGTGTCCGCGGCCTTCGACGGATGGTTTGCCAAGGCATGCGAACGCGATCGAGCCAAGCGCTTTCAGAGTGCACGCGAATTAGCTGAGGCGCTTGCGCGTGTCGTTGCGTCTGTGCCCGAAGCGATGCGTGGCGCGTTGCCCCCGCGGCCGACATCGGTTCGGCCGCCACCGGTAACCCCTGCGCCCACGTCGGTTCGAGGAACCAAACCCGGGTTGTCACCAGCTCCGGTTTCAGCGCTACCGAAGCCACCCGCGTTGCCGACCGCCGTGTCTGCGGCGCCGGTTCCCGCGCCGAAGATCGTCGAGGCTCTATCCGATCCGCTTGCAGAGCAAGAGATCGACGACTTCGACTTCGACTTCGATGAAGAGCCGCCGGTTGTCGTCGCCAAAGACTCGACCAGGTTGATCGTCCCGACGGCTTCACCCACAGGTTCGGGAATTAAAACTTCACCCGGGATGACTTCTTTCACGAAGACGTCTCCCGGGGTCACCGCATCAGCTCCACCCACCGCTCCTCTTCAACCTGGGTCGAGCGTCTCAACCCCGGCTGTTGCCGCGCAACCAACCGCACCACCAGAACGACCCAGCGCACCATCGGCGCAGCCGGTGGCAGTCCCAAGCGGCACGAACCTTGGGGCACCTGTATTTCAACCTGGGATGCTCAATGCAGCCACTCCCATCACTGCTCCTGGCATCGTTCGCAATGACAGAATCTCCGAACCCCCCGAGTTTGACGGTTCACGAAAACGCAAGACTCTTGGAGTGGTTGCAGTGTTGTTTGTGCTCGCCATTGGAGGCGTTGCGTTCTTTGTCGTGCAATCAAACATGCTGCCGGCCGATCTGACTCCAGCCTCATCTGTGTCAGCATCGACAACTCCCGAGTTGCCTCCCGTCGTAACCGTGCCCGCGCCGACCGTCAGTTTTGGAGCGCCTGCGTCTAGCAAACCGACCACGAAACTTGGCAAGCCTTGGAGCAAGAACAAGCCCGCCAAGGCAAGCTCGTCCACTGACGAGCCCGCTCCCAAGCCGACCACGGATAAGGCTCCGGACAAACCTCGCGGCGATGTTGTGATCGACTTGCCGACACCTCCGGCTGACGACTCTGTTCCGCCCGCCCCGTAGTTGAGGACAAAAACGAATCGACCCAGGTTGACTTGAGCAACCCGGGTCGAGGTGACTGCGATCGACGATCTGTGCGTCGCAGCGTGTCCTTGCGATTCGTTTGACCACAAAACGACACGGGAGCGCCCGGTCGGTTTGTCCGACCCGCAACGCTCCCGTGAGTGACTCAGCGCGAATCAGGGCCCTTCTTCGAACTCGGCGTCGATCACGCCGTCCTTCCCTTTGCCCTTGTCACCTGGCGGCGGTGCTGCCCCCGGTGCACCCGGGCCTGCTCCCCCTTGCGGCCCAGCCTTTTCGTACATCGCGCCC
>CAZETM010000861.1:0-4268 GCA_964514885.1 uncultured Polyangium sp. | reverse complement strand
CAGCTCCTCCGAAGGCTCCGCGATGAGCTGCTCGCGTCGCTCGTCAGGGACATGGGCCATGAAGATCGACGCCAACGTCATCATGGCCGAGCCTCTTTGGCTGGTGTGTCAAGCTGTTTCAGCGCACCAGCACACGGCGCGCCGCACGCCCGAAGACCGCGTTGGGCCCGTTCGAGCGTCATGCTTTGGGGGCCCGGCGCGGATGACTTTGCTTGGATCCGTAGACCTCGCTGATAAGCAACGAGCGCTTCGTCACCGCGTTTCAACGCTGCCAGGGCGTCGCCCTCGATTGCACATGCCTCGACCAGCTCCGGATGATCCGGGCCAAGCACGCGTTCCTTGGTCGTTATGGAGCGCTGCAACGCAGCAACGGCATCTTCATGGGCGCCTGTGCGGTAAAGCGTTTCGCCCAAATTCGCGAGCAGAAAACTCGAGAAGCCCTCGCCCATACCAGCGCGCTCGGCAATCGTGACCGCGCGTCGCAATGCAGTGACGGCCTCTGCATAGCGGTTCTGGCGGATCAGGACGCCGGCGCGATCGTTGAGCACCGACGCGAGAAACGGGTGATCGGCGCCCAGTAAACCCTCAGCGATGTTCAACGCCCGATCGAACGTGGTCAACGCACCGTCCACGTCTCCCGTCAAGCCACGCATGATCGCGAGCTGCACGAGCGCTCGGTGAAGGTAAATCTGCACGCACCGAGGCGAGGTTTCGCACTGCTTCACGGCGTCCTGGGCCACGCGTAAAGCGTCGGCGTTTTGGCCTTGCGCGCGGTGGATTCCGGTTCGGATGACCAACAGCCGCACGGTCACAGTCTCGTCGCCAACTCGTGTTGCATAGGCCTCTGCGTGATCGACGGCGCGCGCGGCCTCGTCGAAATGCGCGGTGGCCCAGAGCGCGTGCCTCGACAGCTCGATCCAGATCTCCATGGCCACGCGATCTTGGCTCGCCCTCTCGGCCGCATGCAGTGCGCGCAGCAGGATGCGCTCCCGTTCGGCAGGGTCCACCCGGAAGTTCATCAGGCGTCCGTGCCAGAAACCCGCCTCGGCATGGAGCGCCGGATAACGCACGCCTTCGGCCTCGCGCGTGATGGCCGTCGCATCCGCCAATGCTTCGGTTTCATGGCCCAAATGCCATTGAGCCTCCACCCGCGCGAGACGCTCCCGGAGCGCCTTGACTTGCACGTCGGTTGCTGCATCCGGTGGCGGCAGTCGTTCAGCGACCACGTGCACTTCGTCGCATAACTCGGGCGCTGCGAGCTGCTGCGTCGCTTCCACGGCTTTTTCCACCGCGCGCTTGTCGGCCTGCATCAGCGGATCGGTCATGGCACGTAACGCGGCCAGCCGTGTGCCCAGACAAGCCATTCGGAGATCGAGGACCTCTTCGGATTGTTCACCGTGCACGCGCGTGGCTCGGCACGCCTCGGCGTGAGTTGCGACCCAACGCTTTGCATAACGATCGAACGTGTCCCGAACCGAACGGGAAGTATTCGGAGCGTACACCAACTCGGTGCCCAAGATGGCCTTGTCGATGGCCGCCTGGCGCTGCGGATCCCATACCCCGGCGAGCAAGCGGTCCGAGCCTGCACAGGGCGGCGGTGGAGCGGCTGGAGCCACGGCCATGACGGCACCTCCGAGCATGGCCAGGATGGCGGCCGCCAAGGCGGTGATCGTTCGCGCCCGTTTTCGACGCCCAACGCCACGCAACGCGCTTGCAAGGTCATCCATCGATGGAAAACGCGCCGCAGGATCAGCCGAGAGGCCGCGAAGCAACACCGCGCGCACGGCTCGGTCGACTGCGCGATCGCGCGACGGGTTGCGGAAGCGGCCCTGCTGCATCGCTTGGGGCAGTTCGAGAAGCTTGGCGAACTCGAAGGGATGCTCGCCATAAAGCGCCTCGTATAGCGACACGCAAAACGCGAACTGATCGGAGCGCGCGTCTGCGACACCACCCTGGAAGCGCTCTGGAGCAATGTACGGCAGCGTTCCGTCGAGACTGGTCACGGGCGCTTCCGATGCGAGCCCATCAGCGGGCGGAGCGGTGACCATGTGATCGGTACGCGCGAGGCCGAAGTCCATGACGCGGACGCGACCATCGTCACCCAACAAGATATTGTCCGGCTTTACATCGCGGTGCACGAGGCCTGCGGCATGAGCGGCGGCGAGGCCTTTTGCCGCTTCCAGGTAGACGTCGAGGACGCGGTTTGGGCTAGGACGCTCGTCCCGCACCCATCGCCGCAGCGTGCAGCCCTTGACGTATTCCATGGCCATGTAAGCCGCACCCAGCGCTTCGCCGACGTCATGCACGACGACCACGTTTGGGTGGGTCAACCGAGCCAAATTTCGAGCTTCCTTGATGAGCCGCTCCGGACCATCGTGCTCGCCCCGCATCATCTTGACGGCGACTTTTCGGTCGAGTTGGCGGTCGAAGGCGGCGTAGACGACCCCCATGCCACCCATGCCCAATATCTCCAGCACGAGATAACGATCCGCGAGCACGGTGCCAACACTCAGCGCAGTTGTCTTGCCGGGAGGATTGGGGGAGGTATCTGACGGCGCGGGTGTCGATACATCACATGCCAGGCCGGCGACGAGCGCACGGCAGTTCTCACAGCGATCGAGATGCAAATCGACGTCTGCCAGTTCGAGGGGCGAAAGCCGACGCTCCAGGATCGACAGCAACACGCTTTCGGATAGGCAGGTCATAAGTTTCCCATTGCGGGTGAAGGATAGACACACCGTCGCCGAATGTCACGGACGGCGATAGGGGCGCAGTGCTGTAGCTTGAGCCACGGCACAGTTGGTCGTGCCAAGCGATCAGGTATCTCCGGTTGCTCACTCGCGCGACCGTCGACCTGTATTCGATAGCTCCCGGCCCTCGGGGCGAAGTCCCCCATGACATTTTCGATATCGTGGCCACCTCGCACGCTCGACTCATTCTTCATACCCGATAGCTCGCCGCATTCGGTAGCCTGACCCATCCGAGCATTCTGGTATCCAAAGCCCCTCAGGTGACCGAAGCGTTTGGTATCCACTTCACACGAGCATGCCCTTGGAGACTCGATAATTGGTGTTGCCTACTGGGTCGACCTCTAGTATACCGGCCCAGCTCACAACACTGGAGGAGTCTTCATGGTACAGCCGACCGATGCCGCGATAGCCTATCAAAATCACCTCACCGCCGCACAGGCATTACCTGCGGAGGCGATTTTGCCATATCGTCTCGATGTGGACTTGGCTTTGGCGAACGTGAAGACGGCGATGACGTATTTCACGACGATCGAATCGACGGTGCCGTCGTATTTGCCCAAAGAGGATCTTGCAGCGTTGCAATCGATTTCGGAGCTGGCATTGGCGGTGAAATATGCCGCGATTCAAGTGGAGCAGGAGATCCCTTCGGAATCGGAGGTATCGCAGAAGACGGCGGTGGGCTGGTCACTCCGAAGCATTCTGTTGTCGGTGGCGAAGGGGTTGGCGGCTGCGGGGCTTTTGCCAGCGGATCAAGTTGCGGCGATAGCAACGGGTCGAGGGCCTCGGGACATGGCGGAAGACGCGGTGCAATTGGCTGGATTGTTTCAGGCGCATGCCGCGACGATTGCTGGAAAACACGCGGTGACGACCGATCAGGTGGAACAAGCGGCGGCGCTTGGCGCGTTTTTGTTGCAACATTTGCGACCGAAGAATGCGCCGGCCGAAAAAGGCGTGGGGCATTCGGCGTTGATTGACGCTCGGAATCGTTTGGCGACGCTGTTGTCGCGTCGATATGCACGATTGCAAGCGGTGGCGCATTATCTGGCGGGAGCAGATTGGGAAGACCACGTGCCAGCGCTGATGTCGCGCACGATCAAGAAAAGTGCGCCCAAGGTGAATTGATCGATGACTTGATCATCACGGGGGCGATGCACGGCGGCCACAATGCCTCTGCTATTCCTCTTCGTGCACTGCACCGCGACCACTGGGCATGTACGCAATGGCGCCGCGGCTTTTCGACTCGATTATGCGAGTTTCGAGGTCTCGACGCTGGGGCGACTGCGAGATCGTGACCGTCTTTACCCCGGCCAGCGTTTCGTCTGCTTAATCTGCGTACGCAGAGCATCCAAACCGTCGAGATTGAGACGCTCCAGTCGAGCCTTGCGTTCGTCGTCGAGCTCGATGCCCAGGAGATCGCACATGTCGATGATTCCCTCCTTTTTTCCTTTGGCTTCAATCTCGGCCTTGGTGTCCTCCCAGATGGCTTCATCTTTCATCCGAAAGCGCTCTTGCGGGGTC
>CAZETM010000860.1:0-4276 GCA_964514885.1 uncultured Polyangium sp. | reverse complement strand
CGCCGCCGCCACCGCCACGGAAGCCGCCACCACCGCCGCCACCGCCGCCACCCGGCGTGCGCTCACGCGCTTCGTTGACGGTCAACGGTCGCCCGTCGACCTGCTTGCCATGGAGCGCGTCGATCGCGTCCTTCGCTTCTTTGTCGCCCGCTACATCAACGAACCCGAACCCACGTGATTGCCCGGTCACTCGATCGGTCATGACTTGGACAGCGACGACTTCCACTCCAGCACTTTGGAAAGCGTTACGAACGCTGTCTTCCGTGGAGTGGAACGCCAAATTGCCCACGTACAGTCGCTTGCTCATCCTCAGACCACCCGATGCACGCGCCTCTGCTTGACCTTTCCCGCAAGTGACCCGGGCCGTGCTTCGGATCGCTTCGAGACCACAGACGTAGCGACCGTCAGCCGTCCAGATCGAGCATCCGCAAGCAGGCGGGCTTTCTGAGTACGACGACGAACGAGCCTAGGGCAGTCGCAGGCTAACGCTCTACCCCGGTTTGCGCAAGTCGGTTGAAGTGTGAAGATCGCGGGCTTGGATGAAAATCTGGACGGCATGCACGCCCAAGGGTTTTGCGGTCGAAACACTTCCACCAAGGTCGCTCGCGCGACGAATGGAAAACCCTGCGATCAAGGTGCTGGCTGCGTAGCCGCCGTGGTATCGGGAAGAGCGGCGGGCCACGACATCGGGCAAGCCACAAAGAGGACCGTCATGTCGCTGCGAAAAATCCTCGTACCGATCGATTTCGACGACACCTCCGACCGTGCACTCGATCGAGCCATGTGGCTCGCGAGCAAGCTCGGTGCGCAGGTCACGGTGCTGCACGTGTACGGCTTGCCGATCTACAACTATCCGGATGGGTCCTACATCCCGTCTCCAGAAGTCGCCGAGAGCGTAAAAAAGGGCGCGCAAGAACAGCTCGATACCTACGTGGCCAGGAAAAACTCCGAAGGTGTGCAACTGAACTCTCTGCTGCGTGAAGGCCGCTCGGCACAGGAGATCTGCAATGTTGCCCTCGAGCTAAGCGCCGACTTGATCGTGATGGGCACTCACGGCCGAGGTTTGATTGGACGAACCTTGCTCGGAAGCGTCGCCGAAGCTGTCGTGCGACAGTCCTCGACACCGGTGATGACCGTGCGCTCCAACGAATCCTGATCCACCACCCACGCACAGATCAGCCGCGAATCTCATCCACGCGTCATCCACGCGTCTCATCCACGGGATAAAGCGCGGATCGCTTGCATGCGCGAATCTTTCTGATCAGCGGGTAAAAACACCGCTAACGCCTGCTCGATCGACGGCATGGCCCGCGCAAGCTCCGAAGGGCTCATCGTCTCGGCGTTGACCCCCACGCGGGAACACGCACGCTTGATCGTTCCACCCGCAAACACCCCGGAAAGTCCGCTGGCGGCGATAACTTTGTCGTAGAGGGTTACCGGCGGGCTCATGTTCGGGAATGCCGCTCACTCGAGACATCCGGCCGAACGAACGTGTACCGATGCCCGATGTCGGCTCGTTGCTATCCCGTCGCCCAGGCAAACGCGTTCGACCAAAACAGCGTAAAACTGTGCAGATCCAGCTACTACCGGCCCACGTCGACCGGCTCGATTCAGTTATCAGAACCGTCGTGACGTAGCAACAACGCAACAGCGTCGTTGATGAAGACGTAATTCTGCAACGCAATAAAAACCATGATGATGGTCTTTCGTGCGCACGTGCTCGTTTGTGAACACGTCGTGAACGCAATTGCTCGAGTTCGAAAATTCGATTTAGTCATCGTTCTTCGCGGTTTTCATCGCTGCGTTTGGCGAGCGCGTGAATGCCTGCGAGCACTCGTTCAGCGTCGCGGATGCGCGCGTCACGTGCGGCGACTTGTTGCCTGAGTTGTTTGACCTCTTCGTTCCATCGAACGATGTCGGCCTGTTGCGCGAGCATTCGCCCCTCGGCGTCGGGTTTGACCTTGCCGAAGTAGATGCCCATCGTCGCGACGAACAACATCACCGGAGCGACGATTCCGATTCGTAAAGCTTGCGTGAGCCGCTTCTTCTGCACGTCGGCGTTGATCAATGCGAGCGCTCGTTCGTGTTCGACCGCGATGCGTGAAGCTTCGATGCGCGCCGTCATTTCTGCCTCGGCCCGCATCCGCGCGACGGCGACGACATACGCCGCTTCAGCTTGGATACGTTCAGCACGATGCTCGGCATCTTCGCGAGCTTTGCGCTCGGCATCGGCTCGTTGCCGCGCCAACGCGGCTTCAATGATGCTGCGGCGAGCTTCTTCTTGCACCCGTTCGGCTTCCTCGCGCCCGGACTTCTGTTCGGTGCTCGTCCAATGCTTCAACGAAAAGAGGAGGGAGCCTTCCTGCATCGTGGCCATATGAGCAACGACTCCTTCTGTTCCCAGAGGTCGAACACGCGCAGCGCGAGCCTTGCCTGCCACGCGAACTTGCCTTCGATGCACCTCGCGTGAATGCCTTGGGTCACGAGCCGAGATCGCGACCATCCACGTGCTACCCTCTCAAGATGGACGGCTCGAGCACAGTTCAATGGCGCTCGTTACGGTGCGCCTCGTTTTTCCTGGCACTCTCGCTATCCGCGGGAACCTTCGGCTGCACGTCGGTCATCAGCGAATACGACGTCGATGCCGACTTCACCGTATCACCCAAAGTCAACGGGACGTTCTTTTGGTGGAACGAAATCACGCTCGATAGCGACGTGAGCTCGTACCCGAACGCACGCCTCGGGTTCGTGCGTCTCGATGCCGAGGAACCTGCCGAAGACCTCACGTTTCTTTCGTCCGTCTCCGGCGAAGCGGTCACGAGCACGGGACGCACGCTGATCGTGAACCAATCTCCGTTCCCGAAAGGCGAACCGAACGTCGTGCTCGACCTCGTTCACAATGGCCCGATCGCTCCGTTCTTCGAAGACGGGAAAAAAGTGCGCATCGAGTGGACGGGACAAACCAACCCGGCGTTTTTGGCTTGGCCCCCGGGTGGCATCAATGTTGCCGTGAAAGTACGACTTTTGCTCGACTGAGAACACGTCGCACGGGGCGTGAACGTTTGGCCTCAAAGCATTCTACGGAGGTCATCTGAACGGCGAGAGAGCTCTCTGGCAATCCATCGGGACACGAGGCGTCATTGCCACAGCGGTTGGCATGATCGCGCTCGTCGTCGGTGGTGGACTGCTTCTGCGCAAGCCTCCGCCGCCGCCTCCTCCGGCAACGGATCGCATCGCCCTGACGCCCACGATTCCCATCGCGCCCGTCACTGCGCAGCGCACGTTCGAATCAACGATCGACGTCTCCACCTTTCAGAAGGGAAACATCCACAGCCACAGCTCGTGGAGCGACGGAGATCGGCCTCCTCGCGACGTCTACGTTTGGTATCGCAATCACGGCTTCGCCTTCGTCGCGCTGACCGACCACAACACGCGAGCGAGTCCGCAAACCTTCAAGGACATCGAGCAACCAGGGTTTGTCATCATCGGCGGCGAAGAACTGACGATGACCGTCAACAAGCTGCGTGTTCACGTCAATGGTTTGTGCACCAAGAAAACCATCGGCGGAGGCAAACAACCTTCCAACCGCGCAGCGCTCGTGCACGCGATCGAGACCGTGCACGCTCAAGGGGGCATCGCGCTGGTCAACCATCCCAACTTCGATTGGGCGCTCTCCGCAGCCGACATCCGCGACGCAAAAGGCGCCGAGCTGCTGGAGATCTACAGCAGCCACCCGCATGTGAACACGGACGGAGACGGCGAACATCCATCGCATGAAGCCATCTGGGACACGCTGCTCGATCAAGGCGAAGACATCGGGAGTGCCGCAGTCGACGACGCGCATCACTTTCACCCGGACAAACCCAACCGCGCCAATCCTGCGAAACCTGGTGGGGGATGGATCGAGGTCTTCGCGGCTAGTCCAGACCGCAACTTGATCTGCGAAAGTTTGCGCAAGAAGCAGATGTATTCGTCGAGCGGCGCCACGCTCACGCGTTTACGCGTAACGCCCGAAGCGCTCAGTGTGTGGGTGAAACAAGAAGGCGCGACGGTCGAGTTCATCGGTGACGGGGGCAAGGTCTTCGAGAAGAAGGACCGCGCCGCGGACGGCGAAGCGACGTATCGACTACGTGGCACGGAGCGTTACGTACGCGCGCGGATCACGTTGGCCGATGGCAAAAAGGCTTGGACGCAAGCGTATCGAGTCTCGCCGGCAAACTGATTTGCTCTCCTCACCCCCGACCCCTCTCCAACTTCGCTTCGCTTCGTGGAGAGG
>CAZETM010000859.1:0-4284 GCA_964514885.1 uncultured Polyangium sp. | reverse complement strand
AAACGAAAATCAGACTCACCGATTCCGGGAACGAACTTTTTCATGGATGCGGCGCACACTTTCGCGCTGGTTTGCCGGCGTGTCAAGTTGTTTGGTCAGGTTCGTGTGGACCTCGGCGACCACGACAGACTTCGCCAACGATGGCGAAGGCCTACTCCCCACAAAGCTCGATCCAGTGCTCGCACAGGAGCGCTTGCTGCTCGTTGTTTCCCGGATACAACGAAGCATATTCGTTGAGCAGCACCTGACCATCCTCCCTGTCAAGACGCAGCGCAAGACCCATCAAAACCATCATTGGATTCCGCGAAGCCTGCATCATGGCTTCAGCTACACGCAACAGCAGCCGCCGCTGCGTCGCTTCGATCGACAGACCTGCGACCGCGACATCAACACACCTGACGAGCAACTCTGGAGAACTGGACGTAGCAGTGCCACTCGCCGTGAGCAGTTCCAGTCGTAAACAGGCGTGTTCATAGTCCCCCCGCAAATGCGTGCCACGTTCCACTGCACCCGTTTGCCGATCTCCATCGAAGTGTCGCGAAGACATGGACGCAGATAGAGCGTCATGACGCACTCGTATTTCGGCATCCAGGGAAAGCGCGTCGTGTAAAGGCGAAATGTGCACCCCTTCGGCCGTCGCTACCTCAAAGCCGCGGAGTTCCAGCGCTTCAACAAACGCTCCGAATTCTTGCTGACCGAACTTGTCCGGAACTGGCATTCCAAGCCGCCCGAAGAACTCTCGAATGGGTTGAAGCCGGCTCCAGCCCACCATAACCGCGTCTGTGCCTGTCTGTGTTTGAACAGGATCGAGGCTGTCGCCTTTCCGAAGGCAGAGTTTTGCAGCGATCCCTGGCGAAGAAGAATCGAAATCGAGCACTTGTCGGGTCGGATCCTCCGCAAGGCACGCATCAATCCCACGCCCACGAAGAATCTCCAACACCGCCCTGAAACGCTCTGCGCGAAGTCGCTCAGGCACCTCGAACCCAAGGGCCGTCAGCACATCGGATATCCGTCGAGGAGACGACCAATCAGTCCCCAGGTTGGCCAGTGGCTCGTCAGTCCCACTCTCGTCCTCATCGCTTTTAGGTTCCACCCTATCCAAAGCACGCCACACCAATGTCGCGCCGTGAACCGACTCCAATACTACTTCCACCCGCTCCACAGCGATTTCCCACGCACGAGCGATATCCCAAGCAAGGCCCCACGCACGTGCCTGCTTCACAGTGAACCGGCTAAGTCCCTCGGACGTTAGATTCAGGTCGTCAGCGAGTGCGTTGCGCAAACGTGTGCGCCCATCACAGCCTTGAAGGCGATTTTCGAGCTTCCTCCGTGTGAGCCCCGTCATCTCGACCAACATTGCCAACAACTCGTCGTCCTTGCGCAATGCTGCAACCGTCATATCCAATATCGAAGGATTCAATTCGCTACCTCCAACTCGCGCCGAACTCGGCGACGGCTCACTCGAAGCGCAAATGCTGCGGCAGTTTGCACGAAATCTGCTCCACCAACCTCACCAATGACCGAGGCCAATGCCGTATTCGACGCGTCCCGCACGTGCACATCGCCAGTCTTGTTTTGGCGATCGACCGCGACGTGAATGACAAAGCGTTGCCCTGCACCCGTGCGGGCAATGGCCATGGCATCCGTCGCCCCGCTGGCCATCAGTTCGCCAAGCGATTGCGGCGTCGTGGCCATCACGAGCGAAAGCGCTGCCACGGGACGTACCACTTCCCAGGGCGGCACAAATCCGAAGTGGAGACCATAACGCGCCTCATTTCGATGAAGCGCACTCCACACTCCAAGTGACGACCAAAAGAGCGTCGTCCGCAACTCAGTGCCCGGCTGCGCCGAGTGCGGCATCAGTGTCGCTGGAACTCGTACGGCTGCTGCCGTCACCAGGGTTTGGCGAACCTTTACGAACGCCTCCAAAAGCGCACCAGGCGAATCTTCAAGCACCAGGTCTCCCACCATCGCCCCGTTGTACGTCTCCAAGGGCAGCCCCACGATTGCATCAGGTACGCTCCCGCCGCTGCGCATTTCAGCCCAAGCGTCCTCGTAAGCATCCAGTTCCGCGGCCGTCGGTACATGCGCGGATGCACGACAACGCTCGAGCAGTTGTAGTGCCCTTAGTGCAAAGGGATCATCTCGATCCCCCTCGAACAGCACCATGGATTCGCAAGATCGTGCAAAACGTGTCGATGTAAACGGCGCGCTTGCCAGCAGTACGCGAACTCGAGACCCGTTCCGAAACAGGTAGAAATTCGGTGAGAATGACCCATCGACCGAACCAACGAGCCGCAATACCGAAGACCGGTAAAGTCGACGGATCAAGCCCGGATAAGTCTGGAATCGACAAAGCCCTACGATCGCCTGCTGCACCTTGCTCTCGTGTGGCTTTAGATCGGTAAAACTAGGTCCCTGAGCATCACCCGGTTCGATCCAGGCCAAACAAAGGTAAATCTCCTCGGCCCAGGCACATGCTTCGGCAAATGCCTGTCTCTGAGACTCCGGTGTGTACAGAAGGTCAAGCATTGCTCACATCCCAATCCGAGTGCCAGGCACACGCAGGTCGAAGTTCTGCTGAAAAGTATCCAGGAATTGCTCCGCAAGCACCCGCCAGGCATCCAGCGACGTTCCAGGCACGTGCCCAAGCTCGCCGGCATCGGCTACCGCTTCGGGAGAGGGGACAAAAAGTCGCTCTCGAGCACGGAAGTCTTTATTGTGCCCAGCCGAGGGCATGTCGGCGTGCAAAAGCTGATGGTACAGGAGAAACTCCATCACAAACCGAGGCACTTCCGGCGAATTCAGTTCCGGGTTGATCACCAATTCCTTGTTCGCAAATTGGAAAAATCCCCAGTAGTTCGCCATCACCCGATTCGCGTAACGAAGCTCCTTGATTGTCGGTGGTCCATCAGGAAAATGCCGCGGCTGAGCAAGAACCGCATCTTTGAGCACCATAAGCGAATACCCCGCGTCTCCTTCGGGCCAACGCCTGGCTCGCCCTTTCGGCGTGCTCTTGATGATCTCGGGTGGGACCGCTGTTCGGGTTCCTCCCTCCATGAGGTTGGTGAGCTCACGGCCCACATCTTCAGCGAATGCCTTGAAGTCATTCAGATAAATGAGCTTGCAAGCATCATTCGCAGCCCAAATTTCATTTAGCTTCACCTGTTGCTTCTGAGGACCGAGGTCATCTCCGAGAAACTGTTTCGCCAGTGTCGTTGGGTCAAATGCCTTTTTCTCATCGAAAGTATAGAAGACGATGTGGCAGCCCTTCTGCCTAGCGTTCAGAATCGCCTGAAGATCGGTCCATCGCGGGAGCGGATCGGGGCTGTCGGTGAAAAAGCGACGAACCAAGTCACGAGCAAGGTCTTCCGTCACCCCATCTATGGGAATGCTGGACCCATCGGTGTATTCGGCGTCGAATGCCTCATATCCACCGCGCTGATTCTCGAAGACCAGCACCAGGCGCCGTTGCACGTCGTTTTCGAACTCTTCTTCCCAGATATACCAACCATAAGGCAAGCACTGATGGACCCCTTCGAAGCTGCCTCGAACATTGCTCCGAAAAAGTGAATACGCCTCACGAATGAGTTCGGCGGAGATGAGAATGATCTTCGCGGGCAGATTCATCCGCGCTTCGAGTGGTTCCACCGCACCACCGTCAACGACGTATTCGGTATCCAATACGTCGAAATCTTTCCAGGTATCGAGGAAGGTGACGAGATACGCTTCGTCTGTACCGCCGGCTTTAGGCCCGCGAAGGGCCCGACCGATCATCTGAGACAACAACGCTTCCGAGCGGGTTGGTCGAGCAATGAAAACGGTCTTGGTCTTTGGTGCATCAAAGCCCTCGGTCAACATCTCCACGTTTACGAGCACCATGGGCTTTGCTCGATCACGAAACGCGGTCATCACCTCGTGTGAATCTTTGCGCGAGTAGTCGACGTAATCGGCAAGCCCGGGTTGTCTTTTATTGAACTCGGCGGCAAGCGTTTGGGCATGAATCGTGTCTGCGGCAAAAACGATGGTTTGGCCGAATATTTCGCTCTTCGCGAGGTAGTAATCGACGATGAGCTGATTGCGCCCGGCATGTTTTGCGAGGCGGGACAAAACAACTGGGCCAAGTTCGCCATAGCGTGCGAGATGAGCGTGGTCTTCGGAGGTAAACTCGCGTTCGAATTCGATCTTCGTGTTGACAGTCTCGAGCATGGGTGTGGCGAGAATTTTGTTATTGAAGAGCGTCTTCTTGTCGATCGTGTAGACAATTCCGAGAAAGAGATTCCA